>CAZYDJ010000043.1:0-997 GCA_964646035.1 uncultured Fibrobacteraceae bacterium | reverse complement strand
CTGCAGGGTGAAAGACGGACCCGGAAATGTCTACGGGTCTGCGGTGGAGAACGTCGAGGCGATGGTCCTCGGCGGACACGGCGACACCATGGTGCCGATCCGTTCGGCCTGCCGGGTGGCCGGGCTGCCGGTCGAGCAGTTCGTCAACCCGCGCAAGCTGATGACGATCGAGGCGCGGACCCGCAAGGCGGGCGGCGAGATCGTCGGCCTGCTCGGCAGCGGTTCGGCTTTCGTCAGCCCCGCCTGGTCGGCGCTGGAGATGCTCGAGGCCATCATCTTCGACAAGAAGAAGATCATGCCTGTCTGCACCCTGCTCGAGAACGAGTATGGGGTGAAGGGCTACTTCGTGGGCGTGCCGGCGATCCTGGGCAAGAACGGCGTCGAGAAGATCATCCGCGTCAAGCTGAACGCCGATGAGCGCAAGGCGTTCAAGAAGTCCGTGGCGGCGGTCCAGAAGACCTGCGCCGAAGTGGACAAGATGGGGCGGTAGAGGGATCGGGTTATGCGGTTCAGGGGGATGACACGCGTCTCCCCCGGGGACGAAAGGGCGGCGCTTCCGGGCGCCGCCCTTTCTCGCGCTGCGCCTGCTCGGACATCCCTGTCCTCGCGACGGCTCCGCGACGCCCCGGGGAAAACGCATGTCATCCCCCTGAACATCACCTGATCTCCACCGCGCCGGATCGTCCCGTCGGGCGGGACTTCCTTGCCTGACGAATGGGGACCTTGGTAGTGCAATTCAATATTTTTTACTTAAAAACAGCCAATGGCTTCAATTATCATCAGCGGATAATCAGAAAGTTATCAAATGCGTGAAATACTGGAGCGAAAATTAATCAGCGCGTTCGCCGACAAGGTTCTCGGGAAGCCAATCGATCGCTGGCCCGAGGATGATGCTGATGGAGAAATCGATGCCGTCTGCGGAAACTATGCGATAGAACACACGAGCATCGACTCTTATCCGAATCAGAGACGCCAGGACGATCATTTCAAGCGGTTC
>CAZYDJ010000042.1:0-17914 GCA_964646035.1 uncultured Fibrobacteraceae bacterium | reverse complement strand
AGCCGGGGATGACCTTGCCCGAGTTCAGGGTGTCCCAGGCCTTCTTGCGGATGTCCTCCTTGCTGGGACGGCCGCGGAACTCCTTGTTCAGCTGGATGATCCAGTTCAGGCATTCCTGGTTGGCCAGGCCGTGCAGGGGGCCGGCCAGCCCGTTCAGCCCGGCGCTGACCGAGTAGTAGGCGTCGCTCAGGGCCGATCCCACCAGATGGCAGGTGTGGGCCGAGACGTTGCCTCCCTCGTGATCGCAATGCAGCACCAGATACAGCCGCATGCAGTCGGCGAACTCTCCGCTCTTATCCTTGATGCCCAGCATATGGGCGAAGTTCTCCGCCCAGGACAGCCCGGCCTTCGGCGGGATGCGGCGGCCCTTCTTGAAGCGCATGCGATAGACGCCGGCGGCCAGGGCGGGCAGTTTCGCCAGCAGGTCGAGGCTGTCCTCGATGGTCGGCTTCCAGTATTCCGTCTTCATCATGCCGGCGTTGTAGGCGGCGACGAACTTGCTCTCCCGCTGCATGCAGAGGATGGCTGTGTCGAGCATGCACATCGGATGCGAGTTGGACGGCATCGCTTCCAGTACTTTCCACACGTAGGCGGGAATCCTGGCCCTGGCCTCCAGATCCTGTTGCAGCGACTTGCGGTCGCGGGAGTTCGGCAGGGAGCCGGTGCAGAGCAGATAGAAGATGTCCTCGGGAGTCTTGTCGGCGAGTTTGCCGATGGGAGTTCCGCGGATCAGCAGGCCGACATCGGGCGGCACTTCGGATGTGTCGCAGACCATGCCCTTGACCCCGCGCATTCCGCCATAGGCCTGGATGATACTGACATCACTGATCTTCTTGCTGCCGTGCTTCTTGACCAGGCCGCCGATTTCCTTGCGCCAAACCGGAATCAACCTGGCCATCTCGTTCTGAAGCTTCGCCATGAGGGCCTCCTCGCGGAAGGGGGGGCGTTGGATTTTGGCGGGGCGTCGCCGATTATGCCTATTCGTTGTGCAGCATAAAAACTGATAAGATGCGATTCGATTAACCTATCAGATTTAGAGAGTGTTTGACAAGCGCTATCGCGGATTGGCAATACTATGGGAAAGGATTAACATTTCCTGGAGAGCGGCAGTGGCGGCCCGTGGCCGCGGGGGATATCAGATGATGGAGGCAGAAATGAGTGACGACGTCAGCCGATGCATCGAAATCCTGAAGGACGCCATCGCCTTCGAGGAAGAAGGCATCAAATTCTTCGCCGAGAAGGCCGAAACCGCCACCAGCCCGGTCGAGCGGAATCTCTTTCTCTCGCTGGCCAAGGACGAGCAGGGACATCGGTCCCATCTGATCGAGTTGCGGGAGGATCTGCTCAAGAAGCACGATCTTTCGGTGCTCAACGAGGCCCAGGACCACGAGCACCGTCCCGCCCGCGAGATATTCGAGAAGGCCCTGGCCGATGCCCACGACCCCTACAAGTACCATCCCGAGGATCTGGAGATCCTCCAGGGTGCGATGGCGGTCGAGCGCAAGGGATACGCCATGTACTCGGCGGCCGCGGCCGAGATGGAGTCGCAGCCGGCCCGCGAACTATTCGAGCACCTTGCCGCGGAGGAACAGATCCACTATCAATTGCTGTCCAACGCGCATGAGTTCATCAAGGATCCCGAGGGTTGGCACGGCTACGACGACGGCGCCATGCTCGACGGCGGCTAGACGCCGCCCCGGTCCCGACCTCATCAGCGGCCGTCTCCGTCGGAGGCGGCCGCCTTGCCTGATGCGCAGCCTCGTCACGATCCATCCGGGGAGCGAGATGTCCAGCAGCCACCGAGACGATTCGATTTTCCGCGACATTGTGGCCATGGCGCCCATGGCCACCGGCGGCAACCTGCCCTACCGGCGGCTCTGCCGCGAGTACGGCGCCGACATCACCTGCAGCGAGATGACCCTGGCCCACAAGCTGGTCAAGGGCAGCCGCGCCGAGTTGCCGCTGCTGCGCCACCATCCCGATGAACTGGTATTCGGGATCCAGATCGCCGGCAAGGATCCCGGCGTGATGGCCGACGCCGCCCGGATGGTCGTCGATCACGGGGCCGACTACGTCGATCTGAACTTCGGTTGTCCCATCGACGTCGTGGTGCGGCGCGGTTCCGGCGCGGCGATGCTCAAGCGCCCCGGCCGGCTCGGGCGTGTCGTGGCCGCGGTGGTCGAGGCGGTCGCTGTGCCGGTGCTGGTCAAGCTGCGCATCGGCTGGTCCGCCGAGAAGATCAACGTCATGACCACGGCCCGCGAGGCGGTCGACGGCGGCGCCGCGGTGCTGAGCATCCACGGCCGGACCCGCGAGCAGCGTTATCGTCGCGCCGCCGACTGGGGAGTTATCGGCGAGGTGGCGGCCGCGGTGGATGTGCCGGTCCTGGGCAACGGCGATATCCTGACCGTATGGGATCACGAGCTGCGTCTGCGCGAGACCGGGGTTTCCGGAGTGGTCGCCGCCCGCGGCGCCCTGATCAAGCCCTGGATCTTCAAGGAACTGAAGGAAGGCCGTCCCTGGTATCCGACCCCGGCCGAGCGCTGGGGGATGATGCGCCGCTTCCACGAGATGGCCACCGAGCATTTCGGCGACGACGAGAAGGGGCAGGGGCGGGTCGAACGCTTCTTCCTGTGGCATCTCGGATTCTGGAACCGCTATCGGCCCTGGACCGAAGCCGAGTTCCTGGATTGCCGGCCTTCGTCGCTGATCCAGCAGCGATCCGAGGATCCGCCCGCGGGCACCGAGGAGGCGTTGTTGGCCAGCTCCGATCCGGAGGATCACGCCCGCATCTGGCAGCGGCTTCTTGACGGGGATCATCCCGCGGATTAAGCTGGAAAAGTCCACAGCTCGACGATCAAACGGAAGCCGGTGTAATTCCGGCGCGGCCCCGCCACTGTGAGCGGCGACGAAACCCGGATCGATGCCACTGGCCACAAGGCCGGGAAGGCCCGGGGAGTAGGATGACCCGTAAGCCAGGAGACCGATCCCGGGCTTCAGCCTGAGCCTTCGTGGGATAAGGTGCCTGGCGTGTATTCCGCTCGTTTTTCGATCACGATCCGTTTTTTCGGATGCCTGCTTCTACCGGTTGTCGCGCCGGCTTTCGGCGTTGCCGCCGACTACGCCGTTGTCTTTGCCGCCGACTCCGGCTTTGCCGAGTCTCCGCTCGATTCGGCCCTGCTGGCCGAGGCGGCCCTGATCGACATCCCACTCATCCTGCCCGACGAGCCTTTCGACGGCGGGGTCACCGACACCGTCTTCGCCGATTGCACCCTGCCGGCGGCCGACTCGCGGCCCCAGGTTCCGGCGTCGGTGACCGTTGTCCGGCTGGACTCCGAACCCGGCCTGGATCTGGCCGAGGTGCTGGACCGGGTGGCCGGTCTGCAGATGCGGCGCTTCGGCGGCCAGGGAGCCCGCACGGCTCCTTCGATCCGGGGCTCCAGCGGCGCGCAGGTCGTGGTGATGGTCGACGGCATTCCGTTGAGCGACGCCCGTGACGGCGCCGCCGATCTCTCGACCCTGCCCCTGGACCGCTATGTCCAGGCCGAGGTCTATCGCGGTCTGGCGCCGACCCGCTTCGGGGGACCGGGCGGGGCGGGAGCGGTCAACCTGGTCAGCCGCGAGTCCGGATCCGATAAGTCCAGCCTGATGGTCACCGCCGGCTCCTTCGGCGACGTGGGCGGGCGCATCGTCCACGGCTGGAGCGGCGGCCCCGACGATTCGGCCATGTTGATGCTGCACGGCCGCCGCACCGACAATCGCTTCGATTTCCGCGATCATAACCAGACCTTCGCCAATCCCGCCGACGATACCGTTCGCCAAAGGGTCAACGCCTGGTTCGAGGAATGGGGCGGACAGGCTCTCGGACGCACCGACTGCGGCGGTTGGCGGGTAAACGGCGCAGCGGGTTTCTTCCGGCGGGATGCCGGGCGCCCGGGTCCGGTCGGCGGCTACGAGAGTCCCCACGCGGTGACCCGCGACGTCCGCACCGACGGCCGTTTCTCGATCATCGAGCCTTCGGGCAACCTGAGTCTGGACATCGCCGCCGCCCGGCTCGACCAGCGTCTGCACGACGAACTGGGCGAGGTCGGGGGAACGCCGCCGGGCACCGTCCACGGCGTCAGCGACGATCTCCTGCTGCGGGCCGTCTGGCGCGGCCGCGCCGAAGCGGGCGACAGCGGCGGGCTGATCTGGAGCCAGGGGGCCGATTGGCGGCGGCAATGGTATGACGAGAGCCGCTCCGGGCTCGACGATCCCCAGCGCCGGCGCAGCACGTTTACCGGTTTCGCCACCCTGCAGGCCGATCTCTACGGTCCGCGGCTGAGCCTGATGCCCGGCCTGCGCTGGCAATGGCTCCAGGACGATTTTCCGCCCGTCGCCGTTCTGCCCTATCTGCCGCCGCCGCCCTACGGCGGACCGGTGCAGCGGAATGATTTCATGCCGTCGCTGGGGTTGGTCTGGGAGATCCTGCCGGCGCGCCTCTTCTGCGACGCCCACGTCTCGGGCTCGGTGCGGGCTCCGAGTTGGACCGAACTCTTCGGCGATCGCCGCGGGGTCGAGGGCAATTCCGCTCTGCTGCCTGAACGGATCTCCACCTGGGACGCGGCCATGCGCTGGCGATCCCGCGGCCAGTCCCGCCTGCGCCTGGGTTTCTTCGTGACCCGGATCGACGACACCATCGTCTACACCCAGAGCTCCTGGCGAACCAGCAAGGCGTTCAACTTCGGCCGGGTGCGCACGGCCGGAATCGAGGCCGAAGCCGCCGGTTCCCTGCCCGGGGGCGGCGGCTGGACCCTGGCCCTGACCTGGCAGGACGCGCGGGACAAGGGATCGGATCCGGCATACGCAGGCAAGGATCTGCCGTATCTGACCCCGTTGCAGGGATCGCTCCAACTGCGGCAACCGTTGGGGTCGGGATGGCGCGCCGCCGTCAGGATCTCGCACGAGGACGCCAACTACCGCGATCGCTACAACAGCGAGATGGAAAAGGCCGGCTCGCGCACCGTGCTTAATTTCTCATTGTCCCGAACCTGGACCGGCGCCGCATTCGCCGCCGGCCGCAACGCAGTGCTGACCTGTGAACTGCTCAACTTTACCGATGACGACGTCTACGATGTGGAGGGATACCCGCTGCCCGGGCGCTCCTTCCGCGCCACCATGCAACTGCGCTGAGGAGAATCGATGAACCCGAAACCAGGCATGCTGACTTCCCTGGCGGTCCTGATCGTATCGGTTGTCTTTGCCGTCCCCGTCGCCGCCTGGCAGTCCTTCGCCGTGCTCACCAGCGACTTCACGGCCTACGGTTCGGTGGCGGATGTGGGGCGGTCGGCTCCCTGGACCGCCGCGGTCGATGTCGAACCGGTCGGCAGCGACGCCGTCGCCCGCTGGCATGACGGGCTCTACTTCGTCGTCGACCGGGGAGGCAGCAATCTGCAGATCCTCGATCCGGCGGCCGAATACGCGACCCTGGCCCAGTACCCGCTCGGGACCGGCCGCAATCCGCAGGACATCGCCTTCGCTGCCGACGGCACGGCCTGGATCACCTGCTACGACGAGGCCTTGCTGCTCAACGTCGATATCGGGACCGGGGAGATCCTGGCCGAGATCTCGACCGCGATATTCGCCGACGCCGACGGTCTGCCCGAGACCGGATGGGCCCAGGTGGTGGGCGACCGGCTCTTCATCGTCTGCCAGCGTCTGGATCGCACGAACTGGTATCAGCCGGCAGGCGACAGCTATCTGCTGGTCTTCGACATGTCCGTCGGGGATTGGGTGGATGTGGATCCGGGCACTCCGCAGGTCGATCCGGTCATCCTGGCCGGAGCCAATCCCTTCGCCCGTCCCGAACTCACCGCAGACGGTTCCGGGCTGATGGTCGGCACCGCCGGCGGGTTCGGCGTCATCTCCGACGGGGGACTGGAAATCGTCGATCTGGCCACGCTCGCGACCGGCGGACTGATCATCGGGGGAGACCTGCTGGGCGGGGATCTGCTCGATTTCACCCTGGTCGCCGCCGATCAGGCCTACGCCATAGTCAGCGACGCTTCCTTCATCACTTCGATGGTCGTGTTCGATCCCGCGGGATCGACTGCCGCGACCGTGGTCGCCGTCGCCGGGGGCTACGACTTCGCCGACCTGGCCTGGGACGGCGCGGACCATATCTTCTTGGCCGACCAGGCTCTCGGGGCGACCGGAGTGCGGGTCTTCGCGGCCGCCGACGGGTCGGAGCTGACGACCGCCCCGATTCCGGTGGGACGCAAGCCCGTGCAGATCGTGCTGCCCCTGGAAGCGACGACCGGGGTGTCGTCCTCGCCGCCGGCATCGGGCCTGACCCTGGCCGCGCCCTGGCCCAACCCCGCCAATCCCGCGGTCATGATCGGTTTCGCGGCCGAGCCGGGAGCCGTTCTCGATGTGGTGGTCTGCGATCTGCGCGGACGGGTCCTGCGCCGGGCGAGCGCGACGGCGTCGGCGTCCGGTGACGGTTCGTGGCGCTTCGACGGTCGCGACGACGACGGCCGGCCGCTGGCCGCCGGAGTCTACCGGGCCCTGGTCCGCAACGGGGCCGATGTCGCCTCGCGCGGATTCACTCTGGTTCGCTGAGCGATCTGCGCTATTCTGCGGGATGAGAGCCGGTCGTCGATCCGGCGACTGCAGTAAGCATTGGAGGAATCATGGCCCGCATCTATACCCGGACAGGCGACTCGGGCGAGACGTCCCTCTTTGGCGGGGACCGGATTCCGAAGTCGGATCCGCGGGTCGATCTCTACGGAGAAGTCGATGAGCTGAACGGCAATATCGGCCGTGCGATCGCGGCCGGACGTGACGAGGCCGCCGCGGCCGGACTGGCCGCAGAGGCCTCCGGCCTGCTGGACGAGTTGACCGGCATCCAGCGCAGTCTCTTCGAGTTGGGGGCGGTGCTGGCCGACCCCCGGCGTTCGGAAAGGATCGCGGCCGGCGAGGAGGCAGCCCCAGCTCTAGATCCGGCCGCCCTCGAGGCCGCCATCGACAGGCTCGAATCCGGGTTGCCGCCGCTGCGCCTGTTCATCCTGCCCGGCGGGGGTCCCGGCGGCGCCGAGCTTCATGTGGCCCGCACCGTCTGTCGTCGCGCCGAAAGGCGCGCGGTGGCCGCGGCGGCCGTGACAGTCGTGCCGGCTGAGGCCGTTATCTTCCTGAACCGTCTGAGCGATTATCTCTTCGTGGCCGCGCGTTGGCTGAACCACCTGTTCGGCCGTGGCGAGACCGAGTGGTCCGGCGGAGGCGATCGGTGAACGAAAGCGTCCGCGAAAAAAACATCCTGCTGGTGACCGCGGTCGCCCATTTCCTCTCCCATTTCTACATGCTGGTCTTTCCGTCGTTGGCCCTGGTCCTGAAAGACGAATTCGGGCTGCCCTTCGACCAGGTTCTCGGGCTGAGCTTCTGGATGTATCTGCTCTACGGACTGGGCGCCCTGCCCGCGGGGTTGCTGACCGACCTCTGGCGTCCGCGCTGGATGTTGGCGATCTGTCTGCTGGGCACTTCCGGCTGCGCCCTGCTGGCCGCATTCTCCGACGGACCCCGCGGCCTGAAATTCGCCCTGGCCGGGTTGGGCCTGGCCGCCTCGATCTATCATCCGGCCGGAATGGCCCTGATCAGCCGGGGCATCCGTCGCCGGGGCAGGGCCCTGGGCATCAACGGCGTCTTCGGCAATCTCGGGGTGGTGACCGCCCCGTTTTTGACCGGCGTTCTGACCGTGTCGCTGGGCTGGCGCAGCACCTATGCGTTGATGGCGGTTCCCGGCCTGGTCGCCGGCGTCTGGGCGTTGTTCCTGCGGGTCGAGGGGGATGTCGAGGAACCTTCACGATCCCACGGAGTCAGCCGCCGCCGCATAGCCGCCAGCTTCGCCGTACTCTGCCTGGCGATGATGATGGGGGGCATGGCCTACCGGGGGCAGACCCTGGTGCTGCCGGCCTGGTTCTCCGAGCGGATCCAATTCCTGATCGAGGCCGTCGACAGCCTGGGCTGGCTGCCGCGGACCGGCAGCGCCCTGTTCGCCGCCACCACGCTGACCTCGGTATCCTATCTGGCCGGGGCGGTGGGGCAGGTGGTCGGCGGCCGCCTGGCCGACCGGCACGATCTGCGCCGCCTCTATCTCCTGTTCCACGGCTGCAGCCTGCCTCTGATGTTCCTGCTCGGTTTCCTGTCCGATCTGCCCCTGCTGCTCTGCGCCCTCGGCTACGCCTTCTTCGCCTTCGGCATGCAGCCGATCGAGAACTCGCTGGTCTCGGCGCTCACGCCGCCGCGGCTGCGCAGCACCGGCTACGGACTGAAGTTCATCCTCACCTTCGGGATCGGCGCGGCGGCGGTGCCGTTGGTCGGGAACTGGGAACAGGCAGGCGGTCTGGGCTCGGTCTTTCCCCGGCTGGCGGTATTCATCGCCATGCTCTTGCTGTTGGCGACGGGGCTGTGGGCGATGACCCGCCGCATGGATCTGCGCAACGGCTGACCCTCCACATCGCGGCATGAAAAAAAGGGTCCCCTTCGACAGGGGACCCTTTGGCGTTGGATATCGCAGCGCCGTCAGTCGGCCATCGTGATGGCCTCTTCCGGGCAGACTTCCACGCAAGCCTCGCACTCGGTGCACTCGTCGGGATCGACCATGGCCTTGCCGTCGACCATGGTAATGGCCTCGGTGGGGCAGGCGTCGACACAGGACTCACAGCCGCTGCAGAGTTCAGGATTGACTAGGGCTGGCATCTTGGATCTCCTTGCGAAGGTTCTCTGGCGACACTGGCGTGCTATAGACGCTAATTTTCGATTGAGCAAAACAATGCCACCAGCGGCCGCTATGTCAAATCCTGTTTTTCCGTTTTTTACAGGTGAAATTCGGATTCACTCTACAAAGGGCCGGATGACTCTGCCGGTTAGAGGATGCGACCGGTCCGAATTGGGCAGAAGGCCATCGCCAGCGAGACCGCCAGCAGTCCCAGATCACGCAGGAGCAGGGACAATCCGACCGCATGTCCGCCCTCGGTATGGAAGCAGCCGCAACTGATATCCAGCCCGCGCGAGAGAGCCACGGCGATCGCCACGATGAACATCAGGTTCATCAGCGAAACGATTCCCGCCGCCCCCCGGCGCCAGGTTCCGAGGATCACGGCCACGCCGCAGATCAACTCGACCCAGGGCAGCGTCAGGGCGAAGGGGTGGAGCAGGAAGACCGGCAGCATGCGGTAGTTGTAGATGGCCTGCGCGAAGCCGGCGGGATTGGCGATCTTGTCCAGCGAGGCGTAGATGAAAGTGCCGCCCACGACCAGCCGGAAGATCAGGTCGAGCCAGACCGGCAACACCGGCGGGAAGCCGCGGCTGACTTTCGTCTCATTCATCGGAGCCCTCCCCGGATTCAAGGCCGGCATCTCCGGAAACGGAGCCGCCGGCGGATCGCCAGGCGGAGAACGAGCCTTCCATCAAAGTGAGGTCGGTGAATCCGCGGTCCTTCAGGCGGGCCGCCACCGCGGCCAGGGCAAGCAGGTCGCCGTCGCCGTAGAGGACCAGGGGGTCTTCCGGCAGCAGGAAGTCGCGCAAAGCCATCACGTCGTCGTCGAATTCATCCTGGCGGACCGGGAACGAGCCCGGCACATGTCCGCCGTCGGCGACGGGCCGCGTGTCGACGAAGTAATGGGTGTCGGCGGAGTGGATCGCCATCGCGGCGGCGGGGCCGACCAGCGGGAATTCGATGTTCATGGAATAGGCGGTCGCATCGGCCGCCAGCGGCAGCCGCGGGGTGCGCACCGCCCAGGCGGCGCCGGCAATCAGCACCGCCGTCAGCAACAGCAGCCCCGCTTCACCCAGCAGACGGCGCAGGCGGAAGCGATCGAGTCCTTGTTCGCCCGTCATCAGCACCGCCTCAGAGTTTGATCAGGTAGAGGACCTTGACGCTCAGCTCCGGATACTGCGGATTGTCGGTTCTGATCAGCAGGGTGCCCTGCATTCGCCCCTGCGCCTCGACCACCCGCGGGTCGTCGTCCGGCAGGGGGTAGCCCGAGATGATCAGCTCGACGACCTTCGTCTGGGGATTGGGCTTGATCGCCGTCACCTTGAAGCCCGGCAGATCGATCTCGGCGCCGGTGACATTGAATTCGATGTTCTTGGCCGGGGCGCTGACCCGGATCACCTTGGTCATCGACCGGTTCTTGGCCGCGTAGCGGAAATTGACCCGTTCCGGCTCGATGACGATGTCCGCCACGACCCGGCCCTTGATGTCGTAGTCCAGGAACGGCTGTCCCGGAACGTTCGACTCCAGGCGCACGATCTCCTCGAAGGATCCCTGGGGCGCGCCTTCCTTGATGCTGAAGAAGACCCCGACCTGGTTGGGCTTGTCGTGGTAATCGGGATAGACCTTCACATCGAAGAGATCCTTGTTCCAGCGGACGGGCGTGATCTCCAGCTTCTCCACGTCTTCCGAACTGAGCTGCAGACCGAGGCTGGTCGAGTCGCCGGCCCGTACGCTCTCGAAGCGCAGCCCCTTGGGCGGGAAGGCCAGCAGCGGCACGTGGATGTGGGCGCGGATCATGACCTCTTTTTTGGTCAGCGCAGGATCGTTGGTAGCGATGGTGATGTACTTGATCTGATCGCCCTGGTAATTCTCGCTGTTGAACGTGACATCCACCCGGGTTGATTCGCCCGGCATCAGGACGTTCTTGGCCGGAGTGGCCACGGTGCAGCCGCAGGTGCTGTGGACCTTGGTGATATTCAGTTCGGCCGCCCCGGTGTTGGTCAGGGTCAGGAAGCTCTGCCTGGCCTCGTGCTGTTCCATCGTGCCGAAGTCGAGGCTCTGGGGCTCGACCGACAGGGCGGGGACCCCGGCGGCTTCGGCGCCGGTGATCGCCGCCGCGCAGCAGATCAACAATCCCGCCGCGAAAAGGAACGTCGGGTACAGGCCATGGGACGGTGTTTTGAACGGGCGAGGGAACATGATCCGCCGCTCCTTGGGTTGAACACGGATTGGTTTTGGACACGTCGGTGTGGAACAGCGGCTCGGTCTTCCGGTTCCCACCTTCGCAGCTTCATGTTAATTTCGCACTTTCTGGGATCGAGGCAAGGCTATAAGCTCGGACGTCGACCGGATCGACCCCGGATGTCGGAGGAGGACGAGTTGGCCGCAGGATCCGATTTCGCGAAAGCCACCCAGGGATTCCCGATTTTGAGGCTGGGGATCCTGCTGATGCTCACCCTCCTGGTGGGGATCTGCGGCCTGATGCTGATCGAGGGCTATTCGTTCCTCGAAGCTTTTTACATGACCATCATCACCCTGAGCACCGTCGGTTACGGCGAAGTCCATGACCTCGGCCCCGGCGGCAAGCTTTTTGTGATCATGATGATAATCGGCGGCCTGGGACTGGTCACCTACACTTTCGGGGCTCTGGCGGGCTTCGTGGTCGAGGGGCGATTCCGCAAGTTGCTCGGGAGGCGGCAAATGAAGAAGGAGATCGACAAGCTCAAGGAGCATTATATCATCTGCGGCCACGGCCGGATGGGGGAGATCGTCTGCCGGGCCCTGGGCGCGGAAGGACGTTCCTTCGTGATCATCGAGGGTGATCCCGAGGCCGCGGAACGCCTGTCCCAGGAAGGTTTCCTGGTGGTCGAGGGGGACGCCACCGAGGACGATACCCTGCAGGAGGCCGGCATCACGCGGGCCAAGGCCCTGGTGGCCGTTGTCTCCAGCGATGTGGACAATCTCTACATCACCCTGACCGCACGCGAACTCGCCCGGCGCGAAAATTCCGATCTCTATATCATGGCCCGGGCCACCAACGTGAAGGCGTTGTCGAAGATCCGCCACGCCGGCGCCGACCGCGTCATATCGCCTTATCTGATCGGCGGCAACCACCTGGTCAACGCTCTGCTGCGCCCGCATGTGCACGACTTCATCGAGGTGCTGAGCCAGGGCGAGGATATGCGCCTGCGGGTGGAGGAGCTGCCCGTCAATCCGCGCTGCGCCTTCGCCGGCCAGGCCATCCGCGATTCCAACCTGCGGCAGGAATACGATCTGATCATCATCGGGCTGCTCAAGGGCGGCGATAAGATGGTCTTCAATCCCGGTCCCGACGATATGCTCGAGGCCGGCGACCTGCTGATCGTTCTCGGACCGCAGAAACAGATCGCCCGCCTGGCGTCACGGATGGGCGTGGAAGAACCTGCCTGAAAAATCTCCCGCCAGTAGCCGCTTCCGGCTTTCGGATGTAGTTTGGGATATCTCAATACCGGAGTATTTTCATCCGAACATTTTATTGGAGGGCGTCGTGAGCGAGAGAATATTCGGCAGCGTACTCGAGCTGATCGGGCGCACCCCCTTGGTGCGTTTGCCCTATTTGAACACCACCGAAGCCGATGTGCTGGCCAAGCTCGAGTTCATGAACCCTATGAGCAGCGTCAAGGATCGCATCGCTTTCTCGATGATCGAAGCGGCCGAGCGCGACGGCTGGCTGAAGCCCGGCGTGGAGATCATCGAGCCGACATCCGGCAACACCGGCATCGGCTTGGCTTTCGTCTGCGCGGCCAAGGGCTATCGGCTGACCCTGACCATGCCCGAGAGCATGTCGATGGAACGGCGGATCATTCTCCGGGCGCTGGGCGCGGAACTGGTGCTCACGCCGGCCGCCGGCGGAGTGCCCGGAGCGATAGCCGCCGCCGAAAAACTGCTCGCCGAACGCCCCGGTGCGTTCATGCCCCAGCAGTTCGACAACCCGGCCAACCCGGAAATCCACCGGCTGACAACCGCCGAGGAGATCTGGCGGGATACCGACGGAGCGGTGGACGTGCTGGTCGCCGGCGTGGGCACCGGGGGTACTTTTTCCGGCATCGCGTCGGTGCTCAAGAGCCGGCGTCCCGGCTTTCTGGCGATCGCGGTGGAGCCGACGCATTCGCCGGTGCTCTCCGGCGGAAATCCCGGACCGCATAAGATCCAGGGCATCGGGGCCGGCTTCATACCCGGAGTGCTGGATACGGAATTGATCGACGAGATAGTCCAGGTGAGCAACGAAGAGGCCATGGCCATGGCCCGGCGGGCATCCGCGGAGGAGGGCCTGTTCGTGGGCATCTCGTCCGGGGCCGCCCTCTTCGCGACTTTGGCGGTGGCGTCCCGCCCGGAGATGGCCGGCAAGCGGATAGTGACCGTCCTGCCCAGCGCCGGCGACCGTTATCTTTCCAGCGATCTCTTCGCCGATCTGCGCGACAAGGACTGAAAGCCGACGAGACCCGAGCGCCGAGGTACCGAGTTTCGAGGAGGAACAGGGCGATGGACGAGGAAAGAGCGGCGCGTCTGCGGGAACTTTCCCGACGCATAGCCGGAACCTACCAGAGCTACGGCGGCATCAATCGCATCGGCGAGCGGGAACTGCCCTCGCAGACCCGCGTCGAGGAATTGCTGCGGACCCTGCTGGCCGTCGCCTTCCCCGGATTCTTCGGCGGCAGGGTGAGCGCCCGCACCGACATGGAGGCCTTCGTCGCCTCGCGTATCGACAGTGTCTTTGTCGAGATGTCGGAGATCGTGTCGCGGACACTGCGTTTCTGCCAACGCGAGAAAGTGTTCTCGTCGCTGCCGCTGCCGGTCGCCGCCGAAGCCGCGGTCGACGAGGTCCAGATGGTCGCGGAGCGGATAGTCCTGGAGTACCTCGAACAATTGCCTTCGGTGCGCGAGATCCTCAAGACCGACGTCCAGGCCGCTTTCGACGGCGATCCGGCCGCGATCAGTCCCGACGAGGTCATCATCTGCTATCCCGGCACTCTGGCCATAGCGGTGCATCGCCTGGCGCATCCGCTCTACCTGCTGGGAGTTCCTTTCGTGCCGCGGATCATGGCGGAATGGGCTCATAGCCGCACCGGCACCGACATCCATCCCGGCGCGAAGATCGGATCCTACTTCTTCATCGACCACGCCACCGGCGTCGTGATCGGCGAGACGACCGAGATCGGCGAAAGGGTGAAGATCTACCAGGGAGTGACCCTGGGCGCGCTCAGTTTCCCGCTGGGCGATGACGGCCTGCCGGTCAAGGGCGGCAAGCGCCACCCGACGATCGAGGACGCTGTAACGATCTACGCCGGCGCCACCATCCTGGGCGGCGCGACGGTCATCGGCGGCGGCGCGGTCATCGGCGGTGGTTGCTGGATCACCGGTTCGGTGGCGGCGGGAGTCAAGGTGACGGCCTGAACGATGCCGTTTCAGAGCATGTAGAAGCCGGCCGCGACCACCAGCAGACCACATCCCCGGCGCAGCCATAGCGCTCCCCGCGACCGCTCGTTCCAGTCGAGATAGCGTTGCACCATGCCGGTAAAGGTTCCCGCGATCACTATCACGGCGCAATGACCGATCCCGTACATCGCCAACAGCAGGATTCCGTAGGGCAGATCCGAGGCGGCGAGGCGGAAGGTGACGCCCAGCATCGGGGCCATGTAGGCGAAGGTGCAGGGGCCGAGAGCGACGCCGAAGGTCAGGCCCAGCAGGAAGGCCGCCGCCGCCCCGCGCCTTTTCGTGACGCCCGGGCCGTTGCCCTGCCAGGGCAAAGGCAGCACTCCCATCAGATGCAATCCCATCGCCAGGAAGATCACCGCCACAAATCTATTGCCCCAGGGTCCCACGTCCCCGGCCATGCGCCCGATAGCGGCGGTAACCAGTCCGATCAGGGCGATGGTCAGCAGGATGCCGGTCGCGAAGACGGTGGCGATCCAGGCTGCGCGCCGGGGGGAGGTCGGACCGCCGCTGCTGATGTATCCGATGATCAGGGGGATGCCGGCCAGATGGCAGGGACTGAGCAGGACGCTGAGTACCCCCCAGGCCAGGGCGGCGGCCAAGGCCGTGGCCGCCGAGCCTTCCACCGCGTGCGTCAGTGTTGTGAAGAGATCCGCCATCGTCGTTCTTCTCCCGGTATCAGGATTCGAATTCGTATCCCAGTTCGGACCACTTGGCCAGGATGTCCTCGCGGGGATAGAAGCCCTGGTGCCGGTAGAGTTCCGCGCCGTCGGCGGTGAAGAAGATCTGGGTGGGGATGCTCTTGATCCCGTATTTCTTGCCCGCCTCGCCGTCCTTCCAGACATCAATGAAGATGACTTCCAGGCTGCCGGCGTAGGTTTCGCGCATCTCGTCCAGGATCGGCATCATCATCTTGCAGGGGACGCATTTGTCGGCGCCCAGGTCCAGCAGGACCGGCGTTTCGCCGCTGCCGGGGAACGCCGCCGCGGCGACTGGTTCGGTGACGGCGCTCTCGGTGACGACGCTCTCGGCCGCAACGCTCTCGGCCGCGGCGGTCTCGGAACCCGCCTTGTCCTGCAGGCGGATCGCCAGTACGGCGGCGACCGCGACGGCCATGATGATCATGATGCGGATCCGCATCTTCAAACCACTGTTTGCGTTCTTGCTCTCTGGCATTCCGACCTCCGGGGTTGACGAGTCCTGTTGCCTAGCCCAGCAGTTCCACGATTTCGTCCACCGACGGCACCTTGCCGGTGACCCTGACCTCTCCGTCGATGACCAGCGCCGGTGTCATCATTACGCCGAAGGCCATGATATCATTGATCTTGCTCACCTTTTCCAATTCAATTTCCAGGCCGGCCTTGGCGGCGGCTTCGACCGTGTTGGCGGCCATTTTCTCGCATTTGGGGCATCCGGTGCCCAGGATCTTGATGTTTTTCATGTGCTTCTCCTTTGTCGCGGGCGGGACTGGGACACGTTCATGATTTAAATGCGTTGAATGCCATCAGAGCCGCGGCGATCCAGTTGGTATAGGCGAAGAGCTGCTTCAGCCGGGCCGGCTTGGTCTGCAGGGCGAACCGGCCGCCCAAAAGGCCGCCGACGATGGTGACCGCGGCCAGCGGCAGGGCCAGCGAGGGAACGAAATCTCCCTGGGCTGCGTGGCCGGCGAATCCCATCAGGGCGCTCGCGGCGATCAGAACCGATGCGGTGCCGACGGCCGTGCGCATGGGGACTCCGCAGCAAAGCACCATCAGGGGAACCAGGAACGAGCCTCCCGATACTCCAACCATTCCCGAGGCCAATCCCGTCAGCAGGGTGACCGGCAGCACGATCCGCAGATCGACGGCGCGGACCTCGCCTCCGGAGCGGAAGGTCCAGATCCCCGGCCTGGTCCGATCGCCGGAGACGTTGCGGTGCGGTACCGGAACGAGCATGACCGCTCCGGCGATCGCGAGCATGACCGCGAACACGCATTTCAAAGTGAATCCGCTGAACAGATGGGAGAGGTAGCCGCCGCCGAGCGCCGCCACGGAGATGAAGCTTCCGATCAGCAACGCCAGCGGCCATGCGACGGCCCTGTTCCGCTGGAATACGATCATCGCGGCCACCGAGGCGGCGAACAGGATGAACTGTCCGGTAGCGGCGGATTCATGCATCGACACGCCGGACAAAGCCAGGATCACGACGTAGAAATTTCCGCCGCCCTTGCCCACCATCGTCATGGTCAGCGCGACAATCAGCACCAGGATCCCTATCGAAACCGGGCCCGTCATTTTGTCTCTTCCCGCCGGGCGCCGTCGGCCAGAGCCTTGTGGATCTTGCCGGGCTTGACCGCGTCGGTGATGGCGGCGTAGCCGCCGTCGAGAATGCGCACGTCCTTGTAGCCCCGGGTCAGCAGGAAAGCGTAGACCATCGACGCCCGCACGTTGGCCGGGCAGAAGACCACGATCGGGCGATCATGAGGGATCTCGTCCAGACGATCGGGAATCAGGTGGATCGGTATGTTGCGGCTCTCGATGTTGCCGAATACGGTCAGCGGCAGCGAGACCGCGGCCGCTTCTTCCTGCGAACGGACATCGAGCAGCAGGACGTCGGTGCCGGCGATCATCTTTTCGGGCAGGGTCTTGTGCAGGCCCCGGCCGAAGAAATCGAGAGTCATGCTCCTGAGCACGTTCTCCATGCGCTTCTCCTTTGTCACTGATAGATCAGCCCGCTGATCGTGGCCATCACGATCACCAGCAGCACGTAGACCAGGGTTTTGCGGTCGCCCATGACGCTGCGGATGACCAGCATATTCGGCAGCGACAGGGCCGGGCCGGCCAAGAGCAGGGCCAGGGCCGGTCCCTTGCCCATGCCGGCGCGCAGCAGGCCCTCCAGGATGGGCACTTCGGTCAGGGTGGCGAAGTACATGAAGGCGCCGGCCACCGAGGCGAAGAGGTTCGATGCGAGAGATTCGCCGCCCACCGCGCGGGCGACCCAGCCCGAGGGGATGAGGCCTTCTCCGCCGGGGCGGCCGAGCAGCAATCCGGCGACCAGCACGCCGCCGAGCAACAGCGGCAGGATCTGTTTGGCGAATCCCCATGACGCCGCGAACCATTCGCCGGCTTCGCCTCTGTCGCGGCTGGTGACGACCGACAAGCCGATCACTCCGGCGGCAAAGGCATAGACCGGCTGCGCGGGCCAGATCAGGGCGGCAGCGACCGGCGGCGCCGCGGCCAGGGCGGTCTTGCTCCAGCCCAGGCCGTACCAGGTAGCCAGGATGACTCCGAGCGCCGCGGCGAATACCGCGGTGATCACCCATTTGGCGGCGAAGACGGCGTGCCAGACGCCGGTCGTGGATTCGGGGCGTCCCCAGTTGGCGAAGACCAGCACGCCGACCATGACGGCGAAGAACAGGGCTGTCCGATGCAGCGGCCGGCCGGGCTCGGTCGGAGCCGCAGGAGCCGCGGCGGCCCGCTCGAGTTCCTCGCGGCGGAAGATCAGATGCATTATCAGACCGATCACCAGGCTGAATATCACGGCTCCGACGGCCCGGGCGACGCCGATTTCCATTCCCAGGACCCGCCCGGTGAGGATGATCGCCAGCACGTTGATCGCGGGCCCGGCGTAGAGGAACGCCGTCGCGGGGCCGAGTCCGGCTCCCATCCTGTAGATGCCGGCGAACAAAGGCAGCACGGTGCAGGAGCAGAC
>CAZYDJ010000041.1:7267-18169 GCA_964646035.1 uncultured Fibrobacteraceae bacterium | reverse complement strand
GCATCCTGAGACGGGCGAAATCGTTGATGGCTGGAAATCTGTGACGGAAACATACTATGGCTAGAGTGTGTATTCCAGTCAATACTTTACGGCACCACCACCGCCACCCTGCTGGCCCAGATGATCATCCACGAGGGGATGAAGAACCTGGCCGCGGGCGCCAACCCGATGTTCATGAAGAAGGGCATCCAGGCCGCCACCGACGCCGCGGTCGAGAACCTGAAGAAGCAGGCCAAGCAGGTCCGCGACAGCGAGACCATCGCTTCGGTCGCCGCCATCTCGGCCAACAACGACCCCGAGATCGGCTCCATCATCGCCGATGCCATGGACAAGGTCGGCAAGGACGGCGTCATCACCGTCGAAGAGGCCAAGGGCACCGCGATGGAGCTCGAGGTCGTCGAGGGCATGCAATTCGATCGCGGCTACCTCAGCCCTTATTTCGTGACCAACGCCGAGGCCATGAAGGTCGAGATGGATGATCCGATCATCCTGATCCACGACAAGAAGATCAGCAACATGAAGGACATGCTGCCGATCCTGGAGAAGGTCGCGCAGATGGGCCGTCCGCTGCTGATCATCGCCGAGGACATCGAGGGCGAGGCCCTGGCCACCCTGGTCGTGAACAAGCTGCGCGGCACCCTGCAGGTCGCGGCCGTCAAGGCTCCGGGCTTCGGCGACCGCCGCAAGGCCATGCTCGAGGACATCGCCGTGCTGACCGGCGGGCGGGTCATGAGCGAGGACGCCGGCCTGAAGCTCGAGAACACCACCACCGGCGACCTGGGCAACTGCTCGAAGGTCACCATCGACAAGGACAACACCACGATCGTGGGCGGCAAGGGCAAGTCGGCGGACGTCAAGGCCCGCATCCAGACCATCCGCGCCCAGATCGAGGAGACCACCAGCGACTACGACCGCGAGAAGCTGCAGGAGCGGCTGGCGAAGCTCGCCGGCGGCGTCGCCGTCGTCCGTGTCGGCGCGATGACCGAGATCGAGATGAAGGAGAAGAAGCTGCGCGTCGAGGACGCCCTGAACGCCACCCGCGCCGCGGTCGAGGAAGGCATCGTCGCCGGCGGCGGCGTCGCTTTGCTGCGGACCGCCAAGGCGATCAGAGCCCTGGACCTTACCGGCGAGGAAGCCCTCGGTCGCGATATCGTCGCCCGGGCGGTCGAAGAGCCCCTGCGTCAGATCGCCGAGAACGCCGGCGTCGAAGGTTCCCTGGTCGTCGCCAAGCTGCGCGACGAGAAGAAGGCTACTTTCGGCTTCAACGCCTCGACGATGGAGTACGAGGATCTGCAGGCCGCCGGCATCATCGACCCCGTGAAGGTCACCCGTTCCGCTCTGCAGAACGCGGCCTCCATCGCGGCGATGCTGCTGACCACCGAAGCCTGTGTCACCGATGAGCCCGAGAAGGACGCTCCGGCAATGCCGGGCGGCGACATGGGCGGCATGGGAGGCATGGGCGGGATGGGCATGATGTAGCCCGATTCCGTCGGTAACGGAGGAGGCGGTCCCTGGGGACCGCCTCCTTTTTTTATCAGCCGGTATTTGGCCGCCGGCGGGGATCAGTCGCCGGCTTCGCCCAAGTGCAGATTGGCCAACGCCTGCAACGACGTATTGCCGGGATCCAGGGCCAGCGCCACTTCCAGAGCCGCCAGGCCCTCGGGGATGTGTTGGTTCTCGAAGCAGATCAGGGCGGCCAGGGTCCAGACTTCGGTGTCGACAATCACGGGATAAGCGCTGATCCCGCCCGCCGCCAGCGCAACGGCGCGGCTTTCGCTTCCCATGTCGCGATCGACCATCATCAACAACCGCCGTTCCTCCGCGGTGAGTCCGTCCGGCCATAGGGGCAGCAACAGGTCCCGGCATTCGGCGGCGCGCCCGGTCTGGAGATAGGCCCGGCCCAGGTCCAGGCGATCGGCGGGGGATCCGGTCCGGGCCAGGGACTGCTCCAGTTTCTGGAGATCGCCGGTTTCCAGCAGGACTTCCTCGGGTGTGAACTCCGCCGTGGCGAAGAGCGGGTCGGCAGCCGGCCGGATCGTCGGTGAAGGCGACGGCGTGGCGGCGATGGGCGCCGCGCGGAAATCGGAGATCTCCTCGATCTGCGCCAGCAGATCGATCACTTCCGGCCGCTCGGGCTCGATCAGCCGGGCGCGGTTCAGATCCGCGATCGCCAGTTCCCACCTATGCTCGCGCGAATGATGCAGGCCGCGGTTGTACCAGTTGTTCACCTCATCCGGCTCCAGTGCGATCGCGCGGTCGAAGGCGTTCATGGCCTGGGTGTCCAGATCCGCTTTGGAGCGGCAGACGCCGAGGGCCAGCCATGCCGGCGCCAACTGCGGATCCAACTCCACGGCTGTTTCGAGATACTGGGTGGGATCGTCGTATCCGTAGCGCAAGGCCTGCACTCCGAGCAGGTGCTCGGTGCGGGCGTCGGCCCGGTCCTGCTCGCGCATCTGCGCGCGGGCGAGCAGCAGATCGTTCCAGGCCTTATCCTCTTCGCCGGTGTAGCAGTACAGTCTGCCGCGCAGGGCCAACGCCAGATCGGGCAGGATATCCCGGAGGATGCAGGCGTTCAGGGCGGATTCGGCCCGCTGCGCCAGCGACTTCCGCTGCCGTTCGTCCCGGGCCATGCCGCATTCGGCCACCAGCTTGGCGCCGTAGGCGAAGATCGATCCGGCCATCAGATGGTCGCCGGGACCGACGTACACCGGTATCTCGCGCATCGGATTGCCGCAGATCAGGGGCCCGCAGGAGAAGCCGGTCAGCGGCAGATATTCCCGGTCGGGCAGGCTGTAGGCGGCGAGTCCGTAGCAGCTCCACGCCTCGACCGGCCGCCCTGACATCTCGGCCACCAATCCCACATCATTCCAATAATGCGCCGCGAAAGGGATTTCCGGTCTTTGCTTATGCAACACGCCCAAGGCCCGCCAGGCGAGATCGGGATAGCCGGCCCTCAACCAGGCCACGGCGTCGATCCAATTCTGGGCGTAGGAGGAGGGATCGGTGGACCAGCCGTCGACCGTTGCGGCGGCCACGTTGCGGTAGATCGGCACTTCGACGCTGCCGACGAGCTGGGCCATCTGGCGGGATTCCATCTGACGGCCCATCCCCGCGAAGATCAGGCCGCGCAACAACAGGCTTTCCTGCCGTCTGCCGGAACCGGCCGGGCGCTGATCGAGCCATTGCAGCGCCTGCTCGAAAAGTCCCTGGTCGCGGCAGGACCAGGCGGCGCAGAGCGCGGTGTCCCGCCGGATGGAATCCTGCTCCTGCTCCGGCCGGAATTCGAGGGTCCGCTGAGCCATGCTGCAGGACTGCATCAACATCCCGTGGTCGCCGAGACAGGAAGAGTAGCGGGCAAGGGCGGTCCAGAGATCGGCGCGTGTCGGATCCAGGCCGATGGCGTCGCGCAGCATGCTCGCGCCGGCGAGGACTCCGTAACCCCATCGGTTCGATTTCTCGGCGCGTTTCCATTCATGTCGCTTGTGCTTGCTGAAATCCTGGATCCGATAGTCCAGATCCTGCCATTTCCGGATGATGGGCTCGGCCTCGGCGCGGCGCTCGGCCTGTTCTGCGGGGGCCAGGGCCAGGAACCGATCCAGCTTCATTGCCGGGGTGCCGGTGCGGGACTGCAGATCGTTGAGGATCCTGTCCTGGCGCGTCGCGCAACCGCAGAGCAGGAGCATCGCCAACAGGGTCGTCACGAATGTCGAGAGGATCGTTTTCCGGCTGCGGCAGAGTGTCGGCGTGTGGTCGGTCGCTCGATTGTCTCGCATTGAGCAGGCCTCCGCATCGATTACGCAAGTGAAGGCGAGATGGGGGCGGATATTCCGGGGCCGGGCGGCCAATCCCGATCGGCGCGCACTTCCGGAAAACTCCTTATGAGACTAGGTCGTTTTACCGCGGCAGGCAAGCGCCGCCACCTTATCGGAAAAGGGTCTTGAGATCGCCCCAGGAACCGGCCTCGACTGCGACATAAGGCTGATTCAAAACGATCACCGGCTCGCTCCACGCCGCCGGCAGGGTCTGCAATTCGCGCCAGGCGCCGTCGCCGTCGCGATAGGCCGGAGCGCCGATGGTTGCCGATGTGGACGGTTCCAGATACCAGCGGATTTCGCGCAGGGATGCCGCGGTGATCTCGACTTTGACGCTCAGCAGCAGCAGCGGATCCGAATCCAGCGGCACGGGCTGGGCGTAGACCGCTTCCAGGTTGATGGTGTTGCCGTCGCCTTTGACCGCTCCGTCATTCTTGACCACGCTGACATCGTTGGCCGCGAATTCGATCAACCGCAGCACGACCGCCGGGTCGGCTTCGACGCGCAAACGGAATTCGAGGGCGGTCATCGCGGGGGCGACCGGCCCGCTGAGCATGACGTAGGCGGTGAAGGTGTCGGCGAGGGTTGTCGCGGATGCGGAATATTCATCCCACTTCGGAGCGTCGGTCGACCAGATAACCGATTCATCGAAGAAGATGTTCAGACCGTCGGTCGCGGGAAGATGGATTCCGGGATAGGCGCCTTCGATGACCGGCTCCGCAGTGCCGGCCGCTGCCGCGGCCGCCAGCAGGAGCAGTGCGGCGATGGTGGGGAAGATATTCGGCAGCGAACGCGTTCTGATCATACTGTTCTCCGGTCCGGGGTGGAAGGTCCACCCGAGAATACAACGGTTGGGGAGCCGGGGCAATGTTGCGCTGATTGCTTGGCTTGTCGGGATGTATCGGCTAATGTACTGGCATGCGAATTCTACAGATAGGCAAATACTACCCGCCCGCCCGCGGCGGCATGGAAACCGTGTTGATGCATATCTGCGAGGGCCTGCTGGACCGCGGTCATTCCGTGGTCGCCCTGGCCGCCGGCCGCGGCCGCACCGATCGCCACGAGACGCTGCGCGGTCCCGACACCGGCCATACCGGCCTGCTGGTCCGGTGCGGCTCGCTCTGCCGGCTCAATTCACAGCCGGTGACGCTTTCTTTCCCTTTTTGGCTGCGCCGCGAGATCAAGAGCTTCAATCCCGAAATCGTGCAGTTGCATCTGCCCAATCCGATGGCTGCTTTTTCCACCTGGCTGCAGTTGCCGCGTGGTTCCCAGGATTCCCGCCTCGCTGTGTGGTACCATGCCGACATCACGAAGCAGCGACTGAGCGGACGTCTGCTCGAACCGCTGACCAATTCGGTTCTCGATCTGGCCGACGGGATAGCCGTTTCGACCGCCAGCCTGCGCGATCAGTCCCGCCTGCTGGCCCGGCGGCGCGGCAAGGTGGCGGTGATCCCCTTCGGGATCGACCACGAGGCGTGGGCGCCCCCGGCCGGCTTCCGCCGCCGACGGCGCGGTCCGTTCCTCTTCGTCGGCCGGCTGGTCTACTACAAGGGATTGGACCTGTTGCTCGAAGCCGTCGCCCGGTTGCCGCGGGCCGAGCTGACGATCGTGGGCGACGGTCCGCTGCGGCGGCGCCTGCATGAACGGGCGGCGCGCGAGGATCTGCGGGGCAGGGTGCGGTTCACCGGCGAGTTGAACGATCCGGATCTGCGTCAGGTGATGACGGAATCCGCGGCCCTGGTCCTGCCCAGCCTGGAACGCAGCGAGACATTCGGTCTGGTCCAGCTCGAGGCCATGGCTTCGGGACTGCCGGTGGTTTCGACCCAGCTGCCGACCGGAGTCGCGGAAGTCAACGTGGACGGCGTCACCGGCAGGCTGGTGCCGCCGGGCAACGTTTCGGCGTTGGCCGCCGTCCTGGCCGAAATCCTCGATAACCCTGACCGCGCCGACACCTGGGGGGCCGCCGGGCGCGAGCGGGTTGCGACGAACTTCGATCGGACGGATATGATCGAAGCGCTCGAGATCTGGTACCGGGGGCTGCTGGAATTTCCGATCCGTTCGTGAGGGGGAGGTCGGCAATGCCTTTTGAATTCCTCGAACCCTGGCATCTCTTTCTGCCGCGAGGCGGGGGGCATGTCGTTTCGGTTTTCGGCGGCGGCGGCAAGACAACTATCCTGAAGGCCTTCGCCGGTATCCTGGAGGCCGAAGGCGTGCCGGTAATCGTGACCACCACGACCAGGACCGAGGTTCTGCACTGGCCTGATCTGGGACAGATGACCTGGGACGATCTGGTCGACGGCGTCCGGCCCGCCGGGATGACGACTTTCGTCCACAACGGATTGATCGAAAACGGCGAATCCGCTCCCGACGGCAAGTGGCTGGGCCTGGCCCCGGATCAGGTCGACCGCATCGCCGAATTCTGTCCGGGCCATGTCGTGCTGGTGGAAGCGGACGGCAGCGCCCGTCATCCCGTGAAATTGCATCGTTCCGACGAGCCGGTATGGCCGCGGCGAACATCCCTGGCCGTGGCCTGTGTCGGTCTTTCCGCTTTGGGCCGGCCTGCTTCCGAGGTGCTGCATCGCTGGGACCGCATCGATCGGGCCGGGCTGGATCTGGAAAACGGCTCAGCCGAGTGGGATTGGAGCCGGACCACGGGGCTGTTGCTCGACGCCGGCGGCTATCGCGATCTGGTGCCGGCCGAGACGCCGGTCGTTTTGGCGTTGCTGCAGATGGATGAATGCCGCGACAGCATCGGCCTTTTCTCCTTTCTCGACGCGGTCATGAACGACGATGCGTTTCCGGTCGTCGCCATCGGCGACGTCAGCGGAACCAGTCCCGACATGCGGACGGCATTCCTGTCCGAGACCCTGGCCGGAGAGCGGGAGTGAAGGGCGACGCTTCCGGCCGCGGCGGCTGGGCCGTGATCCTGGCCCGCGGAGATTCGCGGCGGATGGGCATTCCCAAGGGACTCTGCCGGCTGCGCGGATCCGATCGGACTTTCCTGGAATCGCTCATCGATCTCTACTGCGGTTTCGGATTGCCGGTGGCCGTGGTGACTCTGCCCGGCCTGATCGCTACCTACTCGGATTCCCTGGCCGAGCCGGGAGCGATCCGCTGGATCGGCGAGGACCGCGGCGGCGGCACTGCCCGCACCGCCTTGGCCGCTGTCCGGGCCCTGGCCGACGAGACGCCGCTCTTGTGGCTGCATCCTGTCGATGTTCCGTTGGTCGCCGCCTCGACGTTGTCCGTCCTTGCTGATCGTTCAGAGCATGAACCGGGTTCGGTGGTGATACCTGTTCACGGCGGGGCGCCGGGTCATCCGGTGCTGCTGCCGACGGCTCCCTTCGCCGCCGCGGCCGCCCGTCCGCGCGACCAGCGGGGGAGCATGAGGACTTTGCTTTCAGAATCCGGATCGGCGCCCCTGCTGCGCGTCGAGGTGCCCGATTCCGGGGTGATTACCGATTTCGCCATCCCCGCCGACCTGGATCGGGCCGGCCCTTGATCAAGGAGGAGTGATTTGCGAGAAAATGACGTCTTTGCGGTGATGGCTGAAATGGCCGCCAACTGCGAGCCGGGAGCCGTGGCCACGGTGATCCGGGCCGATCGCTCGGCGCCCCGCCATCCCGGCAGCAAGATGGTTCTTCGCGCCGACGGCTCGACCGTCGGCAGCGTTGGCGGCGGAGTGGTGGAGGCGAGGGCTGTCAAAGCCGCCGCCATGACCGCGCGCGACGGTGAATGCCGGACACTCGATTTCGATCTCGACGGCAAGGACGGCGTCTGCGGCGGCGGGGTCTCGATCTTCATCGAGCCGATCTCCGTGGGAACCCCTTTGTTGATCATCGGCGGCGGCCACGTCGGCCGCGCCATGGTCGAGTTGGGTCGCGATCTGCCTTTTCGCTTCACAGTCGTGGATGATCGTGAAGAATTGTCGCCTCCGGCCGGGGTCGATTTCATCCCGGCCGCGGCGCGGCAATGGCCGGAGGTCCTGCAGCCCACGGCACGCACGGCGGTTCTGCTGGCCAACCGTAGTCACGCCCTGGACGGGGAGGCCCTGCGGGCTCTTTTCGCCGCCGAAGACCGGGTGGCGGAGCGTTGCGCCTGGATCGGAATCATCGGCAGCAGCGGCAAGGCCCGCAATCTGCGGGAACTCTTCGCCGCCGATCCGGACTTGCTCGAGCGATTCGATCGGGTCGCGGTGCCGGCCGGATTGGCGATCGCCGCCGAGACTCCCCATGAGATCGCCTTGAGCGTCCTGGCGGAAGTACTGGCTGTCTGCCGCGGGGCGGATTTCGTGCCGGGGACCGCTGGCGAATCGGCCGGATTATGGCTGCAACGTCAGCGCAAGTCCGGCGGCGGCAAGGAAGCGTCATGAGTGTCAACGGTGATGGGCGTATCTGGATCCAGGGTGCGGGGGAGTTGGCTTCGGGAGTCGCTTTCCGCCTGTTCCGCTGCGGCTATGAAGTGGTGATGGCGGAAATCGAAAAGCCGCGTTCGGTTCGCCGACTGGTCTGTTTTTCGGAAGCGGTCCATGCGGGATCCTGCGTGGTCGAGGGCGTTCCCGGGCGTCTCTGCACCGCGGACGAGCTAGGATTCTCCGCTTCGGAGGTGGTGGTGGTGGTAGATCCCCAAGCGCGGGAAATGGCGCGCCTGGCTCCTTCGGCGGTAATCGACGCCCGGATGACCAAACGGGAACCGGCTCCGTTGCCGCGGGGAAACGCGATCCTGATCGGTCTGGGGCCTGGATTCCGCGCCGGACGTGATTGCGAATACGTTATCGAAACGCATCGTCTCGCCCGTCTCGGAGAGGTGATCCGCAGCGGAGAGGCCGCCGCCGACACCGGGGTCCCCGGGCCGGTCGGAGGCCATTCGGGTCTCCGTCTGTTGCGGGCGCCGGTTGCCGGGCGCTTGCGTCCGGTCAAGGCGATCGGAGATCGGGTTCGGGTCGGAGATCTGATCGGCGACATCGACGGTCATCCGCTTATGTCTCGTCTTGACGGTACTTTGCGAGGCCTTATTCATCCGGATGTGGAACTTTCCCCCGGCGAAAAGGTTGGTGATGTGGATCCGCGTGGAGACGCGGTCGATCCGGGGCTGGTTTCCGATAAGGCCCTGGCGGTGGCGGGCGGGGTGTTGGAAGCGTTGCTCGATTCGGCTGTCGCTCCGGATGGTGAAAGGAACGGGCGTTGACACTATGGCATCGGTTCTCTATTTTTCCATTCGGCCAAATGGCCTAAGCCGATGAATAATAATCAACGCATTCTCCCCGTAATCAATTCAGTTCCTTTTCGGAGGTGCCCCGTGCACAAGTCAAGTACTTCTATTCGGTTCGCAGGGACACTACTGATCGTTTTCCTCGCTCTGACTGCGGTTGCGGGTTCGGCGGCGGCGGCTTGCGATCCGGCCCAAAATCTCCAGGCGGACGGCGCTTTCCGCGTCGCGCTCGATTTCGTGCGGGCCAAGAACTGGCAGCAGGCCATCCCTCAGCTCGAATCCTCGCTGAGCATCTGCGACGAACATATCCTCAGTCTGCAGACTCTCGGCCGCGCTTATTATGAAGTGGATCGCTTCGAAGATTCACGCACGGTTCTCGAAAAGCTGGTCGATGTGAGGGGCAAGGACGCCGAGGCGCGCGATTATATGGATCTGGGCCGGACCCTGACCAAACTCAAGGAGTATCGCAAGGCGCGACAGGCTTATAGCTCCGCCCAGCGGCTCGATCCCGAGAACTGCGGCATCCTGATCAATCTGGCCATCCTGCACTCCGCCGTGAAGGATTACGAGCACGCCGTCGATACCTTCGAGCTGGGTCTGGCGGCCTGCCCGGACTACAAGGACATGATCCTGCCCAAGCTGGCGGACGCCTGCCGCAAGGGTGAAAAGAAGGCTCGCGCGATCGGCAACGTCGCCGACGCCGAAGAGTACGCCGCCAAGTACTCCGAGTACGCCAACAACGCCGGCGGCAGCACCGGTTACCAGTTGATCGTGGCCAAGTTCACCGAGAAGGACTACGCCGGCGCCGTCACGGTCGCCGAGGAGTTCCTGGCCCAGCATCCCAAGCATAAGTCGGCCTTGTTGAGCCTGGCCCGGGCCGCCCGCGAGATGAAGCAGTATTCCAAGAGCATCGAGGCCTACAAGCGGTTCCTGGATATCGACCCGGAGAATCATCTGGAATCTGCATCCCTGGTCGATGTCTACACCCAGGCCGGCCGCTGCGATGAGGCTGTGGCTCTGGCCGCCGCCGCCGACAACACGTTCAAGTCCAAGGGAAAGAGATTCCTCGCCCAGATCAATTATAGTTGGGGCAAGGCGCTGGAATGTTCCGGGCGCTATGAAGAGGCCAAGCAGAAGTTCTCGTTCGTCACCACTTGCGGTGACGAAAGACTGACCAATTTCGCCCGTCAGGAAATCGATCGTCAGGACCAGCTCATGGCTCGGGAGCAAGCCCAGGCCGATAACGCCGGCGGTTGATGCTCCGACCATTTTTTCGCAAAGCACCCCGCGGGCGCCCGGACGTCCGCGGGGTATTTCCTGCCGGGACCGGATATCCGGTCGCTAACGGGAGATGACAATTGTCTCGTCTCGATCTGCTCCCGCCGTATCTGTTCACCCAACTCGACCGGGCCAAGCGCGAAGCCGTGGCCGCCGGCCGCGATGTGGTCGACCTCGGTATCGGCGATCCCGACCGCCCCACTCCGCAGCCTTTGCTGGATGTCATGGCGGCGGAAATAGCCGATCCGACCCGGCATTCCTATCCCGAGAATTCCGGCTCCGCCGATTTCCGGCGCGCGGCAGCCGATTGGTTCGCGCGGCGATATTCGGTCGCGTTGGATCCCGACTCCCAGGTCCTGGCCCTGATCGGCAGCAAGGAGGGCATCGCCCACCTGCCTCTGGCCCTGCTCGATGAAGGGGACGAGGTGTTGGTGCCGGATCCTGGTTATCCGGTCTACAACTCGGCCACCGTCCTGGCCGGAGGGCGTCCGCTGCCGTTGCTGCTGGAGCCGGAGCGGAACTTCCTGCCCGATCCCGCCGTCGTGGCGGATCTGGCCGGCCCCCGCGCTCGCCTGATGTTCCTGAATTATCCGAACAATCC
>CAZYDJ010000041.1:0-7257 GCA_964646035.1 uncultured Fibrobacteraceae bacterium | reverse complement strand
CGTGGATGATCAGCCCCCGCTCGCGGATGAGAACCGCGCTCTGCTCGCTGCGGCCGGCGGCGGCATGGCTGTTGCCAATGACGCCGCTTACGCCGATGTGATTCTCGGCGGCGACCGATCCTGCAGCCTGTTGCAGGTGGCGGATCCCCTGTCCGCTCCGGTCATCGAGTTTCACAGCCTGTCCAAGATGTTCAACATGACCGGTTGGCGGGTCGGCTTCGCGGTCGGCAACCCCGATCTGATCGCCGCCCTGGGCCGCGTGAAGCAGAATATCGACAGCGGCGTCTTCACCGCCATCCAGGCCACGGCCGCGTACGCCCTCGGATCGTCGGGGGACGCCCTGCTGGCCGAGGTCATGGCTGTGTATCGCCCGCGTCGCGACCGGATCCGGACGGCTCTGGACGACGCCGGCATCGACTATTTCGAAACCGACGCGACCTTCTACGTCTGGGCCCGGGTGCCCGGCGACGAGGGATCTGTGGACTTCTGCCGCCGTGTCCTTGAGAATCATGATCTGGTTTTGACTCCCGGCGTCGGTTTCGGAGCCGGCGGCGAGGGATGGTTCCGCATCTCCCTGACCGCCCCCGACGATCGCATCGCCGCCGGGGCGGAGCGGATCAGGAGGCTTTGATGGATTGCATCCGTCTTTCCGGAATCGATGTCTACGCCCACCACGGTGTACATCCCGCCGAACGAGAACTTGGCCAGCGCTTCGTCATCGACGTCGTGCTGTGGTCGGATTTCTCCGAAGCCGCTCTCAGCGATTCGCTGCGCAAGGCCCTGGACTACACGTCCGTGCACCGGCAGATCGTGCAGCTCACTTCCGACGAGAGTTTCCATCTGATCGAGGCCCTGGCGCAGCGCATCTGCGACACGTTGCTCGCCGGTTTCGATCTCGAGAAGGTGCGGGTCACGGTCCACAAGCCCAACCCGCCGATCCCCAATTTCCTCGGCCAGGTTTCGGTCACGCTCGAACGTTCGCGCTGCGATGCAGCGGATGGAGCGCAGTGATGGCCGATTCGCCCGGATCACGCAGAAATCGCCCGGCGTTGGTCTGGATCTCTCTCGGCGGTAATGTCGGCGATCGAATCGCGCATCTGAGCGCCGGGCTCTTCAGTCTGGCCACTCATCCTGAAATCGAAGTCCGGGAAGTCAGCTCGCTCTACGAGAGCGACTTCGTCGGCTCCGGCGAACAGGATCCGTATCTGAACGCTTGCGTGGCTGTCGCCACGACCCTGCCGCCGCGGGTGTTGCTGATGGTCCTGAAACTGGCCGAGCAGCGACGCGGCCGCGCGCCCGGATCCCATCTGGAGCCGCGGCCCCTGGACCTGGACATCCTGATCTATGACGATCTCGTCTGCGCCGATCCCGTCCTGACGCTGCCGCATCCGCGGATGGGAGAGAGGGCCTTCGTGCTCGAGCCCCTGGCCGAGATCGCGCCGCAGCTGGTGCTGCCCGATTCCGGGGAGACAGCCTGGACGGCTTGTGAGAGAATTCGCGGTTGCGGCGGTCAAAAAATCCGGCCGCTTCCCGCTGATCCGCAATGGCCCCGCCCCTTGGCGGGCAGGAAGGATGACTGGCGTGCTTCCCTGGCGGTACATTGTCGTTGAGGGTGTCATCGGTGCGGGCAAGACCAGCCTGAGCAAGTTGCTGGCCGCTCGCCTGGTCGCCAATCTGAACTTCGAGGTCGTCGAAGAGAATCCGTTTTTGGCCAAGTTCTACCTGGACCGGTCCGCTTATGCGTTCCAGACCCAGATCTTCTTCCTGCTCAGCAGGTATCGCCAGCAGCTGAAACTGCTGCAGCAGGATCTGTTCAGCGGCACCGTCATCTCGGATTATCTTTTCGCCAAGGATCGGATCTTCGCCAATCTCAATCTCGCCGACGACGAACTGTCGTTATACGACCAGATGGCTTCGATTCTCGAGCAGCGGGTCCTCAAACCCGACCTGGTGATCTTCCTGCAGGCCAGCACCGACGTATTGATGGATCGGATCCGGATGCGCGGCAGGGCCTTCGAGCAGGACATGAGCCGCGACTACATCGATGCGCTATGCGGCGCGTATAGTTATTATTTCCATCACTACAGGGAAACACCCCTGCTGGTCGTCAACACCAACGATTTCGACTTCGTGAACATGCCCAGCGACTTCGACCTGCTGTTCGATCAGTTGAGGGATTCCTTCCAGGGAACCAGATTCTTCGCTCCCCGCTAGAAGCGGCGACGGCGAAAGGAAGCTTGGATGGCTAAGCCGAGGACTCTTGGCCTATTCCGCGCCCAGAAGCAGAAGGGCCGCAAGATCGTGATGCTGACGGCTTACGATCTGACATCGGCGCTGATCGCGTGTTCCGGCGGCGCCGACGCTTTGCTGGTCGGCGATTCGGTCGGGATGGTCGTGCTCGGCCACGAGACCACCCTGCCGGTGACCATCGACGACATGGTCCATCACACCCGGGCCGTCTGCGCCGCGCGCACCGGCTTGCCGGTCATCGCGGACATGCCCTACGGCAGTTTCCACATCGCGCCCGAAGAGACGGTCCGCCACGCCCTGCGCCTGGTGAAGGAGGGCGGGGCCGCGGCGGTCAAGGTCGAGGGTGGACGCAAGCGGACCGCGGTGATCAGGGCCCTGCTCGACGCCGAGATCCCGGTCATGGGGCATCTCGGCCTGACCCCCCAATCGATCAACAAGCTCGGTGGTTTCAAGGTGCAGGGCCGGGGACACGGCGCCGCGGCGCTGTTGATCGACGAGGCCAAGCATCTCGAGGAGATCGGTTGCTTCTCGATCGTGCTGGAATGCGTTCCTTCGGAGTTGGCCGCGACGGTCAGCGCCCAGTTGAGCATCCCGACCATCGGCATCGGGGCCGGCCCGGATTGCGACGGCCAGGTCCTGGTTTTCCACGATCTGCTCGGACTCTTCGACGGCCTGCGGCCCCGCTTCGTCAAACGCTACGCAGAGCTCGGCCGCGACGCCGTCGCCGCGGTGCGTTCCTATAGCGAAGATGTGCGCGGGGGAGTATTCCCCGGGCCGGAGCATTGTTTCCACGATCCTGCCGCGAACACCGTCTCCGCCGACGCCGAGACCGAAGCGCCGCTCTCCGGCTGTGATGAACCGGAGCCGCGCGCCTGCGGTTATCTGACCGAATGCGACGACGGCACCGCTGAAAGTTGAGGCCGTCGCCGTGGAGTTGATCCGCACCAAGAAGGAGCTGGCCGCCCTGGACGATCTGCGGGCCGCCGGCCCGATCGTCCTCGTGCCGACGATGGGCGCTCTTCACGCCGGACATCTGAGCCTGGTCGAGATCGCCGCCGGCAAAGGAACCCCCGTGGTTTCGATCTTCGTCAATCCGACCCAGTTCGGGCCCGGCGAGGATCTGGAAGCTTATCCCCGCGTGCTCGAGAAGGATCTGGATATGCTCCGCCCGCTGGGAGTGGCCGCCGTTTTCGCGCCTTCGGCGGCGGAAATGTATTGTTCGTCCGATGTGGTCCGGGTCACTCCGGGCCGCCGCGCCGATTTCCTCTGCGGAGCCGGACGTCCCGGCCATTTCTCCGGCGTCCTGACCGTCGTCGCCAAGCTCTTCAACCTGGTGCGTCCCGACTGCGCCGTATTCGGCCGCAAGGACGCCCAGCAATTCCTGGTCATCGCCGAAATGGTGCGCGACCTGGATTTTCCCGTCAGCCTGATCGACGCGCCCCTGGTCCGCGATCCCGACGGTCTGGCCATGTCGTCACGGAACCGCTATCTCGACGCGGCCGACCGCGAGCGGGGACTGTGTCTGAGCCGCTCTTTGGCCGCGGCCCGCGACCGCATCGCCGCCGGCGAGAGGTCGGCGCAGGAGATCGAGGCTGAATTGATGCGGGGTTTGGCGCCGACCGATAGCGTGGATTATGCGGAATGCCGGCGGGTGCCGGATCTGGAAAGGGCTTCCGATCTGGGGGGGCTGATCCTGATGGCCGTAGCCGCCAAGGTGGGGCCGGCCCGTCTGATCGACAATCTGGTGCTGCGGATCGATGACGATGCCGTGGTCGAATCGTCTCTGCTGGGAAAGGAAATCGCATGAACGACGCCGGGGGTTCGACGCAGATCCAGGCCGTGGTGCTGGCTGCGGGCAAGGGGACCCGGATGAAGTCCGATCTGCCCAAGGTCCTGCATGAGTTGGCCGGACGCCCTTTGCTGGCGCATGTGCTGGCCACCGTGCGCGGGGCCGGCATCCACCGCACCGTCGTTGTCGTCGGCCACCAGGCCGACCTGGTGCGCGACACCTGCGCCGCCGCCGATCTGGTGTTCGTCACCCAGGAACCCCAGCTCGGCACGGGGCACGCCGTGCAGGTCGCCGAGACCGCGCTCGACGCCGGCGGCTACACGGTGGTTCTGAGCGGGGATGTCCCTCTGCTGCGCTCCCGCACCCTGCGCGCCCTGGTGGATGGCGCGATCGCCGCGGACGCCGCCGCCGCGGTGCTGACATGCGTCGTCGCCGACGCCGGCGCCTACGGCCGCATCATCAAGGACGGGCACGGCGCTTTCCAGGCCATCGTCGAAGCTCGCGACGCCACCGCCGAGCAGTTGGCGGTATCCGAGTTCAACACCGGCATCTATTGTTACCGGACCGTGGACCTGATCGCCGCCCTGGGCATGCTCAGCGACGATAACGATCAGCATGAATATTATCTTACCGATACCATCGCCCATCTGGCCGCGGCCGGACGGCCGGTGGTGGCGGTCGCGGCGGAGGATCCCGATGAGGTGGTCGGCATCAACACCGTGGCCGAGCTCGAAGCCGCCGCCGGCTTGTTGGCCCGGCGCGGGGGACGGGACTGATGATGGAGCGTCTGTACACACCCTGGAGGTACGATTACGTGAGCGGCGACGTGAATGAAAGCGGTTGCGTCTTCTGCAACCGCCTCGAATGCGACGAGCGTGAGAATTACGTCCTGCACCGTTCGCGGCATTGGTACGTGGTCCTGAATCTCTATCCCTACAACACGGGCCACGTGCTGCTGGTGTTGAATCGCCACGCCGGATCGCTGAGCGAATGCACGGCGGCCGAAGTGGCCGACATGGGAGCGCTGATCCAGGCGGTGGAGAATGCCCTGCGCGAGACCTATAAGCCCGACGGGATCAACTGCGGCTACAACGGCGGTTCGAGCGCGGGAGCCGGCATCCCGGATCACTTCCACGTCCACCTGGTTCCGCGTTGGCTCGGCGACACCAACTTCATGACCGTCATCGGCGACACCCGGGTCATGCCGCAATCCCTCGACCAGTGCTGGGATGCCCTGCGTCCGGTCCTGGCGGCGCAACTCGCTGAAAGCGGTCTCTGATGCGTCCTGCCCACGGCCTGCTGCTGGGCCTGCTGATCCTTTGCGCAGCCTCGCTCTGGTACGGTCTGTCCACCGATGACGACCGCGAATCCTTGTCGAACCGGGCATCGGCTCCGGCAGCGGCGGAATCACGGGCCGGTAATCCGCCGACGCCGCAGGTGCTGCTGTCGGTCCTGAACGGCACGGACATTCCCCGACTGGCGGGCGATGTGGGGATGCTGGTGGGCCGGGCCGGCTGTCTCGCCGGCAGGATCGAGAACGCTCCCCACGACCGTTTCGGCCGCAGTCTGCTCATCAACCGCCGCCTGCCCGATTCGCGGGCCCGTGAACTTGCCGCGGCCCTCGGCGGTCTGCCGGTGATCCGGGAGGCCGATCTGCGCGCCGGCGAGGACGCGGTCCTGGTGCTGGGCGAGGATTACCTGAAGGTCTGCCGGACCCTGGGACTGGTTCTCGATTCCGATCGGGAAGCCGGAAACCCGTAAATATCTGTTGGTATGGACGGCCCGCAGACATATCATGCCCTGAAGAACGTTTTTGGGCGGCCGCCGAATGCGGCCAAGGAGTCAGGTTCGGGAGTGGCTTAGATGCGGAAATCCCTGGGTACGGTGACCCTCACCCTTTTTCTCGGCATCCTGATCGGCGCCATCTGCAGCGAGTTGATCGGCCTTTTCCTGAACGAGGGATCGGTCGCTCATCCGCTTTTCGTGCGCTCGGTCAGTTTCGGACCTGAATTGAACCAGTGGAATCTGGTGATCATCGACATCACTTTCGGATTCAAGGTCCACTTCAACCTGATGAGCGTAGTGGGCGTGTTCATCGCGTCGCAGATGTTGCGCTGGTATCATTGAAATCTTGAACGGAGAGTGGAAGATGACAGCATTCACGGCGTTTATCGGCAATCTCGGCTGGACCGAGCTTGTCATCATCTTCGCCTTCGTCCTGCTTTTCTTCGGCCCGAAGCGCCTGCCTGAGATCGCCGAAGCCTTCGGCAAGTCGATCCGCAAGTTCAAGAAGGCTACCAGCGAAGCCCAGGACGAGGTGAAGCGCGAACTCGATCCTACCAAGCAGGACGGTTCCGACGACGACTCCGCTCGGGACTAGCTGCGTCTGGGGTTGCCTCAGTCCCGCGTTCCGCACGGAGGCCGATCCACGTGAATCTGGCTCAACTTCTCGACACCCTCAAGGCCGACGACCGCTTCGTGCGCAACGTGACGCGGTGGGAGGTCATTCCGCCGCGGCCGTCGCGGACGACCGACTGGCCGGCGGGGCTGGATGAACGCCTGGTCGCTGTGCTGCGCGAACGCGGCATCGACAAGCCCTATGTGCATCAGGCCAAGGCGGTGGAGCTGGCGTCCCGGGGCGAGCCCTTCGTGGTCGTCACCCCGACCGCGTCCGGCAAGACTCTCTGCTATAATCTGCCGGTGCTCGACACCATGCTTCGCGATCCCCAGGCGCGGGCGCTCTACCTGTTCCCGACCAAGGCGCTGAGCCAGGATCAGATGCACGCGGCGCACGAACTGGTCACCGCGCTCGGCGCCGACATCAAGACCTACACCTTCGACGGCGACACGCCCGGCTCGGCCCGCAAGGCCATCCGCAGCAGCGGACATATCGTGGTCACGAATCCCGACATGCTGCACCAGGGAATCCTGCCGCACCATACGCTGTGGGTGAAGCTCTTCGAGAACCTGCGCTATGTGGTGGTGGACGAGGTGCATCAGTACCGGGGGGTTTTCGGTTCGCACGTGGCCAACGTGCTGCGCAGGCTGCGCCGGATCGCGAATTTCTACGGATCGGATCCGCTGTTCATCGGCTGCTCGGCCACGATCGCCAATCCCGGCGAACTGGCTTCGACGTTGGCCGGGCGCGATGTGGCCGTTATCGACGAGAACGGCGCTCCGCGCGGCGAGAAGCATTTCATCTTCTACAACCCGCCGGT
>CAZYDJ010000040.1:0-18466 GCA_964646035.1 uncultured Fibrobacteraceae bacterium | reverse complement strand
ATAAAATGAGATTTGAACTATGAATCTTGCACCAATACTTGAAAAAAAAAAAATATCGGCGTCGCATCCGGCGCCATGGCCGCCACGACCACCAGCTCTTTCGACAACTTCCTCTACAGCTACACCGTCACCCCGGCGGCGGGCGAGGATCTGCGCTCGTTCCACATCTACGGACCGGGCTTCGAGTGCGATCCGAGCCATTACTACAACCTGGTGATGCCGGACGGTTGGATGTTCGACACCGTCGAGATCAACGGCGACTGCCAGCTGACTTTCTGGACCACCGGCGATCCCCTGCCCGCGGGCGTGGCGACCGACTTCGGCTACACGCATTATTGCGTGCCGTGCTGCCATTCGTGGTTCGTTTCGGATGAGGGATCGGACAACCCGCTGGCCACTCCGGTCGACGAGGACGCCAACCACACCGAGCCCTGCAACATCCCGGCCGAGTACGCCGACCAGTGCGGCGGCCCCGGCCTGATCCTGGGACCGAGCTATCCGGTGTCGGTGGATGCAGACGATCCGACTTGGGGTGCAATGAAGAAGATCTTCCGCTAGACTGTTAGCGAACTGGAGAGCGAGGCGCCGTGGCTGCCGAGGGGGGGAGCCGCGGCGTCTTTGCGTTGGCGGCAAATGCCTAGGCCAGCCCGTGCCTGTCCATCTTCTTGTAGAGCGTGTTGCGCGAGATGCCGAGCAGCTTCGACGCCCGCGACCGGTTGCCGTCGCTGAGCACCAGGGCGTGCTCGATGCGTCCACGCTCGGCCGTGTCGAGATGGCGGCTCAGATCGAGGCCACCCCTTATCGCCGACGGCTTGTCGCACCAACTGGCGATATGCGGCGGCAGCATAGCCAAAGTCGCCCTGCCGTATTTGCCGGCCAACAGGGCCATCCGTCGGGTCATGCCGTCCAGTTCACGGATATTGCCGGGCCAGGGATAGTGGGTCATCGCCCGCAACGCCTCGTCGGTGAAAAGGTCACAGGGCGCGACATCCACCTGCAAAACCCTGCGGATGAATTCGCGCATCAAGGGCTCCAGATCTTCCCGTCTCTCGCGCAGCGGCGGCAACTCGACCGAGAGGATCTGCAGCCGGTAATAGAGATCCCGGCGAAATCTGCCGTCTGCCATGCGCGAACCCAAATCGGCGTTGGTTGCAGCGATCGTACGGAGTTCGACGCGCCTCTCGGTAGGATCACCCAGGGCCTGGAAGGTGCCTTCCTGCAGCAATCGCAGCAGTTTGACCTGCTGGGTCGGCGACATATCGCCGATCTCGTCGAGAAACAGGGTGCCGCCGTGAGCCCGCTGGCAAAATCCCGGCGACGATTGCTCGGCTCCAGTGAATGCTCCTCGGCAATGACCGAAGAACTCGCGTTCGAACATCGTATCCGGAACCGCCGAGCAATTGACCGCCACGAAAGCCCCGCGGCAGCGATCGCTCATTTCATGTATGCGACGCGCGACGAGTTCCTTGCCTGTCCCGGTCTCTCCGAAGATCAACACCGGCTCCCGGGTTCCCGCCACCATGTCCACGATGTCGAGCGCCTTGGTCATCGCCGGGGAAACCGAAACGATCCGCGGTCCCTTGCCGGTCTTCTCGCAACAGCGGTCGGATGATTCGCTGCGGGCCACGCAAAAATTTCTCGATTCCGACATCCGCAGGACGGCCGCCAGATCGTCGCAGGCCGCGTCCCCTGCGCCGTCATCGATCATCCGATAATGACGGCGGGCCATGAACTGGTTGCACCAGGCCTCCGGCAGCTCGTCGACCTGATCCGTGCCGGAATCGGCTCCACTCAGCGTATCGGCGAATCCAGCGGTCTGCAGCATTCGCTCCTTGTCCTGGTGGCGTCGGTGCCAAGTGGATGCCGCTTCGAGGAGCGCCGCTCCCTGTCTGGCGTGATCCCCCGCCGAATCGAAGCATGAAGCCGCAGCCGAAAAATCCACACAGGCTTGTTCGAGTCTGCCTCGGATACGATGAGATTCGCCCAACGCAGCCAATGCCATTCCCTGCTGCTGTTTCCAGCCGTGCCTCGCTGCGACCGACGCTGCTTTTCTCAACATGGGGCCGGCTCGTCTGGGTTCCCCTTCGGCCAAAAACAACTTACCGAACCGCAACGCCAAACCCACCTTGATCTCCGCGCCCAGAAATATTTCCTCGCCTAATGCCTCGGCTTTCAGATAGAACACCTTCGCTTCATCGGGTTTTTCCTGCTTGGCGTAGACATCTCCGAGCCCGATCAGGATTTCCGCTTTTTCTCGCTTCGCTCCGACTCCATCCACATCCAACAACAAGCGACTCAGTGTTTTCTCGGCTTCATCCAACCGCCCACATCCGATCAGCGATTTCGCTTCGGCTACTTCCCGAACAACCGACAGGCGTGATTCCGGATCGCGATCTTCCCGCTGAGCCAGGTCCGCCAGTATTTCAAATGTTTCGCCGAATCTGCCGGCGGCCTGCAGGATCAGTATTTTTTCGAAGGATATGGATGTCTTCTCCCGGGGCGCGGATATGCAACTGACGGCGGCCGCGGCATCGGCGACTCCCGCTTCAGCTTCCCGAAGCCTCCCGACCCTGCGATTGAAGCCGGCAAAGGCCAGCGAGGAAACAGCCAAGCCGCGCTTGTCGCCAATCGCCCGGAACAACGCGACCGAATCCCTCAGCCTCCTTTGAGCGGATTGCGGATGCCCCGTGAACTCCTCCGCGGCACCAGAAACCTGGAGCAATTTCGCGTACAGTCTGATTTCTCCACATTCCGAAACCGACCTCAATTCACGGTTCAGGATTTCTCTCGCCTCACGGGCCCGCCCCATTCCCAACAAGGCGTTCGCCCGCAGCATCGAGGAGCGAGAATTCTCAGGCCTCAGCCAGCCGTTCTTTTCACCCTCGGTGATCCTGCGAACGGCTCCCTCCGGATCTCCGTGCCGCAAGACAGCTTCCGCACTCAGCAGGACTGCTTCGCCGGCCAATGACTGGGTCAATGAAGATTTTTCGGGAAGTGGGACGGGAATCGATTCGGCCAGGCCGGACAGGAATTCCGAGAGCTTCGCTTCAGCCTCGAGATATTTACCGGTTTCGAGTGATTCGGAAGCCTCCGCGATCATACGACGAACACCGGCCTCGCGCTGCGGTTCGGCCGCAGCACACGCAGTCCTGTTTTTGCTCACCATGGGCGAGAATTTCCTTTCGGGGATCACACGATAAATTTCGATTACGTTTCCGAGATAACTTCTCTGCAAATATCAGAACCAGCCCATGGACGCTCATGCGGCGTCGGAGCGTGGGAGGACGCCCGGATATCGGCGGCACGACTTTAGTTTTTCATTTTGAACCCGCGCTGTCAACCACAGGTTATCAAATCACAATCAGTTCTCGAACCCCACCGTGAACCGCCAAGGCTCGTCGTCCTGGTTGTTCGCCACCGGCTTCGCCCAGTAGAAGCGCAGGTTTCCCCCCATGCCCGGAATGCCGATCGCCTTGCCGATGCCGAAGCCCACGTCGACCCGCCAATCAGGATGATCATACGGTCCGGAATCGCCGTCGACGAAGGTGCGGCCGTAATCCACGAACGAAATCGGCTGCAGCCGCCAGTCCTTCAGCAGGGGCACGCGCAGGGTGTTGAAGATGTCGATGCCCCAGCGCAGGTCGGCCGATACGAAACCGCCGCTGTCGCCGGCGATCTCCCCGGTCTCATAGCCGCGCAGGGTGCCGTAATCGCCCAGCCAGGTCTTCCATTGCGGCGGCGCGTTGCGGTCGACCGATGTCCAGGCTCCGTGCAATTCCAGTTCGTGACCGCCGACGGTGAAGGCCATGGCCTGCGCATCGATGCGTAGCCGGCGGAACCACCGGGGGCCGCCGTCGGCCACCCCTCCGTAAGGATCGGCCAGGTCTTCGCCCCGCCACCAGCCCAATCTGCCGAATACCGACACCCGGCCGTAGTCGAAGCCGGTCCCGACGTGAAGCGCGCGGGCCGAAAGCTCGGGCACCGCCATGTTCGCCAGCACCTCTTCCTCTTTGCCGAAGATGTTCCAGGTGGTGTTCACGGGCAGCGACTTGTGCTCGTGATGTCCGCCGCCCACCTCGATCCGCCAGCGCGGGCGCGGACGCAGCACCAGCTTCGCGTCCCAACTGGCGTCCTGGTAGTAGTGGTTGGGATCGAAACCGCCGATCAGGGCGGTCCAGTTGTATTCGTCGAAGCCGTCGCCGCCGAATCGCACCGGTTCGCGTCCGCCGTTAGCGACCAGGGTCAGCCAGGGCCAGGGACGTTCCAGCAGCACGCCTGACGCAGACCGGGGCTCGGCCAGCATCAGGGGCAGTTCGAGCAGATGCGAGTGGACGCCGCGCCGAGATTCCACTCCGTAGCCGAAGCGGGATTCCAGCTTGGCGGGGGCCTTGCCCGGCCGGCGCAGCGTCAGCGCGATGTTGGGGCGCCAGCCTTCGACCCGGTTGAAGACCAGCGGCCCCACCAGGTCGAGATCCTTCTTGATGATGCGGCCGGAGACCAGCCGGCCGATCTCATGATCACCGACCAGGGCCAGGGAATCGAGTTGGGCGGCGTTGAGGCCGAAGCCGATATCCTGCGGGGTCAGGGGCTGGTACCAATCGCCGTCGATCTGATCCCAGTAGCGGTTCAACGAGTCGGCGGCCGCGGCCTCCGAGGTCCACAGGGAATCGGCCACGGCGAGAGCCCGGGTATCCGCTGCGAGGGCCGAGTTGTCCTCGGCGAGGGCCGGGGTCGTGATCAACGCACAGACGGCCAGCAGGGCGAAAGTTATCGCCGAAGTCAGGTTTTTCATCGGTCCCCGACCTCCTCCGGATCGGGGATCGCCGGCCGTGTACGCGGCGGCGGCATATCGTGCGGCGGATCGGGTATCTTCCGCCCGCCGATAGTGTAATCGACCGCCTCCCAGCGGATCTCCAACTCGGCCGGGATGCGCGGCAGCACCTTCCTCAAGACGATCTTCGCCGACAGGTCCCGCGGCACCCAATAGCCGTCGACCCGGCGCTGGCGGAAGCGGAAACTGGGCACATCCTTGATCACCAGCGGCAGCGGCATGGCCCCCTCGAGGCTGCCCTCCATCCGCTGGATGGCGAAGTCGCTCCAGTCGATCCATACCGTACCCGAAGGCAGGGGGCGAAACCGGCTCTTGGGCTCGAAACGGATTCCGTAGACCAGATGCCGGCCGATCAGGTTGCGATCGACCACGGAATAGTCATAGGCGTCGCCGGTCAGCAGGGAGAAAGGGATGTCGCCGGCCGTTCCGGCGATATCCTCCCACTCGGCGCTGACCTCGTCGTCTATCTTCTCATCGACCATTTCGCCGTCGCTGAACTTCCGCTCGCGGCTCCAGAGACGGGCGGTATGCAGCACGTCGCCTTCGCCGTGGGAGAAACGGTCGGCCGATTCGTAGATCGTGTACTCGTCCGGACGCCCTTGCTTCGCCTCGCCGTGCTTGCGGGCCACGACGGTGGTCAACGCGGTGTAGGTCATCCCGCCCATGGCCAGCTCGTCGCGCTCCATCTTGCGGCCGATACGCCGGACGATATCGGCGATGCTTACCCGCGGGGCGGTCACCAACACCGTGTCACTGGTGCCCTCGGCGAAGGGGATGGTGTCTTCCTCCGCCACGAGCAACCCGTAGCCGCCCTCGAGCAGGGCATCGACATCGACCACGAAGGGATCGTCTTCGGTTCCGGATCCGGTCATCGGCAGCTCGGACATGGCCGATACGGTATCCCCGGCAGCCGATCCGGCGGCCTCGCCGTCATCCTGCGCCGGAACGGCCTTTCCCGCGCAGAGAATCAGCAGGGCCAGCGTCCAGGCGACGCCTACGACGACGGATTTCTTCATTACGATGCGGGCAGTCATCGTTATTTCCTTCCCCGGGAGAAGATGCGCCGCGAATGGCGATCGCAGCGGCCCCGTCGAAAGATGCCATATCCCGGGTGCGGCCGCATCAACGAAACGGCGGCGCGGGCGGTAAGCCCGCGATCCGCGCCGGCGCCCGGCTCGAAACCGCCCCCAATACACCTGGTTCTAATTATTGTTTCGGGGCGGCCCGCCGCGGGCCTCGCCGGGGCGAGCCGATCCCCGCTCGCCGCCGTGACCGGTCCCGGGGCAATCCGCATTCCCTGATCGCCGCGGAACGCCGCGGGACGCCGCGTCCCGCCCAAACACGCCTCAGCCCCAAAACGAAAAGACCGGCGGCATCTTCCCGAATCGGGAAGCGTTACCGCCGGTCGCTAGATCAACCAAGAAGTGTCAACCAGGGTGGTCGTCGCAGCTCGGAACTGGATTTGGCCGAAAGGATTCAGCGTCGGCGAATCAGGAAATCGCCGACGGACTCGGCGTCGCGGGTGTTGAGGATCTGGCCGCAGGAGATGCCGGCCGAGCCGATCATGGCCGCCCCGTGGCGGAAATCGACCAGACGGGCGGCGCGGTGGGCGTCGGCGGAGATCACCAACGGCACCCCCAGTGCGCCGGCGCGACGACAGAAAGACCAATCGAGATCTTCGTGACCGGGATTGGCGTCCACTTCCACGGCTTTACCGGCTTTCGCGGCTGCGACCAGAATTACGTCCAGGTCCAGGGGCAGCTTGCGCCGGGTCGTCATGAAATCGCCGATCGGATGGCCGAGAATGGAGACGTAGGGATTGTTGACTACCCGCAGGGAGCGTTTGGTCTGGGCGTCCGTATCGAGACCGTGACCGTTGGTCAGGGTCGCGACCACGTAGTCGAACATGCCGAGATCGCCGTCCGATAGGGGCAGATCGCCTTCCGGGCCGGCCTCCACCTCGATCCCGTGCATCAGGCGGAAATCGGGGAACTCCTCGTTGATGGCCTCGATCTCCTCCCGCTGGCGAACGAAGGAGACTGCGCAGAGTCCGTCGTCGCTTTCGGCGGAACGGGCGCGATCGCTTACGCCGAGATACTCGAGACCGATTTCCTGGGCTGTCAGGACCATTGCCCGCAGGCCGTGGGCCCCGTCGCAATAGGCGGTATGGCAGTGGAGCAGGCCGCGGACGTCGCATGGCCGCAAGGCTCGGGTCGCATCATCGCTGCGACCGGGCAGGCCCTGATCTGCGTTTCTGGAGAAAGAGGGCATTTCGGAGATGTTATTATGGTCGGGCAATGATTCACCTGCTGCTAGAGACTGGTGGTGTTCCCTCCGGATTCACCATACCAACACCGCACTCAGCCCGCCACCGCTACGCCGGCAATTCGTTGTAGACGGTGTCGCGCAGAACCGGTTTCAATCCGGCTCCGCGGATAAATGCCGAAATCTCCTGAACGGTCATTCCTTTTCCGGCCTCGCCGCCGGCGGCAAGAGTGACTCGCTCGTCGACCACCGTACCGTCGAGATCATCGGCGCCGAACCTCAGGGCCACCTGCGCGATCTCGCGGCCGAGCATCACCCAATAGGCCTTGATGTGGGGGATGTTGTCGAGCAGCAGACGCGAAAGGGCGATGACCTTCAACTTGGTCGCCATGCTCGGTCCGGGCAGATCCGAGAATTTCGTGTTGGCGGGATGGAAGGCGAGAGGGATGAAGCATTGGAATCCCCCGCTCAGATCCTGCTGCTCACGAAGACGCAGCAGATGATCCACCCAATGCCGCGGCTCCTCGATGTGGCCGAAAAGCATCGTGCAATTCGTCTTCACGCCGGCGTCGTGCACGATGCCGGCGACCTCCAGCCAGCGGTCGGCCGACATCTTTTTCGATGCGATCCGTTCGCGCACTTCGGGATGGAAGATCTCCGCCCCTCCGCCCGGACAACTGTCCAGGCCGGCCTCCTGCAAAACGCCGATGGTCTGCGGAACCGACATCTTGCCGATCTTGGCCAGGAAGTCGATTTCGACCATGGTGAAGGCCTTGAGATGGACCGCCGGAAACGCGGCCTTGAGCGCCTTGAGGATGTCGACGTAGGTGTCGAACTTCCAGCGTGGATGCAGCCCGCCGACGATATGGAACTCGGTGACGTCGGGGGTGAAGTCGCGGCGGGCCACCTCGACACATTCCTCGGGGCTGTAGGACCAGGTTCCCTCGGCGTTGGGATCATCGGAGTAGGCGCAAAGCTCGCAACCGACGAAACAGACGTTGGTCGGGTTGATGTGCCGGTTGACGTTGTAGAAAACCTTGTCGCCGTGCAGCCTCGTGCGGACCGCGTGGGCCAGGAATCCCAGCAACGGCAGATCGTCGGAGGCCGCCAGAAGCATGGCGTCGTCGGCCGAGAGCCGCTCGTCGGCCAGCACCTTGCGGGCGACATCATAAAGGGCGTGGTCTGCGGAAATCATCAAGGCCGTCTCCAGTAAAAAAAGTCCCGACCGGCTACAGGCCGGACGGGACAGGCGATATCGTCGGACGTCCGGATCAGCTGCGTTCGGCCTCGGCGGACAGCTTCATGCGGGGCAGGAGGCTGACGTCGAAGGCGCGTTTATGTTCGCCGAGGACAGAATGGATTTCCTCGATCCCGCGGCGGATTCCGGCCAAGACGCTGGTCACCTCGAGAGCATCATGGCGAAAGCCAAAGTTACGCAACTTCTCCATGGCCGCCACCAGCTTCGCCTCGGCGTCCATGAGGTTGTTGTTCATGACCAGACTGAAGCCGAGACAGGTCTCGTACATGCCCAGCCAGAAGAGTTCATCCAGCCCGGCGGCATCGTCGAGAGCCTTCTGGGCCAGGATCGAAGCTTCATCGTAGCGACGCTCGTTGAAGGCCTTGACTGTCTGGAGCAGGATTTTCTCACTCATCGCTGTCGTCCTCCGGATCGTAGTCGTCGTCGTCACCGATGAAATCGTTCACCGGCAGGAAACGATCGGCTTCTTCCTCGTAGGCGAATTTGCTCAAGTCTTCGATGCGGTCTATGTAGAGTACACCAGCGAGATGATCGCATTCGTGCTGCATGACGACGGCGGGAAAACCCTCCAGGTCCAGCTCGACCCTCCGGCCGTCGGCGTCGTGGTAGGCAACGTGGACCGCCGCCGGACGCTCGACATAGCCGCGCATGCCGGGAATGCTGAGACATCCCTCGTACATCCCGAACACCTCATCGGTGGTCGGAGTGATCTCGGGGTTGAACACGACGCGGATCAGGGGACGGCCCTCGTCATCCTCTTCGCCTCCGACCAGCGCCAACTGCATCGACATATGAACCTGGGGCGCGGCCAGACCGACGCCGTTATGTTCGACCATCGTTTCGAACATATCACGGACAAGGCCCTTTATCTCGGGCGTTGTGATGATCTTGGGATCGACCGCCTTGGCGGCTTTCCGCAGAACAGGATGGCCCATCCGGGCAATTTTCAGAATCGACATCTATTATTCCTCCCAGGACATAATTATACATGCTGGACGTGATTTGCAAAGATCGGCCATGGGAATTAGTCGAAGGGGGAGCATTTGCTCCCCCTCGGATTTCCGCCTGATGTCATCGCCGAGGCTAGTTCCCGTCGTGGCCGCCGATTGATTCAGCGGCTTCCTCAGCAGCTCCCTCGGCAGCTCCCTCGGTCGCCTTGGCCGCTTTCTTGGCCTCTTCCTCAGCCGCGGCCATTGGCCGGCAATGACTGCAATAGGGCTTGCCGTCGACCATGACCATGTCGGATGCGGCCATCTTCATGCCGCAATGATGATTCGACGATTCATGTCCCCTTCCCCAAGAAATCTCGATCAGGATTTCCGGGCCGCCGGCAAGCACCCCCCCGTATCCTGGCAGCATATTAATCACGAATCGTGATCGCCACCCTCGGCCATCCTCAAGGCGTGGGGCACCAGGGGCAATATCATTCCCAGGCACTCGCGAACCGCCTTGACGCTCCCGGGCAGATTCACGATCAGCGATTGGCCCCGGATCCCGGCCACGCCGCGGCTGAGCAGAGCCCCGGGGGCGTTTTCCGCGCTGCGGCGGCGCACGTCCTCCATCAAGCCGGGAATCTCGCGTTCGATGACTTTCCGGGTGGCCTCGGGAGTCAGATCACGGGGACCGATGCCGGTGCCGCCGGTGGTGACCACCAGCCGGCAACCCTTGTCGACCGCGGCGACCATCGCCGCGGCGAGCCGGTCGCTGTCGTCGGGCAGGATCTCCCGCGAGACGGAAACCGCAATCCCCGCGGCCCGGAAGTGCTTCTCCACCGCCTCCGCAACCGCCGGACCGCTCAGATCGGCGTAGACTCCGGCGCTGGCCCGATCGCTGGCGGTAACCACATGCACCCGCATCGGGGAGCCGCTGGCATCAGAATTCATCTTCTTCCTCTCCGACGTAGGCGGCGCAGCGCAGGGGCCAGAACGGAACCGATTCACCGGCGGCGGGCGGCTCGGCGCCGGCCTCGACCCGGACCAGTCCCTCGGCCCGCAACAAAGCATGAACGTGGCCGGAATTATGATAATCCAGAAGATCCACCCGTCCTTCTTCGTCCAGACGAGCCGGCAGCAGGCGCAGCCTCTGGTCGGCTCCACCGGCAAGCGCGGCGGCCAGCGGCATCGGGATGAACCTGGGACGGGTTCTGCGGCCCTCCATCAGCGAAAGAGCCGGCAATACGTAAAGGAAGCAGCCAACGAATGCGGAGACGGGATTGCCCGGCAACGCCAGAACGATTCCCCGCGGACCGGCGGCCAGGGTCGCCGGCTTACCGGGCTTCACCTTCACCCGGTCGAAGATGATCTCCAATCCGAGTTCCTTCAGCACTCCGGGCACGAAATCCCGGTCGCCCATGGACACGCCGCCGGTGATCACCGTCAGGCCGCCCGCGTCCAGGGCGGAACCGACAGCTTCGCGCAGCTCCGGCGGATCGTCGGTCGCGGAATCCGGGGTCGCCACTTCGTAGCCCCGCTCCCGCAAGAGATTGGCCATCAGGGGCGTGTTGGCGTCGTGGATCAGGCCTGGCGCCAACTCGCCGCCCGCCGGAACGAGTTCGTCGCCGGTGGCCAGAAAGGTGGCCCGCGGCGGCCGAAACACCTCGACCCGAGCCAGGCCGCAGGAAGTCAGGCCGGCCAGCCGGGTCGGACCGATCCTGGATCCGGCCTTCAGCACGACTTCGCCGGCGCCCACATCCTCGCCGCGGGGAGCGACGTGAACCGTCGGCGATTCGTCCAGGATCTCGACCCAGCCGTCGCGCTCGCGAGTATGCTCGACCATGACGATCCGGCCGGTCCCCGCCGGCGCTTCGGCCCCGGTCATCACCTTCATCGCCGTACCCGGCTCCAGCGCCGGAGCATTCTGCGATCCCGCGGGAACGAATCCCGACACCCGGTAGACCCGGCTCTGTGGGCCGGGCGGGATGGCGTACCCGTCCATCATCACCCTGTCGAAAGGCGGGATGTCGATCCGGGACACCGCGTCCGCCGCCAGAACCCGGCCCGACGACTCGCCGATGGGAATCGTCTCGACGACCGGCTTCAAGCCGCCGACGGCCGCCTCGAGGCGGATAATTGCTTCTGCCAGTTCAATCACGGGGGCTCCTCCAAGCTGCGGCGGAACGAAGATTCCGCCGGCCGAGCCCCACTATAACCCATGCCTCCCCGAATTGGTAAAACTAGCGCCTTGCCCCATTCCCGGTCGCGGTTATAATTTCAGCGCGCGCGGGCGGAATGACCGTCGCCCGTACAATCCCGCAGTCAACGGGGGAATAATGACCTTTTCCCGCCCTGCAACGATTGCTCCCGGCGACCGACCGACGCATGATGTCCGAGGCGCCGTCGTCCGCAGCCTCCTGCTATTGATACTCCTTTATGTATTTCTCTTCGCCATTGCCCTGATGGGCGCGGCGTTCAAGTCGTTCGGCAAGGGATTCAGCGAGGCCCTCCTGACCACGACCACGAATCCGGTGGTCGGCCTGATGATCGGACTTCTCGCCACCTCGCTGATCCAGAGCTCGTCGGGCACCACCTCGATAGTGGTGGGGCTGGTGGCCGCGGGAGCCCTGACCGTGCAGGGAGCGATCCCCATCGTCATGGGCGCCAACATGGGCACCACCGTCACCAACACCATCGTGGCCCTCGGATCGCTGAATCGCCGCGCTGAATTCCGTCGGGCTTTCGCCGGCGCTACGATGCACGACTTCTTCAATCTGATGACGATCCTGATCCTGTTCCCGCTGGAGCAGGCTACCCACTATCTGGAAAAGACTGCGTCCTGGTTGGCGATCCACCTCACCGGATCGGAAGGCATGGAGTTTCACAGCCCCGTCAAGGCTGCGGTCAATCCCGCCGTAAAGCTCTTCCAGCATAAGGTGATAGATCCGTTGCCCCTGCCCGACGGCCTGGCGGCGACCCTGATGCTGGTTTTGGCTCTGGTCCTGCTGTTTTTGGCCCTGACCATGCTGACCCGGCTGATGCGGAAGGTCGTGGTTTCGCGCGCCGAGAACGCTTTCAACGCCTACCTCAATCGCAGCGGCATGCTGGCGATGCTGATCGGCGTGATCGTCACCGTTCTGGTCCAGAGCAGCTCGATCACCACCAGCCTGCTGGTGCCGATGATCGGCGCCGGGATCCTGCCCCTGGAAACCGCTCTGGCGGTGACCCTGGGCGCGAACGTCGGCACGACGGTGACCGCGCTGCTGGCCTCATTGACCGGCAACGTGGCGGCGGTTACCGTGGCCCTGGTGCACCTGCTCTTCAATCTCTCCGGCATCGCGATCATCTACCCGAACCGCAAGCTGAGGATGATTCCGATCCGGATGGCCCGGCTGCTGGCGTTGAACACGAGCCGGCGCAAGATTTTCGCGCTTTATTACATGGTGGGTATTTTCTTCGTGATGCCCCTGCTCTTCGTGATGATCTCGCGGGCGTTCTGACGTCCCTGCAAGGAGTGGATGGATGGCTGTTTTCGGATCACTGAAAGACCTGTTCCGGCGCGACAACTGGAGCCAGACCTCGGTCGAACGCATAGCCGAGATGCTCGACCTCGGTTCCGAGATGTTCGACTTCGCCCAAAAGTTGATCCTCGCCGGCAATCAAGAAGGCTCTGCCCAGGAATGCATCTACAACCGGGACCGCCGGATCAACGTCCTGGAGCGCGAGGTGCGCCGCAGTGTCATCCTGAGGCTCTCGATGGGCGAATCGATGGACGTGCCGTCGGCCTTGATCTTCACCAACACGGTCAAGGACTGCGAACGCATCGGCGACTACGTGAAGAATCTCTATGACGTAGCCGAGCGCCTGCTGCCCGCGGACATCGACTACGCCCTCTACCGGGAATATCTCGGTGAATCGACCGAGGCGATCGCGGCCCTCTTCAAGATCACCCGCAACGCCTTCGCCGAAAGCGAGAAGGAGGCGGCCGAGGAAGTGATCGGCCGGGCTCGCGAACTGCAGATAAAGACCGAGGACCAGATAGCCTCGATAACCGCGAGCGACATGCGCACCAACGACGCCGTCTGCATCGTGCTGACCCTGCGCTTCTTCAAGCGGATCCTCGGCCATATGTCGAACATCGCCTCATCGGTCGTGATGCCGGTCGATCTGATGGACTTCTTCGACGAGCCTTCGGTCTAGCCGCTCCCGTTTCCGGGCATCGCTCCCTTGACCAGGCGCGATGCCCTTTTCACCGCCGCCGCCGACACCACCACGACCACGACGATCAGGGCCGCCGCCGCCAGGGTCGTCCAGGGTTCGCTCCTTTCGGATTCGACCCGCAGCCAACGCCACGCATTCCGGCAGAGCATCGCCGCCACAACCAACGGGCCGGCAGCCTGGAACAGACGGACCAGGCGGATTGTCCGGGCGTTTTCCCGACCGGCGCCGTCGAGATAATCCTTGGCCAGCCAGGCGCCGTCGGTTCTCAGCAACGGCAGCAGGCTCCAGCCTACGGCCAACAACACTCCGGTCGATCCCAGCCGCAGGGCCGCCGGCCCTCCGCAGGCGGCGGTCAGGGCCATCGCGCCTCCCGCGCCCAGTTGCCAGCAGACTCCGGCCACATCGACCCGCATCCTGCCGTTGCGGGACAGGGCGGCCACCGCCGATACGTCGCACCAGAGAACCGGCAACAGCAGCAGGATCCCGATTCCGATCGCGCCGGGCCGGTATCCCTCGCGGGCCAGCGCAGACGCGTGACCCAGTTCGTGCCATAGCGCCGACAGGAACAGCAGCGCGGCGCCCAGCACCCAGACATCCAGCGGCACCGGTGTTTCCGCGTCGGGCGACGCGCCCGACATGGAATCCGCGATCAGATAGCAGGCCGTTCCGATGACGATATGCAGGGACAGGGAACGCCAGCCGGCCAACACGGATAGCCTGCCGGCGGTTCGGGCCGTCAAGCGAGCCGGCAGGAACGTGCCCCGGATCCACATCGCGCCGCGGTTGAAGAATCGGGATCGTCGCATCTCGCCGCGCCGCGTGAGCAGCAGATGGACGGCTTCCACGCGGTCGGGATCGGCCGCGGACGCCGACCCTCCGAGTATTTCGCGCAGCTTTTCCCTGTCGGGGATATCTCCGTCCAGACGCGACAACAGCCGGCCCAACTCGGCCGGAATCGCATAGCTGCCGCCTCGAGTGCGCAACAGCCACGGACCGCTGTCGTGACTCTCCAACTCGAAACGGCCGCCGGGCCCGCAGTTCATCGCGCCGCCGGCTCGAGTACGGCTTCCCCGGCCAGGCGAACCAGACCGAGCACGTAAAGACGCATCAGATGGAATTCCACCCACTCGGAACCGTGCAATCCCTGCAATCGGGACAGCGACGGCGTTGCTCCCCAACGCAGCGGATCGAGATCGGCGTTGCGCAGGCCCGCCGCCGGCCAGAAACGCTGGTTCGGGACATCGACCATGATGTCGCGTCCCCAAACCTCGACTTCGGTGATCAATTCGACGCGCTCTGCGCCGGGCTCGCCTGCGACGACTCGCTGGAATCGTTCGCAACGGGCGCGGCATTCCTGCGGATCGATCGCGGCCATGCTGGTTCTGCTGAAGCAATCGCTCGAACCGCCCAACATCCCCCAGAACGACCACTGCTGCGGCGCCATGCGCACCGCGGCGAATCCCCAGTCATAGAGATTCCGGGTGATGTCGGCGGCCGTCGCCGCGGCCGGCCAGGCCCAGCGCGGCGTCGCCGTCCAGTCGATGGTCCCGTCGTCGCGCCATCTCGCCAGTACGCCGTGAACCGGACAGCCCAGACGCAGGATCAATCTCGCCAGGCCGGTCTGCAGCCTGATCGCACGCCCCGGCAATTCATATTTCAGTCCGCGTTCGCGGGTAGCGGCCATCCCGCCGGAGCCGCCGTTGCCGTCGAGATAGACCAGCACCGGCTTTCCGGAGCCCAGGGCCCGCAGGATGCCGGCCGCGCATCCCCGCTGGTCCACGCAGGCCCATTCGATATCGCCGGTCATCCCCAGGCGTTTGCGGTAGAGATCGGCCCGCGGCCTCAATTCCTCCAGGGCGCGACGGTCGATAACCACTACCGGCGAAATACCCGCCCGCATCAAAGGAGCCGGCAACAGGGGATAGGGGCCGATGTGCATGGAGACGAGCAAGCCGGAGCGCAGAGCCGGATTATTGGCCAGGAACACGTCGGCATCCTCGAAAAGCCGCCGATTGACGATCGGGTCGCGGGCGTAGACCGCCGCCTCGATCTGCTCGATACGGCGGCGACGATCCTTGATCCGCTCCCAATCATCGCGCCCGGTGTCGGGCAGGATGGCCTGGATATTCCAACGGTCCCAACGATCGGCCATCGACTCCACGCCGTCAGGTTCCGGTCTGATCATTCCCTTTGCTACCTCCCGCTCCGTTCTCGCCGGAAATGCTCACCCGGGGCCCGCGGGCCCCGGGTTCGCCCTCGCTACTGGAAGAGCTTGTCGTAGTACCGCACCGGATCCGGTTTCGGCATGGTGCAATCGCAATGGCAATCACAGCCCTCGACTCCCTGCACGTCCCCTCCCGCGGGGATCAGGGGGCTGACCTCCAGTCTCTCGCGGATTTCCTCGACCCCCAGCCTGGCCAGCGTGGGCTCCAGTTCCTTCCACTTCGCATCGTTCATCCAACACCTCCCTTCGACGGCTGCCGCGGCCGACCGCCGACCCACGGCATCCGGATGGCAGCAAGGCGGATGCCGACGCGACCGGCGGCGCCGATGCGGCGTTCGCGGCGATCCACAACGCAGGGAAGCGCTGAATCCTCCGGGATGATCGAATGGAATGAGTCATCAGGGGGAGACGCGAAAGGCTATCAGCGACAACCGGAGGCGACGCGCCGGGGTCATCTCTACGCAGGACGGAAACGAAAGCGGTTCAAAGCTGCCTTTAGACTCCGAGGCTGGTATATTGACCGTCGGAGCTATTCACCGCGGAGGATGAGCATGAGACTGCAGGACCGACTCGGGTTGATCTACGCCGTGCTGGTCACGCTGATAGTGGCGATGGGAGTGTGGTGGGTGGTCTTCCTTTCGCAGGAAGGCGACGCCCAGGAACGTTTCCGGCTGCAACAGCTGGCCACCGACCGTCTGCACGCCGCCTATCTGGTCCAGACCGTGCCCGCCTTCCACGAAAACCCGGAAAGCCTGCTCAAGGAGCACTTCCCGCATCTGATCTTCGCCGAAACTCCGCGCGGCCGGGCAGTGGCGATCGATCCCGTGGCCGAGAAGGAGATCCGTGACAAGGCCCGCAGCCGGCGTCGCATGATCGCCAGCGAAGGCATCTTCTTCCTGTTGCTGCTGGCCGGCGGCACCACGGTGCTGATTGTCGCCATGCGCCGCGAGCGCGAGTTCAAACGCGCCCGCGAACTCTTCCTCGCCGGCGCCACCCACGAGTTCCGCACTCCGCTCGCGAGCCTGCATCTCTATACCGAGACCCTGGCCCGGCCCGATCTGAAGGAATCCGACCGCAGCCACATCCTGGATGTGATGATGGGCGATCTTTTGCGGTTGGAGTCGATGGTCGATCACGTGCTGGCCCTGAGCCGCGGCGAGAGTATCGTCAGCCGGCGCGACAGGTTCGACGCGGGCGCGGCCGCGGCCACGGTGCTGTCGGAGATGGGGGCGTTCCTGCAGCGGGAGGGAGCTGTCATCGAGTCGGATCTGCCCGACGGCCTGATGATCGTCGGCGATGGGGAGGCCTTCGCCGTGGCCTTGCGCAACCTGGTGCGCAACGCGGTGCTTTATTCGCCGCCGCCGGCCCGGGTGACGGTCCGCCTGGACCGCCGGGACGACAAGCTGAGGCTCGCCGTGAGCGACCGGGGACCGGGCATCCCACGCCGCGACCGCAAGCGCATCTTCTCAAGCTTCGTCAGGCTGGAATCAGGCGACGGTTCGCTGCGCGCCGCGCCTTCGGGATCGGGACTGGGGCTGTACCTGGTCCGCCGCAACGCCGAGCTGCTCGGCGGTAACGTCGAAGTGGAAAGCGAAGAAGGGCGCGGCTCGACGTTCACGATCATCCTGCCGGCCGCCGCCGGGGAGAAACCATGAAACGCCGCATCCTGGTCGTCGAGGACGACACCCATCTGGCCGACGGCCTGCGCATCAACCTCGAACTCGAAGGCCACGAGCCGATCATCGCGGCCTCCGCCGAGGAAGGTCTGCATTATTGGCGACGAGGGGGCGTCGATCTGATCCTGCTGGACGTGATGCTGCCGGGGATGGACGGCTTCGCCTTCTGCCGCCGCGTGCGCGCCGGCGGCGACCGGGTGCCGGTGCTTTTCCTGACCGCCCGCGGGCACGATGACGACCGGGTCCGCGGCCTGGAGGAAGGCGGCGACGACTACATCACCAAGCCGTTCAACCTGCGCGAGTTGCTGGCCCGCATCAAGGGCATCTTCCGGCGCGAGGAGTGGTTGCGCAACGATGCCGCTCCGGACACGCTGGTCCTGGGCGAGACGCGGATCGACCTGCGCACCGGCGTGGCCGAGGGACCGCGGGGCAACGTCGAATTGAAGGACAAGGAAGCGATGATCCTGAGGCTGCTGGCCGAATTCGACGGCGAACCGGTGCCGCGCCGCACCATCCTCGACCGCATCTGGGGCTTCGAGGCCTATCCCACCACCCGCACCGTCGACAATTTCATCCTGCGCCTGCGCAAGCTCGTCGAGCGCGACCCGGCCCGCCCCGAGCACATCATGACAGTGCACGGAATCGGCTATCGGCTGGTGAAGTAGGCGGGATCACTTCAGCTGCGGCTTCTTCTTGGCGCCGGAATCGCCCCCCGATGACGAATGCGTGACAACAGCGCTCCATTTTCGCATTATGTTTGCCCGCGACACGCATCATTCCGATCCCCAGGAGGAGCCTTGGACAGCAATTCCCCCCGCCTGCGCATCGGCACCCGCGGCAGCGATCTGGCGTTGTGGCAGGCCCATCACGTTCGCGATCTGCTGGTCGCGCGCGGCGTCGATGTCGAGATAGAGATCATCAAGACCCAGGGCGACCGCATCGACGACGTGCCGTTCTCCCAACTCGAGGGCAAGGGATTCTTCACCAAGGAGTTGGAGGACGCATTGCTGGAACGCCGGGTCGATCTGGCTGTCCACTCGATGAAGGATCTGGCCACCG
>CAZYDJ010000039.1:0-18475 GCA_964646035.1 uncultured Fibrobacteraceae bacterium | reverse complement strand
GCAGTTTCATCATCCATTTCACGAATCATGCAGGGAATATTTCTATTCCCTGCTAGCTTAGAACCTTCAACTCGATTATGACCCGCTATTATCTCATAATCATAATCCTTATGTTCAATCGGTCTAACAAGTACAGGTACAATTACTCCCTGCTCTTTTATGCTTTCAGCCAAGCTTTGAAGTTTATCAGTTGAATAACCCTTGAAAGGATGTTTGCTAAATGGCTTTAATCTGTCTATCGCAATATTCGACGGTAGGGTCTTTTCTTGATTAGTATTATCATTTAGATTAAATAAATCATCAAATCCTTTCAATTGTGGTGCAGTATTCTTAGCCATGGTTTAACACCTCTTTTGCAAATGCATCATATGCTTGTGCTACTTTGCATTTAGGGTCAAATACATATATTGAGTTTCCTGATGCTGTATGTTCAACCGCTTTTACAGACTGAGGTATTTTATTTTCAAATACTTTCGTGGCGGTTGAAGCGCGACCTATGCGGCGGTCCGGGTGATCGGTCTGCGTCGGCTGGATATCAGCCGTGGCGCGCCATGAAGATAAATCCACCAATTCGGGAATAATCGCAAGTCATACTGGAGCCGGCGAGCGGTTCGCCGCTGTGCCGGATCAACGATCGCTCTGGCGCGGGAAGGCTTATCTGCTATCCTGCCAGGCATGGAAAAACCGTTTGCGACTGCTGACTTCCCCCTCTGGGATGTGGACGATGATCTGATCGCGGGCGTGCGCGGCGACGGCCTGCCCCGGGTGCGCGTGGTTCGTTGCGCCGCGGTCCAGGCGGTCATCGGCCGCGGCGGCAGGGTCGATCTCGAACTGGACGCGGAAGCCCTGGGCGCGGACGGGGTGCCGGTCTTCCGCCGCAGGGGAGGCGGTTGCGCCGTGGTGCTGGATCGCGGCAACGCGGTGGTCTCGCTGGTCTCGCCGTTGCCGGGCGTGGGAGGGATCACCAGCGCCTTCGCCGCCGTCTCGGATTGGATCGCGGCCGGCCTGGGTCGTCTCGGGGTGGACGGCGTGAGACAGGAGGGGGTTTCCGATCTGGCCGTCGGCGACCGCAAGATCGGCGGCTCCTGCATCTACCGGACCCGCGACCTGCTCTACTATTCCACCACTCTGCTGCTGGATCCCGACCTGGATCTCGTGACGAGATATCTGCCCCATCCGCCGCGGGAGCCGCGGTACAGACAGGGACGTTCACATCGGGAATTCATGGGCTCGGTTCGGGATATTCTCGGCGAAGAAGCCCTGCCCCGATTCCTGGACGGTCTGCGCTCGGAATTCAGATCGGAATCCGCGCCTGTCCTCGGGTAGGAACGGGTGGCTCCGCTGACTGTTAATATTTTCACGGCAGTTGCATGTGGATGATTTCAAGCCTAATTATATAAGTTATTATTAGAGAATTAATTATGCTGATTTACTGATTTTTCGATGTGCTTATTGATCAATATTCCACTCCCGGACAAGCTATTTGAACCAATCTATATTCCACTTATATGCTGGTATAATTCAGACTTAGCCATGGTTGATAATTACTTGACATTCATTTGAGAGCTTATCACCTTTGCCCTGTCCGTTAATCTTTTCACGACGTTAATCATTTCACGGAGACGCGCCCGAGATGAGAAGAGACAGGGCGAAAATACCGGTCAACACTCTCGAGAGACTGGTCGTCTATCAGCGGCTCCTGCGGCATCTCGGCCAAAAGGGGGGCTCCCATGTCTTTTCCTATCAACTGGCCAGATTGGCCCATAACAGTCCCGTCCAGGTACGCCGGGATCTGATGCTGGTCGGCTGCACCGGCAGTTCCGCCAGGGGCTACGACATCAATGACCTCAGCAAGGACATCGACCAGACACTCGCCCGCGACGAGATCCGCAACGTCGCTCTTGCCGGCGTCGGCGACCTCGGCCGGGCGATCATCACATATTGCCGATCCACGAATCCCCATCTGCCGGTAGTAGCCGCCTTCGACAACGACGAGACGAGGGTCGGGCGGGTCATATCCGGTTGCCGCTGCCGTCACGTTCGCGACATGGCGCAGGTGCTGCGCGAAAAGAACGTGGTCCTCGGTCTGCTGGCGGTTCCGGCCGACGCGGCCCAGGAGGTCGCTCTGCAGATGGTGGCCGGCGGGGTGCGGGGGATAGTGAACTTCACGCCGGTCCCGTTGAGGCTGCCGGCGGACATAGTCGTCGAAGATATGGACATCACCATGAAACTAGAAAAGACAGCGTTTCTCTGCCAGGAAACTGCAGGAAGGGAGACATGAGCAACAGTTGCGTCAACGATATTCTCCAGGGCCATCCCCATGCCGGACGGGACAGTCTGATTCCGATCCTGCAGGAGGTCCAGGAGCACGAGGGCTATCTCTCGAAGAGTTCGGTCGTGGAGATCGGGCGTCATCTCGACCTGCCCGCGAGCAAGGTCTACGGAGTGGCGACCTTCTACAACCAGTTCCGCTTCCAGCCCATCGGCCGCTTCCACATCCTGGTCTGCCGCGGGACGGCCTGCCATGTGAAGGGATCGGCCAACGTGCTGGCGACCATCGAGCGCGAGCTCGAAATCAAGCCCGGGGAAACCACTCGCGACGGTGTCTTCAGCCTCGAAGTCGTGGCCTGCATCGGCGCCTGCGGACTGGCGCCGGTGATCAGTGTCGACGGGGAATTCCATGCCCATGTCGAGCCGAAGCATTTGCCGGGGATTCTGCGGTCTTACCGGGATCGGGTAGAAATCGGGGAGCTGTTGTCGAATGAAGATTAAAGACGGCTGGAAGAAATCGGCGGAGACCGCCGCCGCCGCCGGACTGCTCGATGTCCTGGGGCACGAGCATGTCTGCGGCAAGGAGAATCACGAAACAGCCGCAGTGATCAACGCCGCCGCGGGCATCCGCCGCGACGATGTCGATTGCCCGGTGATCTACGTCGGGGCCGCCACCTGCGGCCTCAGCGCCGGAGCCAACAAGACCCTGGCCGCCCTGCGGAAGCATCTGGCCGAGACCGGCGCCGACGTCGATCTGGTCGAGGTCGGCTGCATCGGCATCTGCTCCGAGGAACCGCTGGTCGACGTCCAGCTGCCGGGCCGGACCCGGGTCTGCTTCAGCAAGGTCACCGAGGATGTCGTGGCCGAAATCGTCGATTCCGTGATTGGCGGCGAAATCCCGGAAGGCCATGTCCTGGGACAGCATCGCGACGCGGGTCTCGAACCCTACGCCGAAGTGCCGTTCCTCGACGAGCATCCGTTCTTCGCCCCCCAGACCCGCTGGGTCCTGGCCAACTGCGGCATCATCGACCCGACCAACATCGCCGAGTACCTGGCCCGGGGCGGGTACCGGGGTTTGGCCAAGTCGCTGCACTCGATGCTGCCGGCCGAAGTCTGCGACCTGGTCGAGCAAAGCGGGCTGCGCGGCCGCGGCGGCGGCGGTTTTCCCGCCGGCCGCAAGTGGAAGTTCGCCCAGACCCAGTCGTCCGACCAGAAGTACATGATCTGCAACGCCGACGAGGGTGATCCCGGCGCGTTCATGGACCGCGCCGTCATCGAGGGCGATCCCCACCGCGTGCTCGAGGGGCTTGCCGTCGCCTCCTACGCCATCGGCGCGAGCAAGGCCTACATCTACATCCGGGCCGAGTATCCCCTGGCCATCGAGCGGCTGCGCAACGCCATCGCCCAGGCCGAAGCCTGCGGACTGCTCGGGGACAACATCCTGGACAGCGGTTTCGGCCTGCACATCGTGATCAAGATGGGAGCCGGAGCTTTCGTCTGCGGGGAGGAGACGGCGCTGATCAACAGCATCGAGGGCAAGCGGGGCATGCCCCGGCCCCGGCCGCCGTTCCCCGCGATCAGCGGCCTGTTCGGCAAACCGTCGATCATCAACAACGTCGAGACCCTCGCCAACGTGCCCCGCATCCTGACCGATGGCCCCGAATGGTTCAGTTCGGTCGGCACCAAGGGCAGCAAGGGCACCAAGGTCTTCGCTCTTTCCGGCAAGGTTTCGCGCACCGGCCTGGTGGAAGTCGCGATGGGCGTTACCGTCCGCGACGTGATCTTCGGCTGCGGCGGCGGAGTGCCGCACGGCAAGCAGTTCAAGGCGGTGCAGATGGGAGGGCCTTCCGGGGGCTGCATCCCGATGCAGCACGTCGACATCGAGGTCGACTACGAATCGGTCAAGACCCTGGGCGCGATGATGGGATCCGGCGGACTGGTCGTGATGGACGAGGACACGTGCATGGTGGACGTGGCGCGGTTCTTCATGGATTTCATCCAGCGTGAGAGCTGCGGCAAATGCATCCCGTGCCGCGAAGGCACCCGCCATATGCGCGACATGCTGGACGCCATCGTGCGCGGCCGGCGCAACGAGCAGGGGAACGACGCCCTGGCCCGTTTCAAGGGCGTCACCTACCTGACGCGTCTGGCGGAGGTCATCCGGGACACCAGCCTCTGCGGGCTGGGCCAGACGGCGCCCAACCCGGTGCTCAGCACCCTGCGCTGGTTCAAGGACGAATACGAAGCCCACATCTACGAGCGCCGTTGTCCGGCCGGCGTATGCCGGGACCTGCTGACGTTCACGATCGACACCGACCTCTGCACGGGCTGCACGGCCTGCGCCAAGAAGTGTCCGACCGAAGCGATCATGGGCACGCGGAAGGCGCCGCATTACATCGTTCCCGACAAGTGCATCCACTGCGGCAATTGTGTCGAAGTCTGCCGTTTCGACGCGGTGAAGGTTTCCTAGCGAGGAGAGAGGGACGGCATGTTCGAAATAGAAGTAAACAACAGGATGGTAGAGGCGCACGAGGGTGAAACCATTCTCTCCGCCCTGAAGCGGGCGGGTATCAGCGTTCCCACTCTCTGCCACATCGAGGGCCTGCCGCCGACCGGCGCCTGCAGGATCTGCGTCGTCGAGGTCGAGGGTCAGCGGACCCTGGTGCCCAGCTGCTCGTTCCCGGTCAATCCCGGGATGAAGGTGAAGACGAATTCGCCCCGCGTGGTCCGGGCGCGCAAGACGATCATCGAATTGCTGCTGGCGAACCACCCCGGGGACTGCCTTTATTGCGTGCGTAACGAGAACTGCGAATTGCAGAAGCTGGCCCAGGTCTACGGGGTCCGCGAGCGGCGCTTCGTGACGACGCGGCCCGACTACCACATCGACATCTCGAGCGTTTCGATCGTCCGGGATCCGTCGAAGTGCATCCTCTGCGGCAAGTGCGTACGCGTCTGCGAGGAGATCATGGGCGTCTCGGCCATCGATTTCGTCGGCCGGGGCAGCGCGACGGTAGTCGCTCCCGCGTTCAACGAGGGCATCAACGTTTCGAGCTGCATCAACTGCGGCCAGTGCGTGATGGCCTGCCCGACCGGGGCGCTGCGCGAGAAGAGCTCGGTTCGCGAGGTGACCGCCGCCCTGAACGATCCCGACACCTTCGTGGTCTTCCAGCACGCGCCGGCGGTCTCGGTGACCCTGGCCGAGGAGTTCGGGGTCAAGCCCGGCGTGGACATCGACTCGCTGATGGTCGCGGCCTTCCGCCGTCTGGGCGCCGACCGGGTCTTCGACACCGGATTCTCGGCCGACCTGACGATCATGGAGGAGGCCTCGGAACTGGTTCACCGCCTGCAGAACGGCGGCGTCCTGCCGATGATGACCAGTTGCTCGCCGGGCTGGATCAAGTTCGTCGAGGAGTTCTTCCCGGACAACATCGGGAATCTGTCCACCTGCAAGAGTCCCCAGCAGATGCTGGGCGCGATCATCAAGACCTTCTACGCCGAGCGGGAAGGCATCTCGCCGGAGAAGATATTCAGCGTCGCGGTCATGCCCTGCACGGCCAAGAAGTTCGAGGCCACGCGCCCGGAAATGGCCCGCAACGGGATGCCCGACATCGATGCCGTGTTGACTACCCGTGAATTGGCGAGGATGATCCGTACTTTCGGGATCGATCCCACCACGCTGACGCCCGAGCACGCCGACCGTCCCTTCGGCGAGCGCAGCACTGCAGGCAAGCTTTTCGGCGGCAGCGGCGGCGTCATGGAGGCTGCCGTGCGCACGGCGCACAAGATGGTCACCGGCGAGGAGATGGTCAGTCTGCGGGTGCAGCCTGTCCGCGGTCTCGACGGCGTCAAGGAAGCCAGGGTCAAGATCGGGGATCTGGAGCTGGGAGTGGCCGTGGTCAGCGGTCTGGCCAACGCCCGCCGGCTGATGGAGCAGATCCGGGGCGGCAGGGACGACCTCCATTTCATCGAGGTCATGACCTGCCCCGGCGGCTGCATCGGCGGCGGCGGACAGCCCCTTGCGACCGATCGGGAAGCCCTGAAGTCACGCATCCAGGCGCTCTACCAGATCGATCAGATCGAGCCGGTGCGCGAGTCGCATCGCAACCGGGACGTGCAGCGTCTCTACTCCGAGTTCCTGGGCGAGCCCCTGGGCGAGAAGAGCCACGAGCTGCTGCACACTCATTACTGCAGCCGGGAAGTAGTGGTCTAGAGTCATGAAGCGGGGCGAGAAACTGGTTTCGACCATCAGCGACAGGTGCCGCGCCTGCTACACCTGCGTGCGCAGTTGTCCGGCCAAGGCCATCCGGATCTCCGGCGGCCAGGCCGAGGTCGTTGCCGAGCGTTGCATTGGTTGCGGCAACTGCGTGCAGGTCTGCACGCAGAACGCCAAGCGGGTCTATTGCTCGGTGCCCGATGTCCGTTCCCTGCGGGCGGGCCCCGGGAGCATCGCCGCCATCGTCGCCCCCAGCTTCCCGGCGGAATTCGCGGATATCGAACCCCCGCTGCTGGTGGATATGATCCGGCGGTTGGGCTTCGATATGGTGTCCGAGGTCGGTTTCGGCGCCGACCTCGTCTCGCGACGCTACCGCGAACTGATCAACGCCAATCCGGGCCGGCGCTATATCGCCACGTCCTGCCCGGCCATCGTCTCCTACATCGAGAAGTACTATCCTTCCCTGGTGCAGTACCTGGCCCCGGTGGCGTCGCCGATGATCGCCTCGGCCCGCGCCCTGCACCGGATGTTCGGCGACGATCTGCGTATCGTCTTCATCGGTCCCTGCCTGGCGAAGAAGAACGAGGCGGTCCGCGACGAGGACCATCCCGAAGTCGACGCCGTGCTGTCCTTCAAGGAACTGCGCCAGATGTTCGAGGAGGAAGGCATCAAGCCGCGGCCGGAAGTGGAGGATGATTTCGATCCTCCCCATCCCGGGCTGGGCGCCCTCTATCCGATAGCCGGCGGCATGTTCCAGTCGGCCGGCATCTCCGAGGATCTGCTGACCAACGAGGTGGTGGCCGCCACCGGCATCGAGGATTTCACCCAGGCGGTGGCCGAATTCGCCGAGGGCGCGTTGGACGTACGCCTGCTCGAACTCCTTTCCTGCCACGGCTGCATCATGGGCGCGGGGATGTCGACCAAGGCTCCCCTCTACAGCCGCAGATCAGCGGTCAGCAGCTACGCCCGCAAGCGGGTTTCCGGCATACCCGCGGTGCGTCACGATCTGGACGTCGCCAGTTTCAAGGATCTCGATCTGGAAGTCTCCTTCGCTCCCGACGACACCCGCATGGCGCCGCCTTCGGAAAAGGAGATGCGGTCCATCCTGGTCCGGATGGGCAAGTACGGCCCCGAGGACGAACTCGACTGCGGCGCCTGCGGTTATCACACCTGCCGCGCCCATGCCGTCGCCATCCACAAGGGGTTGGCCGAGTCCGAGATGTGCCTGCCCTACACCATCGAGAGGCTGCGCGAATCGTTGGCCGAGTTGAACGAGTCACACAAGCAGATCGACGACATCCAGAAGGCCCTGATCAACGCCGAGAAGCTGGCCAGCATGGGGCAGTTGTCGGCGGGCATCGCCCACGAGATCAACAATCCCCTGGGCGTGGTTTTGCTCTACGCCAACATGCTGAAGGAAGACGTGCCCGCGGGATCGGAACTGAGCGACGATCTCGACATGATCGTGGAGCAGGCCGAACGCTGCAAGAAGGTGGTCTCGGGCCTGCTCAACTTCGCCCGCAAGAACAAGGTCACGCTGCGCTCGGTCGATCTCTGCGAACTGGTCGACCGCAGCCTCAAGGCCATCATCGTGCCGGAAAACGTGCAGTTGACCGTTTCGCACGAAATGGACGAGCCCATAGCCGAGGTCGACGACGACCAGTTGATCCAGGTGCTTTCGAATCTGGTGGGCAACGCCATCGAGGCCATGCCCGACGGCGGCTCGATCACGGTCACCGACCACAACGACGGCGACGACGCCCTGCTGCTGGTCGAGGACACGGGCTCCGGCATCGCCAAAGAGCATCTGCAGCGGATTTTCGAACCCCTGTTCACGACCAAACAGATGGGAAAGGGAACCGGACTCGGTCTCGCGGTCACCTACGGCATCGTGAAGATGCATCGCGGCCGAATCGACGTCAGGTCAAACGACGACCTGTCTCAGGGACCCACCGGAACCGTCTTCACGGTCAGGATTCCGCGCTTCGCTTCGTTGGAGCGCCACAACGGCGGGTCTTCCGCGCAGAGGGATCCGGCGCAATAGCCGAGCCTCCGGAAACACCTGCAACACCCTGCGCCTGTCAGGAGAAGGACGAAATGACTTCGGAAAACAAGAACCAGGCGGCACCCCTGAAGGTGATGGTGGTCGATGATGATTTCGACCTCCTCGACCAGTTCCGCATCTTCCTCGAGAAGATCGGCTTCGAAGTGCACACGGCCGAGAGCCAGGCCGACGGCGAAAAGCTGATCGAAGAAATGGACGTGGATCTGGCCATCTTCGATCTGATGCTCGAGAATCCCGACGGCGGATTCGTCCTGAGCCATCGGCTCAAGAAGAAATCGCCGGACACTCCGGTGATCCTCGTCACCGGCGTCGCCGCCGAGACCGGCTTCACATTCGAGGCCGGCACCGAAGAGATGCGCAATTGGGTCAAGGCCGACGTGGTGCTGGACAAGGCGATTCGATTCGACCAGCTGGAGCAGGAGATCCACCGGCTGCTGAAGGACTGATCATGGCCGATCTGCGGGTATTGATAGTCGATGACGAACCGGGCATGCGCCGGGGCGCGGCCAAGGTTCTCGGCCGCCACACCCTCGACCTCGCCGACATGGGCGGTCAGATCGGGTTCACGGTCGAAACCGCGGCGGACGGGGCGGAGGCGCTGGAAAAGCTCGGCGCCGCCGACTGGGATCTGCTGCTGCTCGACTATAAGCTGCCCGACATCAACGGCCTGGACATCCTCGAGGAGATCCGCAAGCGCCGGATCGACGTCATGACGGTGATGATCACCGCTTACGCCTCGCTCGAGGTCGCGGTCACGGCCACGAAGAACGGCGCTTTCGACTTCCTGGCCAAGCCGTTCACTCCCGAAGAGCTCAAGAGCGTGGTCGAGAAGGCTGCGCGCAGCCTGATGGTCCAGCGGCAGGCCGAGAAGCTCGAGCGTGAGAAGCGCCAGGTCCGCTTCCAGTTCACTTCGGTGCTGGCGCACGAGTTGAAGGCTCCGTTGAACGTGGTCGAAAGCTTCATGTACATGATGAAGGACCGGACCCTCGGCGAGAATTTCGACGATTACACCGACATGGTCGACCGCACCCTGATCCGCGTGGAGGGGATGCGCAAGATGATCGGCGACCTGCTCGACCTGACCCGGATGGAGTCGGGGCAGAAGCGGCGCGAGTTCGTGGACCTGAACGTGGCCGACGTGGTCGATTCGAGCGTCGAGATCGTCCAGCCGCAGGCGGCGGCCCGCGGGATCGAACTGGCCCTGGACGTTCCCGCCGAGTTGCCGATGAGCGCCGACCGCGAGGAACTGGAAATTGTCTTCAACAACCTGCTGACCAACGCTGTGAAGTACAATCGCGACGGCGGCAGGGTGGACGTCAAGGTCCGCCGCGGCGAGGGCGAACTGTTCATCGACGTCGCCGATACCGGTATCGGCATGAGCATCGATGAATCCAAGCGGCTGTTCCGTGAATTCTCCCGCATCAAGAACGAGAAGACCCGGCGCATCCAGGGCAGCGGTCTGGGACTGTCGATCGTCAAGAAGATCGCCGGCCTCTACCATGGCGACGTGTCGGTGAAGAGCGAGCCCGATGTCGGCAGTAAATTCACCGTGTCCCTGCGCACCGACGCAGCCGAAGCCGGAGAGTGACCCCGCCATGAATCTCGATCGTGAATCCGTGCTGCGCTGGCTGCGAGAAGAGGACTTGAACGCTCTTGACTCGCTCTGGGAGCTTGCCGATTCCGTCCGCCGCGAGAACGTGGGCGACGACGTCCACCTGCGCGCCATCATCGAGATCTCCAACCACTGCGTCCAGCATTGCGGCTACTGCGGGATCAACGCCGGCAACCAATCGGTCGGCCGTTACCGCATGAGCTTCGCCGAAGTGATTGACTGCGTTGATCACGCGGCCCGGCTGGGCTACGGAACAGTCGTGCTGCAGTCGGGGGAGGATCCCGGCCTGAAGGCGCAGTGGGTGGCCGACCTGGTGCGGGCGATCAAGGACCGCACGGGCATGGCGGTGACCCTCAGCCTGGGCGAGCGGTGCGCGGCTGATTTCGCTCTCTGGCGCGAGGCCGGCGCCGACCGCTATCTGATGAAGTTCGAGGCCGGGCGCCCCGAACTCTACGCCGCGATACATCCGCCCCTGGCGAACGGCGCCTGGCCCGATCGCTTCGCGGCCCTCGCCTGCCTGGCCGAACTCGGTTACGAGGTGGGCAGCGGGGTGATGATCGGATTTCCCGGACAGACCTACGCCGATCTGGCCGACGACATCATGCGTTTCCGCGAACTGGATCTGGTCATGTTCGGGGCGGGGCCTTATGTACCCCACCCGGGAACCGATCTCGGTCGCGTCCGGGTTGATGTCGAGGGACAGACTCCCAACACCGAGCTGATGGGCTACAAGGTGATCGCGCTGACGCGGCTCGTCTGTCCTTCGGCCAACATTCCGAGCACCACCGCGCTGGAGACCATCGCCGACCGAGGTCGGCAGCATGGTCTGCGTCGCGGCGCCAACGTCGTGATGCCGCCGGTGACCCCTGCGAATTACCGGCGTCTCTATGACATATATCCGTCGCGCGCGGGCGTGACGAAACCGCCCGAGGCGGTCCTGGAGATCGTTCGCGGGCAGATTTTAGAATTGGGCCGGAAGATCGGCGAGGGGCAGGGGCCGTCGCCGCGCCATCTGGCGAAAATCCGGGAGCGGGCCAATCCCGCACCGGAAATGGGAGGCGGAGACTGAGATGGCAGACACATCACGCAAGTGCACGTATACCAAGGGATTCAAGGACTTCATCGACGACGATGCGCTCGAAGGGCTGGTCGCCGATACCAAGGCCGACCCGGTGCGGGTTCGCGAGATCATCGCCAAGAGCCTGGCCAAGGAGCCGTTGCAGGCCGCCGAGACCGCCGTGCTGCTCAACGCCGAGGATCCCGAGCTGATCGAGGAGATCTTCGCCGCCGCCCGCCGTCTCAAACGGGACGTCTACGGCAACCGGATCGTGCTGTTCGCGCCCCTCTACGTCGGCAACCACTGCATCAACGACTGCCGGTACTGCGCCTTCCGCCGCAGCAATCCCGACGAGGTGCGCCGCACGCTGACCATGGACGAGCTCCGCACCCAGGTCGGCGCCCTCGAGGACAACGGCCACAAGCGGCTGATCCTGGTCTACGGCGAGCATCCGAAGTACAGCCCCGAGTACATCGCCGAGACGGTGCGGACGGTCTACGACGTCCGCAAGGGCCAGGGCGAGATCCGGCGGGTCAACATCAACGCCGCGCCGCTCGAGCCCGAGGGCTTCAAGACGGTCAAGGCAGCGGGCATCGGCACCTATCAGATCTTCCAGGAGACCTACCATCACGGGGCCTACCGGAAGTACCATCCCGCCGATACGCAGAAGGGCAACTACGAGTACCGCCTGGACAGCCTGAGCCGCGCCTTCGAGGCCGGCTGCGACGACATGGGCGCCGGGGCGCTTTTCGGTCTGGCCGACTGGAAGTTCGATGTCCTGGCTCTGGTCACCCATTCGCTCTACCTGCAGCAGCGCTACGGGGTCGGCCCCCACACCATCAGCTTCCCGCGCATCCAGCCCGCGAGCGGCGTCGACATCCCGCGGGAGAATTTCGTTTCCGACGACGAGTTCAAGCGGCTGATCGCGATCCTGCGCCTGTCGGTGCCCTATACCGGCATGATCCTGACCGCGCGCGAGTCGCCGGAGATCCGCCGCGAGGTGATGGAGTTCGGCGTTTCGCAGATCGATGCCGGCAGCCGGATCGAGATCGGCGGCTATACCGAGTTCGGCGACGCCCAGGTGATGCACCGCGAGCAGTTCGCCCTGGGGGACATGCGTTCGCTGGACGAGGTCATGCGCGAGCTGATCGAGCAGGGGAATATTCCGAGCTTCTGCACTTCCTGCTATCGTCTCGGGCGGACCGGCGAGGAATTCATGGAATACGCCATCCCCGGCTTCATCCACAACTTCTGCACCCCGAACGCGCTCTGCACCCTGAGCGAGTATCTCGAGGATTACGCCTCGCCCGAGACCCGCGCGGCCGCCGAAACGCTGATCGCGGCCGAGCTGGAGAAGTTCGAGGACGTCAAGTTGAAGCAGAAGCTGGTCGAGCGGCTGCATCTGATCCGTGACGAGGGCCAGCGCGACCTCTATTTCTAGCCCACCGCCTCCGGCCGGTCCGGGGGATGCGTGAACGGAGACGGGAAATGAGTGGAGCCACCCGCGGACAACGCCTGCATATCGGGTTTCTGGGCCGCCGCAACGTCGGCAAGTCGTCGTTGCTCAACGCGGTGGCGCGGCAGCAGTTGTCGATAGTGTCTGAGGTGGCCGGCACCACCACCGATCCCGTGCAGAAGGCCATGGAACTGCTGCCGATCGGTCCGGTGGTCCTGTTCGATACCGCCGGCCTCGACGATACCGGCGAATTGGGCGATCTGCGGGTGGGAAAGACCCGGGCCCTGCTGCGCCGCCTCGACGTGGCGGTGCTGGTGGCCGAAGCCGGATCCTGGAACCAGGACGAGCAGGCCCTGCTGGATGAGCTGTCCGGGATGGGGCTGCCGGTGATCGTGGCGTTCAACAAATGCGATCTGGCCGAGCCGGACGCCGCACTCGTGGCGAAGTTGGAGGCCGCGGGCGTCCGGGTGATCCGCTCCGCGGCGGCCGCCGGCGAGGGGGCCGAGGAACTGCGCGGCGCCCTGATCGACATGGCGCCCGAGGAATTCCTGTTCCCGCCCACAATCCTGGGCGATCTGGTGCCGGCCGGCGAGATGGCCGTGCTGGTCGTCCCCATCGACATGGAAGCGCCCAAGGGCCGGTTGATCCTGCCCCAGGTGCAGACGATCCGCGACCTGCTCGATAACGAAGCCTATTGCATGGTCGTCACGGACGACCACTTGGGCGAAGCCCTGGATCGCCTGAAGCGGCCGCCGGCATTGGTGGTCACCGATTCGCAGGCGTTTTTGAAGGTCGCCGCCGACACGCCTCCGGAAATCCCCATGACATCCTTCTCGATCCTCTTCGCCCGCAACAAGGGCGATCTCGCCACCTTCGTCGCGGGAGCCCTGGCGATAGACGACCTGCGGCCGGGCGACCGGGTGCTGGTGGCCGAAGCCTGTACTCATCATCCGGTGGGCGATGACATCGGCCGCGAGAAGATTCCGTGTTGGCTGCAGCAGTACGTGGGCGGCGAACTCGAATTCGACACGGTGCAGGGTCACGATTATCCCGACGACCTTTCGGGATACAAGCTGGTCGTCCATTGCGGAGCCTGCACATTCAATCCCCGCAGCATGCTTTCCCGGATCCACGACTGTCGCCGGGCCGGAGTACCGATCACCAACTACGGCGTCTGCATCGCCTATTCCCTCGGCGTCTTCGAACGCGCTCTGCAGCCGTTCCCGACGGCGCTGGAGGTGTTGCGCTCCCGGGGCTGACGGCCGGTGATTCCCGCGGCGGTTCGATTTCCCGGTTTCCCTTCCCAGGAGAAGGCTGTCGAGCCGTTCCCGATGATTTTTTTATCCAGTGGTTTAAAAAGGCCTAAACAGATCTCCAATAATGGCTTATTCAATAATCAAAAGGGCTTAGCGGATTATCCGCTGCGTGGCCCCTTTCTTGATAACGCATAATTGAAATCCCTAATCAACAGCAGGGCAGGGCTTTCTTAGAATTTGTTTGCCAATGTACAAACTTCTGATAATCGTTTAACAGGTCAGGGGTGATGTGAAATGCATTTCCCTCTGTCGGTATTGGGAATCCATTCCCGGTTTCACAGGTCGAGTCAAGGAGGCCAAGGTGGCGAAGATCCTCATCATCGATGACGACCCTGACATCACTCAGGCGTGCAAGCTCGTGCTCGAAAAGCACGGGCACGAAGTCGAATCCGCTCTCAGCCGCGAATCGGGCATGAAGGTCATCAAGGAATTCCAGCCCGAGTTGCTGGTCCTCGACGTGATGATGGACCAGCCCGATGACGGCATCGTCATGGCGCGCGATCTGCGCAAGGACGGGTTCACCGCTCCCATCCTGATGCTGACCGGCATCAGCAAGATCACCGGGCTGAACTTCGACAAGGACGACTCGCTTGTCCCGGTCGACGATTTTCAGGAGAAGCCGATCAATCCCGCGACCCTGGTCGCGAAGATCGATGAACTACTGGGCAAATAAGGAGGGACCAAGAGGATGCTCGTAACCGAACAGGCCAAGCTTCAGGCCCTCGTGGCCGATCTTGCACAGAAGCACGGCTGCACCAGAAGCTCACTGATCCCGATCCTGCAGGAAGTGCAGGAGCAGTACTCGGAAGTTTCCGAGTTCGCGATGCAGGTCATCGCCGATCAGTTGGATATCCATCCCGCCGAAGTCAACAGCGTGGTTTCCTTCTACGCTTTCCTGGATACCGTACCCAAGGGTCGGTTCGTCATCCGGATGTGCCGGACGATCTCCTGCCAGATGGCGGGCGCGCATAACGTGGCGCGTCAACTGGAGAACGATCTGGGCATCGAGTTCGGCGAGACGACCGCCGACAAACGCTTCACCCTGGAGTGGGCGAATTGTCTGGGCATGTGCGACCAGGGGCCGGCGATGCTGGTCAACGACAAGGTCTACACCAACCTGACGGCCGAGAAGGTCCACGGCATCCTCGAGGAATGCCGCGGAACGTTCGGCGTTCACGCCACGGCGGGGAAGGAGCATTAGGATGATCGGCACCACCCACAAGGGCCAGCTGACCTTCGCTTCCCTCGAAGCCGAGGCCGGTCTCAAAAAAGCCGTCGGCATGGACCGCGGCGACATCATCGGCGAGATCACGAATTCCGGCTTGAAGGGACGCGGCGGCGCGGGCTTTCCGACCGGAGTGAAGTGGAACATCGCCGCCGCCGCCAAGGCCGAGGCCAAATACGTCATCTGCAACGCCGACGAAGGCGAGCCGGGAACCTTCAAGGACCGTGTCATCCTCACGGATTTCGCCGACGTGGTCTGCGAAGGCATGGCGATCGCCGGCCTGGCCATCGGCGCGACCGAGGGCGTCATCTACCTGCGCGCCGAATACACCTATCTGCGGGCGCATCTGGAGGAAGTCCTCCAGCAGCGTCGCGAGGCGAATCTGCTCGGCAAGAAGGTCATGGGCCGCGACGGGTTCGACTTCGACATCCGCATCCACATGGGCGCCGGCGCCTATGTCTGCGGCGAGGAGACGGCCCTGATCGAGTCGATGGAAGGACATCGGGGCGAGCCGCGCAACCGGCCGCCGTTCCCGGTGGACACCGGCTACCTGGGGTTGCCCACCATCGTCAACAACGTCGAGACCCTGGCCTACGCGGCCGCGATCCTCGGCAAGGGCGCCGACTGGTTCAAGGGCTACGGCACCGAGAAATCGACGGGATTCAAGATCTTCTCGGTTTCCGGCGATTGCGAGCGCCCCGGCGTCTACGAGATGCCCATGGGCATCACCGTCGCCGACCTGCTCGCCGAAGTCGGCGGGACCGGGGCCAAGGCCGTCCAGATCGGCGGAGCTTCCGGACATTGCGTTCCGGCCTCCGATTTCGAGCGGACCATCGCCTACGAGGATATCCCGACCGGCGGTTCGATCTTCGTGTTCGACCACAGCCGCGACATGCTCGACGTGGCGGAGAACTTCCTGGAATTCTTCGTCGAGGAATCCTGCGGACAGTGCACGCCTTGCCGCGAGGGCAATCCCAAGCTGCTCGAGGGCGTTGATATGCTGCGCAACGGCGAGTGTTCCATGCAGTATCTGAATGAACTGCTGTCACTGGCCGAGACCATGCAGATCGCTTCGAAGTGCGGCTTGGGCCAGTCCAGCCCGAACGCTTTCGTTTCCATCGTCAAGAACTTCAAGCACGAGATCATGGGTCGGAATCCCGCTCGTGCCTGACCAGGAACAGGAGAGAGACAGCATGTCGAAGGACGAGAAATTCACTGCTGACACCTCGCGCGCTCCTGTCAGCCAGCGGGGCCGCACAATTACCACCGACGCCGAAATCGGCGCCATCGGCGCGACCGTATCGGTCGAGATCGACGGCATCGAGGCGAAGGTTCCGATGGGGGCCACCATCCTCAAGGCGGCCGAGCAGGTCGGGATCCGCATCCCTACCCTCTGCCATCACGAGGATCTCTGCGTGGCCGGCGTCTGCCGGATCTGCGTGGTCGAGATCGAGGGCCAGCGCACCCTGCAGGCGGCCTGCGCCTACCCGGTGACCCAGCCCATCAAGATCAAGACGCATTCGCCGAAGGTCCGCCGCGCCCGGCGTCACATCCTCGATCTGATGCTGAGCAAGCATTACGGGGAATGCTACACCTGCGCCCGCAACAACAACTGCGAACTGCAGAGCCTGGCCAAGGAATACGGAGTCGATTTCTTCCGCTTCGGCCATCCCGAGGCGCCGATATTCGAGATCGACCGCTCCAGCAATTCCATCGTTCGCGACATGAACAAGTGCATCCTCTGCCGGCGCTGCGTCCGCACCTGCATCGACATGCAGGAAGTGGGCGTGCTCGAAGTGATCGGCCGCAGCGACGAGTCCAGGGTTTCGACCTTCATGGAAAAGCCGTTGTCCGAGGTCATCTGCATCAACTGCGGCCAGTGCATCAACCGTTGCCCCACCGGAGCCCTGACGGCCAACGACCAGACCGACGACGTCTGGGCGGCCATCGAGGATCCGAGCAAGCACGTGGTCATCCAGACGGCGCCGAGCCCCCGGGCCGGCATCGGCGAGTGCTTCGGCTGCGAGCCGGGCACCCCGCTGACCTTCGAGATGAACACGGCGCTGCGGGCCTGCGGTTTCGACAAGGTGTTCGACACCAACTTCACCGCCGACCTGACCATCATCGAAGAGGGCACCGAGCTGCTGCTGCGGCTCTACAAGGCCCTGGTCGAGAAGGACACGTCGGTTTCCCTGCCGCAGTTCACCAGCTGCTCGCCGGGATGGGTGAAGTACATCGAGCACTTCTATCCCGAGTATCTGCCGCACGTGTCGTCGGCCAAGAGCCCCCAGCAGATGTTCGGCGCGCTGATCAAGACCTTCTACGCCGAGAAGAACGGCATCGACCCGAAGGACATCGTGTCCGTCGCCCTGATGCCCTGCTCGGCCAAGAAGTACGAGTGCAACCGGCCGGAGATGTGCGACAGCGGCTATAAGGACGTCGATTACGGCCTGACCACCCGCGAGCTCGGCAAGATGATCTCCGAGACCGGCATCAACCTGCCGCAGATGCAGAAGTCGGACTTCGACCAGCCGTTCGGCACCGCCACGGGTTCCGGAGTCATCTTCGGCGCTTCCGGCGGCGTGATGGAGTCGGCGCTGCGGACGGTCATCGAACTGGTCATGGGCATCAAGGTCGAAGACCTCTTCGATCACGCCGACATCGTGCCGGTTCGCGGCATCGAGGGCGTGCGCATGGCCGAACTGAAGATCGACAAGGTAGGCCCGGTGCCCGAGATCCTCGCGCACCTGGTTCCCGACTGGAACTGGCTGAAGGGCGCCACCCTCAAGGTGGCCGTCGCCCACGGCACCGCCAACGCCAAGAAGGTCCTCGAGGACATCAAGGCCGGCGGCCCGCTCAGCGAATGCCACTTCATCGAGTTCATGGCCTGCCCGGGCGGCTGCCTCGGCGGCGGCGGACAGCCCATCCCGACCACCCCGGAGATCCGGGAGAAGCGGGCCGAGGCGATCTTTGCCGAGGACAAGGCCTACACGGTGCGCAAGTCCTACGAGAATCCCGCCGTGGCCATGCTCTACGGCGAGTTCCTCAAGGACGGACCTTGCGGGCATACGGCCCACAAGCTGCTGCACACTTATTACACCGCACGGGGGAAGTTCATCGCGTAAACGGCGACGGACTGTTCCGTCTCGGGACGAAGGGGAAGCGCTTCCTGCGCTTCCCCTTCTCGCGTTCCGGGCTCGGGCCTGTTGAATGGGGGATGCCCGCTACACCCGGTCCCCTTCGCTTAGGCTCCGCTGCGC
>CAZYDJ010000038.1:0-18750 GCA_964646035.1 uncultured Fibrobacteraceae bacterium | reverse complement strand
AAGACGTCGCACCTACCGGCCGTGCCGGTCAGGACGGCGTGCCGGCGTCCGCGAGAGCCGGCAGGACATCCGCCAGGAATTTCTCGACGCCGACATTCTCCAAGCCGATCGAATTCAAGGCTCCCGAACCGCAATCCCAGAGCCGCGGCGGCGGATTGCCGGCGCGGGGTTCGGTGGTGATGGTCTTGGTGACCACGCAGCCGATCCCCTGGTACGGGGTTCCGAATCCGTCGCCGGTGATATCCTTGCCGTCCAGTCCGTAGCCGAAACATCCCGAAGCGGTCCAGACCCGTCCGGGGAATGTCCGGGGGCCCAGTACGAACGGGGCGGAGGGATCGAAATTCAGCCATTGCGGGCGGTTCATCGATGACCACCCCCAACGCGCCGGTCGCCGGCGGACGGCGGACCCGCCCACTGACCGAAGCGGGACCAGTCGATCCGCGAGGCGTCGAGAACCGGGCCTTCGTTGCACGAGGCCAGATATCCGCCGCCTACCAGCGGCACCACGCAACCCCGGCAGACCCCGTAGCCGCAGCCCATTCTCTCCTCCACCGAGACCAGGCATTCCCAGCCGGCGGCGTCGGCCAGATCCCGGGCCGCGCGCAACAGCGGCAAAGGGCCGCAGGCCAGCACCCGGCGCGGCGAATCATCCGAATCCAGGGCGGCCCGGGCCATCTCGACCACGTTGCCGGCGAAGGCCTCCCGGTCGCCGGGCATCCCGGCCGCGCTGTCGACGCTGACACGCCAGCGCCGGTCGAGCAGATTCCAGGGAACGTCAGTACCGTCGCGGCCGCCGAAGCAGAGCAGATCTCCCGGTCCGCCGTAGGCGCGCTCCCAGGCCAGCAACGGCGGCAAACCCACTCCGCCGGCCAGGACCAGATGGTTTGCGCCATCAGCGCCGGCCGGAAACGGAATCCCCAACGGTCCGAGGCAGACGACCCGGGCTCCGGCCGCCAAGGCCGCGAAAGTCCGCGTCCCCGATCCGACCACCTTATAAAGCAGTTCCAGGGTTTTGCCGGCCAGATCCAGGATGGAGAGCGGACGGCTCAACACCATCTCGCCGGGACCTTCGAGATTCAGCATGCAGAACTGGCCGGGCTGGAATGCGGCCGGGTCATCCAACTCGATGACCAGACCGAGCATGCCGGCCGAGACGGAGCGGTTTTCGACCACGCGCCCACGGCTCCGCTGCGGAGACGTCGCGGGGCGCGGCAGATCGACGGCTGGGATCAAGTAGCTCTCCTAACAGCTAGCGCAGCAGGTCGGACCAGTCCTTCTTCTGCGGCTGTTTATCCTCGGGCTCCTCCACCGGCTTTGCCGCGGGCTCGTCCCGCACCTCTGGCGGGACGGCTGCCGAATCCGGCTGGGCGGCTGCTGAATCCGGCAGTGCGGTGCCGGGAACCAGGGCGGCCGGCGCCTCGCCTGCGGGGACAGTCAGCGAATCGGATCCGGCGGTCAGCGGCAGGTCATCAGAAGGCGATAATGCGGCGACGCTGTCGGCCGCCGCGGACGCTCCGGCCGCGGCCGGGACCCGCGTCTGATCACCCGGCTCGACTCCCGGCGAATATTCGGGAGTCTCCAGCGCGGCCTCCGCCATGTCGGAAGCTTCCTGTTCCCTGACCGCGGCCACCCTCGCCGAAGCCTCCAGCGTGGCGTTCATGCGATTGCGTTCGGCCGCGGCAATGCCGCTCTCCTCGACCAGGATGGTGTAGAGGTCCCGTTCGCCGGAGTCGTCGGCCAGCAGATAGGCGTGCGCCGAATCGGGATGGCGGATCTGGATGCTGTCGGCCATCACGGCCGCGGAATCCGGCAGATCCAGATAATCGCGATATACCAGATGAGCGCCGTAGAAACCGCGTACCGATGATATCGTATCGTTCCGCGCGGCGGCCGCATCCAGATAATTTTCCAGCGCCATCCGCGGCTTGCCCAAGGTCAGCAGCAGGCTATTGGCCATGACCAGCTTCAATGAAGGCACGATCTCCTCGCCTGCCGAATCCAGCCTCTGCTCCGCTGCCAGATACTGGTTCAGGGCCTTGGCGTAGGATTTGACCCGGTCGGGATCATCGAGCACCTGCGGGTTGCGGGCGGCTTCCCGCAACAGTTTCGAAGCGTCATTCAGACGCCACTGCTGGAAATAGATGATTCCCAGCATCTCGTTCAATCGAGCCGAAAGAGTAGGATTCAGCCATTCCCGGGGTATGTTTTCGAGCAGGGGAACTGCATCCGAAGCCTTGTCGCGTCGGACGAGGTTCGCAGCCTGGGCGAGCACCACATCCCCCTGGGCGGAGTAGAGCTCGGCTTCGGTCTCGATATCGGAGAGGATCGCATCCGCCTCGTCGGCCCTGTCCATCCGGATGAGGCAGCGACTGAGCATCAGCTTGGCGTCGAAGATCTCTTCCTTGGCCTCGGACTTCGCCAGCACCTCCAGCAGGCGAGCTTCCGCTTCCGGATAATTCTCCAGCTCCCAATGACAGACAGCCAGGCGATAGGTGATCTCCTCGCCGTATTCGGAATCGGGATATACTTCGAGGTACCGCTCGAATCCCGCGCGGGCCTCTTCCCACTGTTCCAATTCGAAGCTGTTGTTGGCGCTGACCCGCTGGGTCTCGGATTGGAAACGGCTGTCGGGAAACTGGGTGGACAGATTCTGCAGATAGTCGTTCGAGCTCTGCATGTCGCCGATGTACATATAGTTCAGAGCCTGCAGATAATAGGACTCTTCCAGATATTCGGTGGCGGGATAGTTCTTGAAGAGCAGGTCGAATTTGCCGACCGACATCCGGTAGGAATTCATTCGGTTATATGACTTGGCCATCAGGAAAAGAGCGTCGTCGGTCAAGCCGGAGCCCGGATAATCGTCCAGTACGAGCTGGGACTTCTTGACCGCCCTCTGATAGCCGCCGAGCTGTTGGGATGTCGGTTCGGTGGGGTCTTCGCCGCGCTCGATCCTCTCCTCGCGAATCTTCTCCGCCGAATCGAAGGCCCGGCTGGCGTTGTAATAGGTATTGTACTTGGCGCAACCCACGGATATCAGAAGACCGCAAAGCGCCAAGGCGACCGCGACCGCCGGAACGCCGGGTTTCAGGCGCCGTTTCCCCATCATCACCGAACCTCCGCTGCTGGAGTGCGGGACGCCCCGGAACCGGGACGCCCCTCCATATTACTCCACGCTAACTTCGCCGTCCCGCCAGGTCAACCGTCCCCGCAGGAAGGTGGCCTTCACCCGGCCGCTGAGCGTCTCGCCCAGGAAGGCCGAATTCTTGCTGCGGGAGTGCAGGACATCCGGGGTCACCCGCCATTGCTCGTCAGGATCGAAGAGTATGAAATCGGCGCGGCCCCCTTCTTCCAACTTCCCTCCGTCCAAACCGAATATGGCGGCCGGTTGTTCCGACATAGTGGCCACGAGCCGGCCCAGATCGATCTTCCCGCCCTTAACCAGATAGGTGATGCCCACCGCGAGAGCGGTTTCCAGGCCGATGACCCCGAAAGGAGCCTGGTCGAACATCAGCTCCTTTTCCATCGCGGTGTGGGGAGCGTGGTCGGTGGCTATGCAGTCGATAACCCCGTCGGCGAGCGCCTGGGTCACCGCCTCGATATCGGCTTCTTCGCGCAGAGGCGGGTTCATCTTGTAGAGCGGAGAGAAATCGCGGCAACGGGAATGATCAAGAGCCAGATGATGAGGAGTGACTTCCGCCGTGACGTTCAGGCCGTCCTCCTTGGCGCGGCGGATCACAGCGACAGCGCCCCGTGTCGAGACATGGGCGATATGCAGATGTCCCCCGGTGGCCCGCGACAGCTCGACATCCCGGTAGACCATGCTGTCCTCGGCCGCGCGCGGTATGCCGGACAGTCCCAGCTTGGCGGACCAATAACCGCTATGCATCACTCCGTTGCCGGAAATCGTGCTGTCCTCGGCGTGCGAGATCACCGGCACGCCCAGGCTGTGGGCCAGTTGCAGCGCGTAGCGCATCAGGCTGCCGTGCATCACGGGCCTGCCGTCGTCGGTGAACGCCACCGCTCCGGCGGATACCATGTCGCCCAGTTCGGCCAGGACCTCGCCCTGTTGACCCACCGATATCGCGCCCGATGGCAGCACCCGGCAGATGCCGGCCTCCAGGCCGCGGTCGATGATGTAGCGCACCGCCACCGAATCGTCCACCGGCGGCGATGTGTTGGGCATGGTCACCACGGTCGTGAACCCGCCGGCCGCCGCGGCGCGGCTGCCGGTCAGGACCGTTTCCTTCTCCTCCTGGCCGGGCTCGCGGAAGTGGACATGCAGATCCACCAGGCCGGGAGCGCAAATCATTCCTCCGGCGTCGAGCTGGGGAACGCCCTCGGCGCCGGGAGAGCCGACCCCGATGCCCTGGACACGCCCGTTCTTGACGTGCAGGAAACCCTTGCGCCGGGAGAGCTTGCCGCCGCGGCAGAGCCTGGCGTCCGTCACGAAGAATTCGGCGGGAATCCGCCGCCAGTTCCATTCCATTTTCGCGTCCTTTCGGTCAGGCTGCCGAAGAGCCGAGCTTGCCGGGGTCGCCGCCGCCGAGCAGATAGATGATCGCCATGCGGACCGCTACGCCGTTGGTGACCTGATCGAGGATCATCTGGCGAGGTCCGTCGGCCACTTCGGAACTGATCTCGACGTCGCGGTTCATCGGTCCGGGATGCATCACGAAGCATTCAGGCTTGGTCAGCCGCATGACATCCTCGGTGACGCCGTACATCCGGTGGTACTCGCGATTGCTCGGGAATACATGCCGGCTCTGACGCTCGAGCTGGATGCGCAACACGTTCAGGACGTCGGCGTCGGCGACCGCGCTGTGCAGATCGTTATCGACCTTGGCTCCGAGTTTGGCGATGGCGCTCGGCACCATGGTCGGAGGACCGCAGACCGTCACCTCGGCGCCGAGATGATTCAGGCCGTAGATGTTGGAGCGGGCAACGCGGCTATGGGCGATGTCGCCGATGATCGTCACCTTCTTGCCCTCGAGATTGCCCAAGCGCTGCCGCATGGACATCAGGTCGAGCAGCCCCTGGGTGGGATGCTCGTGAGCGCCGTCGCCGGCGTTGATCACCGAACAGTCCAGGACTTTGGCCAGGTACAATGCCGCGCCGGGCGAGGAATGGCGCATGATGATCATGTCGACCTTCATGGCGGCGATGTTCTCGGCCGTGTCGCGCAGGGTCTCGCCCTTCTTGAGGCTGCTGGTCAACGCCGAGAAGTTGACGATGTCGGCCGAGAGCCTGTTCTCGGCCAGCTCGAAGCTGATCCGGGTCCGCGTGCTGGGCTCGAAGAAGAGATTCACGATGGTCCGGCCGCGCATGATCGGCACCTTGCGCACGGGACGGTCGAAGATCGTGCGGAATTGCTCCGCCGTGTCGATGATGCCCAGTATCTCGTCGCGGGAAAGCTCTTCGAGACCGAGCAGATCCTTGCCTTTGAGTATCATCCCTGCCTCCCCTCCCCGACGACCACTTCCTGTAGTCCGTCGATTTCCTTGACCCGGACCTTGATGATCTCCTTATGGGAGGTGGGAACGTTCTTGCCCACGAAATCGGGCCGGATGGGCAGCTCGCGGTGGCCGCGGTCGATCAGCACGGCCAGCCGCACCAGGCTGGGCCGTCCCCAATCCATGATCTCGTTCAGGGCCGAGCGGACCGTGCGGCCGGTGTAGAGCACGTCGTCGACCAGAACTACGTTCTTGCCCGTGACGTCGGTGCCCACATCGGACGACGAGACCTGGGGCGCCGGACCGATCGTGGACAGGTCGTCGCGATAGAAGGTGATGTCCAATGAGCCGAGCGGCACGTCCACTCCCTCCACCCGGTTGATCGCTTCGGCGATCATGCGGGCCAGAGGCACGCCGCGGCGCTGGATTCCCAGCAGGACGAGATCTTCGGTGCCCTTGTTGGCCTCGATGATCTCGTGGGCGATGCGGGTCAAGGCCCGCTTGACCTCGTTGCTGTTCATGATCGTGGTTTTCTGGACGAATTCCATATCGGCGACACTCCCCTTCAGGCCCGGGCACAAAAAAAAGCATGGCTCGGTGAACCATGCGTGCTTGTACCTTTGCGGCCTCCTTTTGGGCTTCTCGGAGCCACATTAAAAGAAAGGCGAAAACTCGTTCGTGTTGCGACCAATCTAACAGGGGGGCCGGATTCCAGCAAGACGATTATGACCGGCCGCCGACACCGCGGCGCCGGTCAGGGCGCCGGGATGGTGCCGTCCCTCAGTCCCTGCAACTGCTCCCGCGCCTCGTCGGCCCAGGTCGAACTGCGGTCCAGGGCCAGATACGCCTCCCAGGCGGCCTCGGCCTCGGAAACGGCCCCGGTCTCGGTCAAGGCCCTCGCCTTCGAAAACGCCGCCCGCCTGTCTGTCGGATCGATGACCAGCACAGCGGCGAATTTCTCGGCCGCGGCGTCGAAATCGGCCTGGTGGAAGAGGACGTTGCCGTAGGCGAAGAGAAAATCGCGATCTGCGGGCTTCTCGGCCAGCAGGCCGGTCAGGATCTCCGCGGCATCGGCGTTCAGACCCCGTTTCAAATAGATCAGAGCCAGGTTGTAGCGGGCGTCCGGGAACCCGGGGTCGATGGCCAGCGACTGGCGGAAGGCGTCTCGGGCCTCGTCCAGGCGGCCGGAGCGCAGGGCGTCCACTCCCCGGTTATAGGGATCCATCGCGGCCAGACGGCGCTCGGCGCGATCCCATTGCTCTTCGGTGAAGCGCAGCAGCAGCACGGAGCCTACCGCCAGCAGATCGGGATCGGGAATGCCGTTCCAGCCGGCGATATCAGCGGCCCGCGCCGGATCGCCGTAGTAGTTCTCGGCGATGCGGGCCATGGTCTCGCCGACGGTGACGACGTGGGTCAGGGAATACTCCTGCTGGTGGCGACGGACATGCGGAGGTGCACCACGACCGGCCAGTTTCTTGCTGCAACCGGCAAGCGGCAACATGATAGAAATCGAGGCGGCGGCCAGAAAGATCATCGACAGCTTGCGCAGGGTTCCCGATCGGATCATCAACAGCACTTCCTCGAATCGGTTGCGGATATTCCACCGGAGAGGTCCGCGGCGACCTCCAACTCGATCTCGGCCAGATTTGCGAGCATCTCCTCGCTCGATTCGGCCGCGAAAAGACGGCGCCTGAGCAATGCGGCGCCCGGGAAACCCCGAAAATACTTCACAATATGCTTGCGGACCAGGAAAGAGCCGCGCCGCTCGCCCCGGGTTACGCCCAGGTCGCGGATATGCCGGGCGACCATCGCCATGATCTCTTCCAGCGAAGGCGGCGGAGCATCCCGCCCGGCCTCGCGAGCGGCCATCTCCCGGAAGATCCAGGGATTGCCGATGGCGCCGCGTCCGACCATCACGGCGTGGCAGCGACTGGTGCGCACCGCTTTCTCGTAGCTTTCCCCGTCGACGATATCGCCGTTGCCGATGACCGGGATGTCCAGCAGATCGACCAGTTCCCCGATGCGGTCCCAGTCGGCCTCCCCTTTGAATTTCTGGCAGCGGGTGCGGCCGTGCAGCGTGACGAAGACGCAGCCCGCCTCCTGCAGCAACAGCCCCACTTCGGCGTGATTGACGCTGGCCTCGTCCCAGCCGAGACGGAATTTCGCCGAAACCGGCAGATCGCTCTGGGCGACCACGTTATCCACGATTCGGCGCAGCAGGCCCAGGTCGGCCAGCAGGGCGCTGCCACCGTTCTTCTTGACGACCTTCTTGGCCGGACAGCCGAAATTGATGTCGAGCACGTCGTGCCGCTTCCCGCGCATCATTCGCGCCGCCGCGCCGAGGTCATCGGGATTGCTGCCGAAGATCTGGATGCCGACCCTACCCCCCTCGCCGTCGGTGTCGATGATGCTCCAGGTGGCCTCGTTGCGGTAGAGCAGTCCCTTGGCCGCGGTGAACTCGCAGAAGCAGAGATCGGCGCCGAAATCGCGGCAGATATCCCGGAAAGCACGATCGGTAACCCCGACCATCGGCGACAGCGTCCGGCGCACGTCGGCGAACCAGTCGATGCGGGGATCGATGCGGACTTCTGCTCGGGGCAGCATCTCGGCGGTCCTCCGGCCGGATTGGAGAGTAGCGGATTCAGATCACAGGATGGGGTCAACCCGGCGTCCGGTCAAGGGCGCCCCCCTGAAACAACGGACCGGCCCTCCGTGAAGAGCCGGTCCTATGCAAATCCGGGCCGATCCCGGTTTCTAGCGGTAGTGCTCCAGCAGCTGGTTCAGATTCTCCAGGGACCCGGCCCGCTTGCGCAGTTCGATCAACCGCTGCTCCAGGGTCGGACGCTCTTCCTGGAAGAGTATGCCGGTCTGGAGAGTGGTCTGGTCCATGGCGATCTTCATCGCGGCCAGCTTGTCGGAGGTGTCGTGGTCCTCGGGAATCTCCGCGAACATCGCGCTGATGGTCTCGAAGGTCACCTGCTTGTTGAAGCTGACGCAGGGCGAATAGACGTGCACGATGGAGAAACCCTTGTGCTCGATCGCCTTGATCAGCAGTTCCTTGAGCATCTTGGGCTTGCCCGAGAAGCCCCGGGCCACGAACGACGCATTATAGGCCAGGAACATCTCTTCCGGATGCACCGGATCCTCGACGTAGGCGTAGGGCGCCGTCTTGCTGGTCATGCTCAGGGGCGAAGTCGGCGACGACTGCCCCTTGGTCAGTCCGTAGATCGAGTTGTCGATCAGCAGATAGGTCATGTCCACGTTCTTGCGGGCCACATGCGGCAGATGTCCGCCGCCGATGCCGAGACCGTCGCCGTCGCCGCCGACCGCGAAGATGTTCAGGTTCGGAGAAGCGGCCTTCATGCCCAAAGCCGTGGGCAGGGCCCGGCCGTGGACTCCGTGGAACCCGTAGGCATTGCAGAAATAGGGCAAGCGTCCCGAGCAACCGATGCCCGAGACGATGACCGTGTCCATGGGCTTCATTCCGCAGTGGACCAACGCCTGCAGGAAGGGATTCAGCACGCCGTAATCGCCGCACCCGGGACACCAGACCGGCTTGAGACCGGACTTGAAGTCCTTGACGGTCATGTTGTTCTCGCTCATAGCACCTCCTTGAAGGCCTTATAGAGCTCTTCGGATGTGAACGGGATGCCCTTGGCCTTGTGGACCTCGATCGGCTTGATCCCGAACTTGGCCTTGAGGAAGTGGGCGAACTGGCCGGTGTAATTCTCTTCCGGCACGATGATCTTCTTCAACGGTCCGAGGAAGCGGCGGATGGGCCACTCGCGCAGCGGAGATATGATCCGCGGATGCAGATGGGCTATGGTGGCCCCGTCTTCGCGCTCGAGCCTTTCGATGGCCTCGGTGATGGCGCCGTGGGTGCTGCCCCAGCCGATCACGCCGACCTCCGAGCCCTCGGGCTCGACCTCTTCACGCTCCTCGGGAGTGATGGTGGAGCCGAGTACCTCGAGCTTCTTGAAGCGCTTGGCCATCATCATCTCGTGGACATCGGGAGTGTAGTTCGGATCGCCCTTCTCGTTATGCTCGAGACCCGTTCCCATGTAGGGCAGGTCGTGCTCGCCCGGAATAGGCATCGGCGAGACACCGTTGGGAGTCACGGCATAGCGCTGGAAGGTATCCTTATGCGCGTTGGGGTTCGGAGTGAACCGGGTTCCCAGATCGAGATTGTTCAGTTCCGGCATATCGATGTTCATGCTGGAATAGGCCATCGCCGCGTCGGTCAGGATGACCACCGGCATCTGGTATTTCTCGGCGATCCGGAAGGCGCGCACCGTCTGGTAGAAGGCGTCCTCGATGTTGATCGGCGCCATGATGCAGCGGGGAGACTCGCCGCTGGTTCCGTAGATGGCGAACTTCAGGTCGGACTGCTCGGTCTTGGTCGGCAGGCCGGTCGAAGGACCGCCGCGCATGACGTTGGCGATGACCAGGGGCACCTCGGTCATCGACGCCAGGTTGAGAGTCTCGCTCATCAGGGACAGGCCCGGGCCGCTGGTGGCGGTCATGGCGCGCTTGCCGGTGAAGGCAGCGCCGATCACCGACGCCAGCGACGCGATCTCGTCCTCGAGCTGGAGCGCCGTACCGCCGAAACGGGGCAGATCGCGGCAGAGCTGCTCGAAGATGGGAGTCGCCGGGGTGATCGGATAGCCGCCGATGAACTCGACGCCGGCCGCGAGGGCGCCCAGGGCGACGGCCTCGTTGCCGTTGAGGATGATCTGGTTGCGGTTCGGCAGGCGTTCGAAGTTGTGCTGGGGAATGCCGCGATTCTGCTCGGCGAAAGAATAACCGGCCTTGACCGCCTTGACGTTCTTGCCGACGACCTCTTCACCCTTCTTGCCGAAGATCTGACCGATCAGATCCTCGCCGAAATCCAGGGAAGAGCCGTACATATAAAGCAGTGCGCCGAGACCGACCATGTTCTTGCCCCGGATGTCTCCGGTCTCAGCGACGCAGATATCCTCGAGGGGCAGCTCCAGCGCGACGGCCGAACCGTGGATTTCGCCGATGCTGCAGAGCTTGGGATCGTAGAGCAGGATGCCGTCTTCCTTCAGACGGTCCGCATAGGAATCGTAGGCCGCCTGGTTGAATGCCAGGAGGACGTCGATTCGTTGCTTGAGGGAACGGGCGGGGCCGCTCGCACCTCTGAGCTGGAACATCGCCAGTCCGCCGCGGATTTCGGCGGGAAAAGTGCGGAAAGAATGGATGTTCAATCCGCTTCGCGCGACGGCCTTAGTAAGGATCTCGCCAAGCGAGATGATTCCTTCGCCGCCCTCGCCTCCGATGCGGACGACCAAGTCTGCGCTGACCACAGGGCACCTCCCCACAGTGTGGGTAATCAAGGAGCATAAGAGAAAAGGCGAATGCCGGCGGTTATTCCCGGCTCGCCCTTTTCTCCCTGTCGGAAGTGATCTATTAATAGTACCCGGCCAGTGCCGGATCAACAGAAATGCGGCATCCGGGGGTCGTAATCCCCGGATATCGAAAAACAGCATTCGTTCGGGAACGCGGAGGATCGGGATGAGTGTTCGCCACGTATGCCTCGTCGACTCGATGCGACTGCTCGGAGGAGCCGAGTTATGGGCCATGGACGCCGCCGCGGGGCTGCCCGATCGGGGTTGGCGCGCCAGCATCGTCGCCCAGCCGGGATCGCCCCTGGCAGTCGAGTCCGCGCGGCGGGGACTGCCGGTCGATACGGTGCCGATCCGCTTCGACGGCGCCCCCTGGACTATCTGCAGACTTTTCGGCGTCTTGCGGCGCAGGCGGGCCGCGGCGGTGGTCTGTCTGACGCTCAAGGATCTCAAGGCGGCTGGAGTCGCCGCCCGGCTGGCGGGGGTTCCGGTCGTGTTGCAGAGCCGCGAAAGCGATTTCGAACTGCGCGGCCGCCCCTACTATCGCTGGTACTACAACCGCGTCGCCACCGGAGTCGTCGTGAATTCGGAATCCACCCGCCGCTCGACCCTTGCGAGCGCCCCCTGGCTCGATCCCGCCCGAGTGCATCTGCTCTACAAGGGAATCGACCCCGCCCGATTCTCCCCGGCCGCAACCGACTCCGACCGGCCGGCCGGCGGCGACATGAATCCGCCCACGATCGGTTTCGCCGGCCAGTTGACATCCCGCAAGGGGCTGCCCGAATTGATGCGGGCCTGGGAGATTATCGAGAGCCGTGACCGGTCGCCCGCCCCCCGCCTCCGGATCGCCGGCGAGGGGCCGCTGGCCGCCGAGTTGATCCGCTGGCGGAAATCGCTGCGACGCCCCGATCTGGTGGACATTCCCGGCTTCGTCGCGGATATGCCGGATTTCTACCGCGGGCTCGACGTCTTCGCGGCGCCGTCCTGGACCGAGGGATTCGGCCTGGCCGTGGCCGAGGCTGCCGCGAGCGGAGTGCCGGTCGTCGCCGGAGACGCCAGTTCCCTGCCCGAGATCGTCTCCGACCGCGAAACGGGCCTGCTGACTCCGCCGGGCGACCCGGAGCGCCTGGCTGCGGCCATCGAATCGCTGCTCGACGATCCGGCCGCAGCCGCGGCGATGGGCGCGGCAGGCCGCCGCCGGGTGTTGACCGGATTCAGCCGCGACGCCATGTTCGACCGGCTGACGCGACTTCTGGAACCCGACGGCTCCTCTTTCGGAGCCGATTAAGGAGAAGACATGTCTAAACTGCGAGCCGCCGTCGTCCAGACCGCACCGGTTTTCGGGGATGTCCGGGCCAATGTCGAGCAGGCTCTGGACCTGATTCCGGCCGGATGCGATCTCGCGGTCCTGCCCGAATTGTTCTCGACGGGCTACCAGTTCCGCTCCCGGGCCGAGGCCGCCGAGTTGGCCGAGGCCCTGCCCGGCGGTCCCACCGCCGCCCGGCTGATCGAATTCGCCGCCGCGAAGGGCGTGGCGATCGTGGCCGGCATCGCGGAAACGGGCAAGGACTGCCTGTACAACAGCTGCCTGCTGGCCCGCCCCGACGGCGGCGTCGCCGTCTATCGCAAGAGCCATCTCTTCTGGGAGGAAAAGCTGTGTTTCGCGCCGGGCGACACCGGGTTCGCGGTCCACGACGCGGCCGCAGCCCGGGTCGGCATGATGATCTGCTTCGACTGGATCTTTCCCGAATCCGCCCGCACCCTGGCCATGGCCGGAGCCGAGATCATCTGCCACCCGTCGAATCTGGTTCTGCCCCACTGCCCCGACGCCATGATCACCCGCTGCATCGAGAACCGGGTCTTCGCGATTACGGCCAACCGCGTGGGCGTCGAGAACCGCACAGGCCGGCGCCTGCGATTCATCGGGCTCAGCCGGATCGTCTCGCCGCGGGGCGAGATCCTGGCCGGGCTCGACGAAACGGAAACCGGAGCGGCGGTTGCGGAAATCGACACGGCCGAGACCGACAAGTCGATCACGCCGCTCAACGATCTGTGGGAGGATCGCAGGCCGGAACTCTACGGGATCTGAATCAGGATCAATGCAGCATCCGGGGCGGGTGATCATCATCGGAATCGGGAGCGGAATCCGGATGCTCGCCGGAGGGGCGATGGAAAGGATCGGATTCGGGATCCAGCATCATGCAGACATCCCATAGCTTCATCAGCCCATCGAAGTCGATGTGTTCGACGGAATCCAGCACCTCGTCCAGCAGGATATTCTCCAAGTAACCGGTCCGCATATCCATATCGCGCAGCTTCTCCACCAGGGGCAGTTCCTCGCGACGCTGATTCACGGCGACCCGGATGCCGGACAGGTAGTCGATGTACTGGTCCCAGTTTCCGCGGAAATAACGCAGGCAGATCAGACTGATATGCGACTCCATCTCGCTCAGGCGCGGCTGCTCGCTCTGTTCCATTTCGGTGCCCGTGGCGTCGTCCTCCTTCTTGCGGCTCTTGTCGCGTTTCGTCATTCCACCCCCTTGCGCATGGCTGGGAAAAATATGGGGCGAGACTCCAAGGAACTCAGAATAAGCCCGCGGGTCAAGGTCTGCAAAAATAGGACTGACTTTTCGCGGAACCTTCCTCCACCGACGGCGTAGGATACCCCAGGCAGACAGGCAGGCAAACAAGAGCTTCCCAATTGATTGAGCGCAGGACACACCCGATAGGCAATCGGAAAGAGGAGCGACAAAAGTCGCTCCTCTCGCTTCATGTTGCGCTGTCGGGTCAAACGCTTAGAAAAGCGGCAGTTGCCGCGTTTCCAGATCCCCGGCGCCGCGCAGGGCGGCCGCATGTTCACCCATGGTCTTGAAAGAACCCGCCGCCAGGATCGACTCGATCTTGGCCGGTGTCGATTGCTGGTGTCCCTGGCTGCGCAACCGGGTGGCCGCCGACAGCCTGACATCGGGAACGAAATCATCGATCTCCCAGGGATGCATATAGGTCACAACCGGCTGACCCTGGCGCCGGGCGATCCGCCGCAGCATCCGGTAGGCCCAGCGGGGCAGCAGCCGCAGGTAGCTGCCGCCGGAGAAGGGCAGATTGACGCCCAGGATGCGGGCCGTGGTCATCGGCATAACCAGCAGGGGCGGGCGCCCGTCGTCGACGTCCCCGGGCTCGGGAGCGAGCAGGAACGGCCGGCGCGGCCCGCCCGGTTGTCCGTACCTGGAATGGTGCACCGGGAAGAGCGAGCAGTCGTAGGTAAACCCACGCTCGCGCAGAATATGCCAGTAGTGATGGACCGAGGGAGTGATCGTGAAACTGGGGGCCCGGTATCCCCTGACCTCGGTCACTCCGGCCGCAGCCAACGCTGCGAGAGACCGGTCCAGATCGTCGCGAAAAGCGTCCGCGTCGATCTTGTTGACCACCGGATGATCGTGACCATGGCAAGCTATCTCATGTCCCGCGGCGGCGATCCGGGCCACCATGCCGGGATGCCGGGCGGCGACCCAGCCGAGAACGAAGAAGGTGGCGGTCGTCCGGTGCCTGTAGAGAAGTTCGAGGCAGAATTCCACGTTGGACTCGACGCGCGATTCGCGGCCATCCCATTGCGCGGGCGGAACGCTCTGCAGATAGTTATGCCCGTGGAACCACTCCTCGACGTCGATCGTCATGATGTCCGGCGTCCGGTCCATGGCTCCCTCCCCATCATCTGCCCTGATCTGGATTCCCCGCAGGACGATATTGTACACGGCCCCGCGCGGGAGGGCCAGCGCGGCTACCGCTAGACTCCCGGGAGCGGTTCCTCGGCGGGGCCGGCGGCGTCTTTCAGCATCTTCTGGATGTCGGCGGTGCGCCCCACCACGATCAGCCGATCGCGATCCGTGATCAACCGGTCGGGATCGGGCAACTCGTTGTAGGCCGCTCCGGTGAATCCCTTACGCTTGAAAGCCAGGACCTCGACGTTGTAGCGGGCCCGCAATCCCAACTCGCGCAGGGAATGCCCCACAGCCCAGGGCGGCGGGGTCATCAACTGCACCTTGTAGGCCACGGGCAGGCTCACCGTGTCGCGCAAACCGCTTTCGCCGTCGACCAGCTTGATGCCGCAGACTTCCTTGTGCAGCACTTCGCGGTTGTAGACCTCCTGGATCGACTGCCGGGACAGGATCCCGATCAACCGCCTGTCATCGGGCGACTCCAGCACCGGCAGATCGTGTTCGTCCACTTCGCCGAACAGCAGCAGCGCGTCCTCCAGATCGTCCCGCCGGTAGCAGACGCGCCTGACCGGCTGGCAGATGTCGGCGGCGATGACGACCCGGCCGATAGTGCTCTCGTGCAGGATGCCCTTGATGTCCTGCAGCGAGATCCTGCCCGCCAGATTCTGCGCGCCGTCGACGACGTAATAATGGTTCTCCGAGTTGCCCAAAAACAGCTTCAGGATCTTTTCGAAAGTGTAGTTCTCCGGCAGGGTGGGCGGATTGACCTCCATCACATCCTGCACGTGATAACTCTTCAGGATGGCGCTCTCGCGGCCGAAGTTCAGCCGCCGTCCCTGCAACGCGAACTTCAGGGTGAAGATGCTGTCCGCCAACATGCCCTGGCTGACCAGGGTGCCCATGATGCAGGCCAGCATCAGGGGCAGGATTATCGAGTACTCCCCCGTCATCTCGAAGAGGATGAGAATCGCCGTGATCGGCCCGCGCGTCGAGGCGGCGACCATCGCGGCCATGCCCACCATCGAGAAAGCGCCGACGCTGACCCCCAGCCAGGGCTGCAGCAGGGCGCCGAAAGCGCCGCCGAGCATTCCGCCCAGAAACAGCGCCGGAGCGAAGATTCCGCCGGAGAATCCCGATCCCAGGGTCAGATCGACCGCCACCAGCTTGACGAAGAACAGCAGCAGCATCAGTTGCCAGGTCATGGCGCCGACGAGAGCCTCGACGTTGGTGGCGTATCCGATTCCGTACGCCTGCGGGAACCAGATCAGCAGCACTCCCAGCGGAATCGCCCCGAGCAGGGGCTTCAAGGGCTCGGGGAAACGCAGGCGCTCGAAGAATCCCTCGGTGGCGTAGAGAGAGCGCACGTAGAGGACGCTGCCCAGCCCCACCACGAGGCCCATGACCGCGTAGGCGGGAAAATCGACCCAGCCGGTGATGGAGAAGCCGGGCACCGGGAATGCGGGGCTGGCGCCGAGGAAATGCCGGCTGACCACGGTGGCCATCACGCTGGCCACGATGATCGGGCTGAAAGTGACTATGGCGAAGTCGCGCAGGATTATCTCGAGGGCGAAGAAAGCCCCGGCGATGGGCGCGTTGAACGTCGCCGCGATGCCGGCCGCGGCGCCGCATCCGACCAGGGTGCGCATCCTCTGCGGCGAGAACCTCAGCCATTGGCCGACCGTGCTGGCCATGGCGGCGCCGATCTGGATGATCGGACCTTCACGGCCGACCGAGCCGCCGAAAGCGATGGTCACGGCGCTGGCCACGATCTTCACCGCGGCCACCACCGGGCGGATCACGCCGTTATTGTAGACGACGGCGTTGATCACCTCGGGCACCCCGTGGCCCTTCGCCTCCCTGGCGCAGTAGTGGACCAGGGGCCCGACGACCAGGGCGCCGACGACCGGCAACAGGATCTTCTCCCACCAGGGAACTCCCTGCAGCAGGGCGACGACATCCTCGCCGCGGCCGATGGCGAAACCCTGGAAGAACTGGACCATCCAGCGGAAGAGGATCGCTCCGAAACCGCCGATAACGCCGATCACGGCGGCCGTGACCACCATCACGGCGGTCTCATCGGGGGCGAAGCGGTCTAAGATGCGAACTATAAGCCGGCGAGCCCATCGGGGCAGGGAACCGACGGTTCCACGAACCATCATCATCTCCAGGAAGGTAGTTTCGGGTCCGGCGCCCGCCGGTAGCGAGCACAACAACCCGTTGCGAGCCGTAATCTGTCATATCCCAGACCCCGCGTCAACAAACCGGATAGTACATATCCTTTTACCAAAGCAATTGTCGCCAAAGGAGGGTTGCGCCGCTATCGTAGCCGCTGGCGAGATCGAACCAGTGCGCTGGAAAGAGGTAACGGATGAAGAACAGCCGGGATATGGAACGATGGACGGTGGGCGACGCGGTGGTCGCCCGGTTCTCCGACGGGCTGAAGGTCGTGGCCAGGGAAGACCATCGGTCTCCGGTTGCGGTCTGCAACGTATGGGTGCGGGTGGGATCGAATCTGGAGACGGACTCGGTTCGCGGCTGGGCCCACGGCATCGAGCATATGCTGTTCAAGGGAACGACCAATCGGGGCGAAAACGATTTCGCCTTCGAAGTCGCCGACATCGGCGGCAGCACCAACGCGGGCACCGGCTACGAGACCACCAACTACCACATCACCGTTCCGGCCGAAAACCTGCACCGGGCCGCCGACATCCTGGCCGACGCCGTTTTCCATTCCGTCTTCGACCCCGACGCCCTGGATGCGGAGAGGCAGGTGCTGGTCCACGAGAACCACATGTACGACGATCTGCCTTCCGGATTCGGCGTCACCTGGCGCTGGGGGATGGAACTGGCCTTCGACCAGAGCCCATACCGCAACCACATCGGCGGGCCGGATGAGAGCCTGACCGATACCCCGCGCGAGAAGATCCTGGACTTCTACCGCACCATGTACCGCCCCGACAACATTACCGTCGTGGTGGTGGGAGCCTTCGCTACCGAAGAGTTGCTGGAGCTGATCGCCGAACGCTTCCGCCCGCCCCGGGTCGATCGCAAGGCCCCCGAGCCGCCCGCCGGAATCGAGAAGACACATGACCGGCTGCGCTACCGCTTCAAGACCGGAGACATCCAGCGCGCCTACGGCAAGCTGATCTTCCCCGCGCCGGCGGCCAACGATCCCGACCGGGCGGTCCTCTCGGTCATCCGGCAGATCCTATCCGACGGACGCAGTTGCCGGCTCCATCGCCGCGTGCAGCAGGAGCAGCAGCTGGTCAACGCCATCACCATGCTGGACGAGGCCGGGCCCCGCGAGGGATTGCTGGTGGTCGATTTCGAGAGCGACCCCGCCAAGACGATGGCCGCGCTGGAATCGGTGGCCGCCATTCTGGAGGAGATGCGCCGCGAACCTCCCACCGTCGGCGAATTGGCCAAGGCCAAGATCCGCGCCGAGCGGGCCCATCTCTTCGCCCTGGAAACCGTCCAGGGCCAGGCCGCCAATCTGGGCTGGCACGACGCCATGGGCGATCTCGCTGCAGCCTTCGACACTCCCCGGCGGATCGCCGCAGTCACCGCGGAGGATGTCCGCAGGGTCTGCCTGCGGATCTTCCGGCGGCGGGAAGCATCAATCCTGCTCTACCTGCCCCGCGACCGCGACAACAGCGCCGAAGGGATTCCCGAAGACGCGGACGAGATGGAAAGCCGGATTGCGGCCCTGCTCGGCGACGGACCTCCGGCAGCAGCCGCGGCTGCGCAGGCGGATCCCGATGTCGATTCGCCATCAGTCGGATACGTCCATCCGAACGGCCCGGTGAACGAGGCCCAGGACGAGACTCCTTTCGAAGAATTCGCGCTCGAGGGCGGCTCCCGGCTGTATTGCCGCACAGACCGGTCTTTGCCCGTGTTCTGCCTGGGCATTCACGTGATCGGCGGCGTCTGGCGGGAAGCGGCGGGCAAGGAAGGCCTGGCGTCACTGTGCCAGGCCGTGCAGGCCAAGGCGGCGCGAGGCGAGACCCCCGCCGAACTGCAGGAATTCATCGAGAGCCACGGCGCATCGCTGTCGCCGTTCGCAACTCGCGATCATACCGGTCTCTACCTCACCGGGCTGACCCGTCATCTGCCCCTGCTGGTGGAGCGCATGGCCGGCGTGGCCGGAAATCCCGATTTCGCTCCCTATGTCCATAAAAACTGATTTTTGGGGAAATGGAAAATTAGTAAAAGATCTTG
>CAZYDJ010000037.1:0-18842 GCA_964646035.1 uncultured Fibrobacteraceae bacterium | reverse complement strand
GAAAGCCGCAGCCGCAGCCGGGTGATGGTCGACGAGACCACCCGCCGCAAGCTGCGCGCCCTGGGTTATTAGCGCTAGCCGCCGTTTGACGCTATTCATACGTTGCGTGACCGGATAGGAGCGCTCATCTTTCCGGCGACCCACACAACCGGAATGAACCCCCAGGAGCAGCATGGAGATCCGCAACGTAGCCATCATCGCGCATGTCGATCACGGCAAGACCACCCTCGTGGACCAGATCCTCGGCCAGTGCCACGCATTCCGCCAGGGCCAGCAGGTCCGTGAGCGCATCCTCGACTCCGACGACCTGGAGCGCGAGCGCGGCATCACGATCACCGCCAAGAACTTCGCGGTAACCTATAAAGGCGTGCGCATCAACCTGATCGACACCCCGGGGCACGCCGATTTCGGCGGCGAGGTCGAGCGGGTGCTCAAGATGGCGGACGGGGTCCTGCTGCTGGTCGACGCTTTCGAGGGGCCCATGCCGCAGACCCGTTTCGTGCTGCAGAAGGCGTTGCAGTTGAATCTCAAGCCGGTCGTGGTGATCAACAAGGCCGATCGCCTGAATGCCCGTCCGCACGAGGTGCTCGACGAGGTGTTCACCCTGTTCTGCGAGCTGGAAGCCTCCGACAAACAGCTGGATTTCCGCGGTGTCTACGCCGCCGGGCGCGAAGGTTGGGCGGTGGCCGAGCTGGACGACGAGCGGCATGACCTGTCGCCGCTGCTGGACATGATAGTCGCCGAGATTCCGGCTCCCAAGGTCTGCGAGGGGCCGCTGCAGATGCTGGTCGCCGCGATGGACCACAGCGACTACGTGGGCCGCATCGGCATCGGGCGCATCGTCCGCGGCAGCATTTCCACAAAGGATCGCGTCGCCCTGCTCAAACGCGACGGCAGCCATGTCGAGTCGCCCATCAAGCAGCTCTTCGTCTTCGACAATCTGGGCCGGCGCGAAGTGGACCGGGTCGAATGCGGCGACATCTGCGCGGTGGTCGGCCTGGAGGGAGTGGATATCGGCGACACCCTGGCCGATCCCGAAACACCCGAACCGCTGCCGATCATCGCGGTCGACGAGCCGACGCTGTCGATGAGTTTCATGGTCAACGACAGCCCGTTCTTCGGACAGGACGGCAAGTACGTCACCAGCCGGCAGGTGTTGGCCCGGCTCAAGCGCGAAGCCGAGCGCGACGTCGCCCTGCGTGTGGAGGAAACCGGCAGCAGCGACACCTTCAAGGTCAGCGGCCGGGGCATCCTGCATCTTTCGATTCTGATGGAGAACATGCGGCGCGAGGGCTACGAGTTCATGGTCGGCCAGCCGCGCGTGATCTACAAGCAGATCGGCGACCGCAAGGGCGAACCGGTCGAGACGCTGAACGTGGACGTTCCGAGCGAACTGGCCGGTACGGTAATCGAATACGCCGCGACCCGTCGCGGCGAGATGGTCAAGATGGATCATAAGGAAGGCCGGTCGCGCCTCGAGTTCCGGATTCCCAGCCGCGGCCTGATCGGTTTCCGCAGCCGGATGCTGCGCGCCACCGGCGGTGAAATCGTTATGCACCACCGGTTCTTCCAATACGAGTACTTCAAGGGCAGCATTCCCCAGCGCCAATCCGGCAGCATCATCAGCCGGGGCCGGGGACCGAGCCAGGCCTTCGCGCTCGACGCTCTGCAGGACCGCGGCAGTTTCTTCGTCGATCCGACCGATGTGCTCTACGAGGGACAGGTCGTGGGCGAGCACTGCAAGGATGACGACATCCTGGTCAACCTCCAGAAAGCCAAGCAGTTGTCCAACATGCGTTCCGCCAACGCCGACCGTAAGCTGAAGGTGGCGCCGGCGATCCGGATGGGCCTCGAGGAGTCGCTCGAACACATCAACTCCGACGAGTTCGTCGAGGTGACTCCGCACCATATCCGCCTGCGCAAGTCCCTGCTGGACGAGAACGAGCGCAAAAAGGCCGAAAAGCGGAACCGCGAACCGGAGGATTGACCCGATTACCGGCGGATGATAAAGCTGGCTCGCCGCCCGGATAGTGGTATCTTATGTCCGGGAACGCTTGAACGGCGGTATCGTTTAGCCAAGAGCCGCGAAAGCAGACAGCACCGAAAACGAACGGTCCGCGAAATGCCGAAATCCGAGAATTCACTCCCAGTGTCCGGTGGACACTCCTTTCACATACCTGTAATGGGAACCGCGTTCACTATCGACACGCCGATGAAGGTTGCCCGTTACGGCATCTCTTCGACCCTGTCGCTGGTGGACGACGTGCTCATCGAGAAGATGCGCCGTCTGCACAGCCGGCTCTGCGGCGAGGAATACCGGGAAATCGAGAAGAGCGACGATGACAGCCGCGCCCGCCGCATCACATCCTACCTCGACCTGATCGACCGCCGCGTACGCGATCAGATCACGCAGATGAAGGAGTCGGTCTTCGAGAAGGGCGGCGAGCTTTGCCGCTACTTCGAGATGCTTCCCGAGTCGCCTCTCAAGGCCACCTATCGCAAGATGCAGGCGGCCAAGGACGACGGGCTGAAGCAGAGGCTCCAGGAATCGCTGCGCAACGCGGTTACAGCCGGCCGCATCGACGTGAACATCATGACCAAGCTCGATCGCGAGAACTTCCGCAAGGGCGCCAAACTGCCGGATGAGTTCTCCGACGCCCTGGCGGCGCTGCGCGGGTTCGCGAGCAGCAAGCTGCGCGCGTCCCTGGTCCTCTCGGCTGGACTGAACCGCCGCCTCTTTTCGTATATGTCCCGCTTCGACGATTTCTTCCCCGACGAAACCGGCGACATCAAGAAGCAGATCGTCCTGAAGGTGAGCGACTTCCGCTCGGCCGTGGTCCAGGGGAAACTGCTGGCCCGTCTCGGGCTTTGGGTGTCCGAGTTCCGCGTCGAGTCGGGCCTGAACTGCGGGGGCCACGCCTTCGCCACCCAGGGCCATCTGATGGGGCCGATCATCGAGGAGTTCCGCCAGAAGCGGCAGGGACTTTCCGACCAGCTCTTCGCCGCCTTCCGCGATACGATGGAGAAGACCGGCCGTAATATCGGCGATACCCGTCCGGCGCAGCGGCTGACCGTGCAGGGAGGCATCGGCACCCACGAGGAAAACGATCTGCTGCTGCATCACTTCGGCGTCGACGGCACCGGATGGGGAACACCGTTCCTGCTCGTTCCCGAGGCTGTGAACATCGACCAGGAGCACCAGCAGAAGCTGGCCCAGGCCAAGGACAAGGACGTATTCCTGAGTGAAGCGTCGCCGCTGGGGATTCCGTTCTGGAGCCTGCGCAACTCGGCCAGCGAGGAAGCCCGCCGCGAACGCATCAGCACCGGGCGTCCCGGCAGCAGTTGCCCGAAGGGTTATCTGGCCTTCGATTCCGAATTCTCGCGGGCCCCGATCTGCACCGCGTCGCGGGCCTACCAGCGGCGCAAGCTGGAAGCTCTCGAAAAAGAGGATCTGACTCCCGAACAGAAGGCAGCGAAGCGCGAAACGATCATGGCCAAGGCTTGTATCTGCCACGATCTGGGCGGTTGCGCTCCCTTCGCGTCCCAGGAGAGTGACGATCCCACGTCCGCGATCTGCTGCGGTCCCAACATCGTGAACTTCGACCGGTCGTTTTCGCTCGAAGAGATGATCGACCACATCTACGGTCAGAAAAACGTGATGGCAGAGGACAACCGGCCGCATATGTTCATCAAGGAACTTTCGCTCTACGTCGATTATTTGCGCAAGGAATTGGAATCCCGCGAGATCGGCTTTGGCGGAGCGATCAAATCCATCCAGGACTACAGAGACAACCTGCTTGCCGGAGTGGAATTCTACCGGGGCATGGCCCGCGACGGCTTGATCAAGCGTCACGAGCAGTTCCAGGAGAATCTGGCCAGGCTGGCTGCCGAGATCGATATGCTGGCGCCGGCGACCGGGACCGCCTAGCAGCATACCTGCCGAGCACCTCGACCTGATCGCGGCCGATTTCGAGCAGATCCCGACCAGGGCGGGAGAGCTGTCGGTGGTGCGGATGCCGATGCCTCCCCATGACGACGGCGTCCGGCGCACCTACACCAACGTGGTTTTGCCAACGACGTCCTGCTGGTGCCCGCTCCGAACACGCGCCCACTTGATCCGCGTCATTTCGGCTGAGGCATTAATTCCCTATACTGTGGCCGTTATCGACTGCTCTCGCCCCGAACCGCCGCTCGATAAGCAGCGGCCGGCTTCCTCGGGGGGAGGAACGCCATATGATCGGGCGGACGATTTCCCATTACAGGATCATCGGGAAGCTCGGCGAAGGCGGGATGGGCGTTGTTTATCGCGCCGTCGACACCCGGCTCGACCGGGAAGTGGCCCTGAAGTTCCTGCCGCCAGAATCGACCCGCGATCCCGAGGCGAAATCCCGTTTCGTAATCGAGGCGAAGGCGGCGTCCGCGCTCGACCATCCCAACATCTGCAATATCCACGACATAGACGAGACACCTGACGGCAGGATGTTCCTGGCCATGACCTGCTACGAGGGGGAGACCTTGAAGCAGAGGCTCCAGGGCGGTCCGCTGGCGGTGGACGAGGCTGTCGAAGTGGCGGTCCAGATTTCCCGGGGCCTGATCAAGGCCCATTCCCACGACATCATCCATCGCGACATCAAACCGGCGAACATCTTCCTCTCGGCCGACGGCCTGGTGAAGATAGTGGATTTCGGTCTGGCCAAGCTGTCCGGCGGGTCGGGCATGACCAGGGCGGGGGCCACGCTGGGTACGGTGTCGTTCCTGGCCCCGGAACAGATTCGCTCAGAGGAGGTGGATAATCGCACCGATATCTTCGCGTTGGGGGTGACCATGTACCAGATGGTGACCGGGCGTCTTCCCTTCCGTGGCGACAACGATCAGGCGGTGCTCTACGCGATTCTCCATCTGGATCCACTGCCCATTTCCCAGGTCCGTCCCGATCTGCCGCCGGCCTTCGCGCGGATCGTGGACAGATGCCTGCTCAAGAACGCCGGTTCCAGGTTCGGCAGCGTCAGCGAGCTGCTGCACGAACTGGAGGCGTTGCAGTCGGCGCCGGATCAGGACAGGCGGTCGATCGAAACCAGGGAAACCGTGTCCATGGCGTTGCCGCCCCGGCGATCCCGCCTCAAGCGGGTTCTGGGCTTGAGTTCGTTGGCGCTGTCGGCGGCGGTCGTCCTGGTGCTGGCTTTCGGTTCGGGATGGGTCCACACCCTGGGGGCGCGTCTGGGACTCGGGTCCGATCCCGCGTCGCCGGCCGTCTCGGTGTTGCCGATAACCCTTTACGGCGGTGATCGGGATGATCAGGCCTTCTGCGACGGCCTGGCCACGATGCTGACCGTGAAGCTCGCCCGGCTGGAAAGATTCCAGCCGTCGCTGTGGGTCGCACCGATCGATCTGGTTCGGCGCCGCGGCGTCGACGGCATCGGCGACGCCCGCATCAAACTTGGGGTGGACCGGGTGATCACCGGAACGATGCATCGTTATGGTGATGTCATCAGCATCGACCTGCTCTGCGACAGCGTTGGTTCCGATCCTCTGCCGCTGCTCTTCAAATCCCAGTCGACATTGAAGCTGGCCGATCCTATCAGCAATCTCTTCACCTGGCAGGACCAGCTCGCGATCGGGGCGGCCGGCCTGCTCGACATCGAATTGACCCCGGAGATGCGGAACGTGCTGTCCCGGGGCGGTACGACCCGGCCCGAAGCATTCGTGGAATGCATGCGGGGATACGGTTATCTGAACACTTCGGTCGGCGAATCCGCGCCGGAGCCGGCGGCCGCCTCCTTCCTGTCCGCGGTGGCGGCGGATTCCTCCTACGCCATGGCGTTTCTGGGTCTGGCCGAATGCAGGCTGCGGGCATTGGATCCACAGGATGAAAAGGAGCGGGCCGCGTTGGCCGAGTTGGCGGAAAAGGCGTTGCAACTGGACGGACAGTCGCTGGAGCCGAGGCTTTTCCTCGGTGGTCTCGCCGCAATCGGCGGCAATCACGAGCGGGCGGCGGAATACTACCGGACGGTGCTGGCAGTCGATCCCGCCAACGGCGAGGCCTGTCACGGATTGGCCTCGTCCTATCTGGCCATGGGGGATCCGGAGTCTGCCGAGGCGGTCTACCTCGAGTTGTTGGAATTGCGGCCCGGCGTGATTTACTGCCGCAGCCGTTTCGCCTCGTTTCTCTATGGCCAGGCCCGTTATGAGGCGGCGGCGGCGGAGTTCCGCGCGGTCATGGATCTGGCGCCGGACTATCTGCCCGCCTGCACGAATCTGGGCGCCATCTACTTCTATCAGGATCGCCGCGAGGACGCGGAGCAGATGTTCCGCCGCTCCATGGCCGTCTCGCCCAACTATCTCGCCTACCTGAACCTGGGCACGCTCTATTTCTATTCGCAGCGCTATCTCGATTCGGCCTTGATGTACGAGAAGGCGCTGGAGTTGAAATCCGACGATTACATGGCCTGGGGGCAGGCGGCCGAGGCCCACTACTGGGCGGGTGACGGCAACGGCAAGGCGCGCGGGCAATACCTGAAGGCCGTCGAGTTGGGCGAAGCGAAACTGGCGGAATTTCCCCGGGATGCCGGTCATCTTGCCGCCATGGCCGGGTACCTGATGAAGCTCGGCGAAAAATCGCGGGCGCTGAAATGTCTGGAACGCTTCCTGTCGCTGGACAGCCATCCGCCCCAGGCCATGTTCGCCATCGCCGACGTCTACGAGCAGATGGGGCAGCGGGAACTGGCCCTGCAGTGGATCGAGTCGGCGGTGGCCGGGGGGTTCGCCACAACGGAGATCATCCGCTATCCCGGAATGGGAGATCTGAGAGCGGACCAGAGATATCGGGCCCTGATGGCCCGGTACGAGGGAGAACACCGATGAAGGGGGTAACGTGATGACTATCGGAACGGACCACAGGGTCGTCGCGGAAAAGATGCGTAACGCCGAGGGGAACGAAGTCTGGATGACCGACCGGCCGATCTACGAGATCAGGCGGGGGGATCGAGTGACCTTCCAGACCAACGGCGAGATCGCACGGGTCTGGATCCCCGACTCCCGGATCTTCGGGGAGGAATTCCTGGACATCACGCAGGAAACCGGATGGGCCGTCACCGCGGTCGTGAACGAGGATCTGGAGATCGCCGAGCCGCTGACAACCGATTTCAGCTTCTACCTGGTCGCGGAAAGGGCGATGGCGGAGGGAGGGTCACCGCCCAAGATGAAGATCGAGCCCTGACCGGAGCCGTTTGGCGAATCGGCCGGTTGGTATATACTTGCAGTACGGGGCCGTCGGATCGAACCGGCGGCCCGATCCTCGCGCCGACCGGGAGCCGGAAGCCGATGCCAGAGCCCGTACGCTTCAACCGTGAACTCTTCCGTTTCCTGCGGGACCTCGATCAGAACAACGATCGCAACTGGTTCCAGCAGAACAGGGATCGTTTCGAGAGCCATCTGAAGCAGCCGGCCCTCGACTTCATCATCGATTTCGCCCGTCCTCTGGCCGAGATCAGCCCCCACTTCCGCGCCGATCCGCGACTGGTGGGGGGATCTTTGTTCCGCATCTACCGCGATACCCGCTTCAGCCATGACAAGAGTCCCTACAAGACCCATTGCGGCATCCAATTCCGTCATCGCCGCGGCAAGGATGTCCACTCCCCCTGTTATTACGTCCATCTCGAGCCGTCCGGGAGTTTTATCGGCGCCGGGCTGTGGCATCCCGCCACGCCTACCCTGCGCCTGATCCGGGACGCCATCGTCGCCGATCCCGATCGCTGGCTGGCGGTGACCGGCGAAGCCGGATTCGCAGCGAGATTCAGGCTGAAGGGCGATTCGCTGAAGCGTGTTCCGCGTGAATATCCCAAGGATCATCCTCTGGGAGACGACCTCAGGCGCAAGGATTTCATCGCGGTCACGGACATCACCCAGAAGGATGTTCTGGCCGCGGATTTCGTCGATCGCGTCGCCTTGGCCTGCCGCGACGGAGCGCCGTTGATGGAGTTCCTCTGCGAGGCCGTGGGAGTGGAGTACTAGCAACAGGAAGTCGATCATGAGATCCAGGATCCTCTTGCCGGTTTTAATTATCTGTTTCGCCGCCGTCTGCCTCGTCTGTGGCTGCGGCTCCGGAGGCGATCGGGATTCACGCTTCAGATCGCATAACGATCCGTTGCCGGCCGAGACGATTCGCGAAGCCGCCGCGGGCCGCAACGTGTTGATCCTGGTGCTCGACGCCGCCGCCGCGGGACACTTCGGATGCTACGGCTACAGCCGGGATACGACTCCCTTCATCGACGAACTGGCCGCCGAGTCGGTCGTATTCGACAACGCCTACGCCCAGGCCTCGGGCACGATGCTCTCGGTGTTCTCGTATTTCACATCCCGCTATCCCATCTTCGGCGACGAGGTCCGGATCGACGAGAACGCCATCCTGACCGTTCATCCTTCGTTGACCACGCTGGCCGAATATCTCGGCCGCGGACTGCCGCGCAGCCTGGCCTACACGTCGAACACCTGGCTGCAGAGGCGCTTCGGCCACGCCCAGGGCTTCGGCGAGTTCTGGACCCTGCGCGAGCTGACCGAGGACCGCCTGCCCGCCGACGCGAAGGATCTCGACGCCGTTCCGCTGTGCCTGCAGTGGATGAAACAGAATGCCGACGCGGGGTTCTTCGCCTATCTGCACCTGATGAAGCCGCATACTCCCTACGATCCGCCCGAGTCGTTCGTCGGCCGGTTCGCCGATCACCCGATCGACCCCCGGATCGGCTCCCACGATTTCATCCAGGGCCTGCAGGGCCGGCGTCCCGATGAGCAGACCGTCGGCGATATGGTCGATCTCTACGACGCCAACCTGGCCTGCGTCGACGAGGCGGTGGGCGATCTGATCGCCGAATTGAAGGCTGCCGGGATCTGGGACGACACGGTCCTGGTGCTGACCGCGGATCACGGCCAGTCACTCTTCGAGTACGGCAAGCCCCACGGCCACGGCGGCACGATCTGCGAAAATGCGCTGCGGGTGCCGTTGCTGATCCGGATTCCCGGAGTGCCCGGATTGGCCGCAAGGCGCATCGCCGAGCCGGTCGAGCTGGTCGACCTGACTCCGACGCTGGTGGATCTGGCGGGCGTCGAGGAGCCGGGCGACGTTTTCGCCGGGATGTCTTTGACGCCGTTGATCGCGGGCCAACCAGTGGACGCCGAACTGATGGGACCCGGCCGGATCATCCATTCCCGCACCAATCGCCTGGACCCGGCGGTTTTCACGGTGATGCGCCGCGGCTACAAGCTGACCCTCGGCGAGCAGGCCGATACCGGCGAACTCTTTGATATCACGGCCGATCCGGGCGAGAGCCGCGATCTGCTTGCGGATGGCCCCGACAGCCCCGAGGGCGAAGAACTGCTCGCATATCTGCGCACCTGGCTCGGCACCGGGAACAGGCTGGGGTCGGGGGCGGGCAGCGTTCCCCTCGACGTCCTGGACGAAAAGGATATCCGGCGGCTACGTTCATTGGGCTACGTGCGCTGATCGCCGAGCCGGCTGAATCCCCGCGCCGGTAACCTCGTCAACGCCGGCCCGTATGGATGTCCGGGATCTTCTTCCCGCCAGCGGATGGACTCGAATCCGATCTCGCCCGGAAAGTGATCGAGTGTTACCGGGATGTTCTTCCTGACCGGCACCATCGGCGGACGTTTCGTCCGCATCCCTCTGGGCGCCGGCCGGCATCGCGTCGGCCGCGGGTCCGGTAATGCGATCAAACTCGATGGTGAAACCGTCTCGCGCATACACGCCGAGCTGATCGTGGCCGACGGTGTGGTGACCGCACGCGATCTCGGCAGCAGCAACGGCACCTGGTTGAAGGGGAAACGGATATCTTCGGCGGCCGCCCTCGGCCACGACAACGTGATTTCTTTCGGAGCCCAGGAGATGATCCTGCTGGAGTCGGGCCGTCCCGCGGCCGGTGGCGACAAGAGGCCGGGCATATCCATCGACGCCGGCATGGGCACCGGCGTTCCCGGAGTCCGTCACAGCATGACCCTGGACGAAGTGACCAGCGCCGTCGTTTCCGGCGGCGACGTCAGCCCGGCCCTATTCCAGGCACTGACCGAATCGGGAACCTTCCTGGTCCACCAGAGACCTTTGGCCGAGACCATCGACCAGCTGCTGGCCATGGTCGAGAAGATCGTCCCGGCGCGTCGCATCCTGTTGCTGCTGGCCGATTCTCCCGGCGGGGTGCCGTCGGTGCGGGCGTCCCGTACGGCGGACGGATACGATGCGGCCGATACGGCCCTCAGCCGGGCCATCCTCAACGCGGTGATGGCCAAGCGCCGGGCCTTGGCCCTGAACGATATCCAGAGCGACCCGCGCCTGAAGGACCGCCGCAGCGTCATCCTGCAGAAGATGGGTTCGGCGATGGTGGCGCCGCTGTTCGACAACCGGCAGGTGATCGGCCTGCTCTATGCCGACAGCGACGCGCCTTCGACCCGTTACGACCGCAACCAGCTGCGCGCCTTCACCCTGATGGCGAATCTGATCGCGGTGAAGATATCGAACGCGAATCTGAGAGAGGTGTGGCGCAAGAAGGAGCGCATGGAACGCGAGGTGGCCGCGGCGGCCGAGGTGCAGAAACGGTTGCTGACATCCGATCTGCCCGACGTGTCGGGATACGAGATACTGGCCCGCCAGATTCCCTGTCACGAGATGGCCGGCGACCTCTACGACGTGGCGCAGTTGAAGGACGGCCGCGTCGCGCTGGTGGTCGGCGACGTCACGGGCAAGGGACTGCCCGCGGCGATGCTGGTGTCGAGCGTGATGGCCGGCCTGCGGCATCTTTATCGCGAGAAACTGCCGGCGAAGGAAATCGCCGCCCGGCTGCATCGCAGCGTCTACGACTATTCCGACGAACTGCATTTCGTGACCATGTTCTGCGGCCTGCTCGATCCGATCACCCATACCCTCGAGTACTTCAACGCCGGCCACACGCCGCCGCTGCTGATAGAGGACGACGGCGGGACTTGCCGGGCCGACCCGATCGGGCCCACGGGGATGCCGCTGGGCCTGGTGCCGTGGGCCGAATACGAGCAGCGGACGATCTCGGTCCCGGAAGGCACCCTGCTCTGCGTTTTCTCCGACGGGATTCCCGAAGCCCAGCGGGGCGAGGAGTTCTACGGCGACGAGCGCCTGCTGGAAAGCCTGGCCGGCGGTTGTGACCGGAGCCTGGAACGGATCGCCGACGGCGTGATCGGGAAGCTGCGCGGTTTCCTCGGCGGAACGCCGTTGGACGACGACGTCACCCTGATGATGCTTCGCCGCCTGGGCTGAACCGGCGGCGTCTTTCGGATCACTCCAGTACTTCGATCAAGGCCTGGAAGCGGGGATGTCCCCGCAGGGGATCGAGATCGCTGTCGTTCTCCATCCACTCCCGATAAGAGGCTCCGGCGCGGACGGTGCGCTCGAGGCAATCGACAGCTTCGTCGATGAGACCGGTCAGCGCGTAGGAGCAGGCCACGTTATAGAGGATGGCGGGATCATCGGGATCGATCGCCAGCGCCCGGCCGGCCCAGTTCATTCCGCGTTCCTCCTCGCCGACCCGGATCAGCGCTCCGGCCCCCATATAGTAGGCTCGGGCGTCCTCGGGGTTCATGGCCACCGCCTTTTCCGCCAGCTTCAGGCCCTTGCGATTGGCTTCCTCGGCGTCTTCGCGCCGCCCCAGGCTGTGGAAGATCTGGGCCAGCAGGATGGGGACCTGATAATCGTCCGGACTGGCCTCGCTGGCCTTGCGGTAGTAATGGACAGCCTCGTCGTACTTGCCCTGCACGACGCTGTTGCGGGCGTAGAAGTAGTAGGCCTCGAAGAGGTTGGGGTCGAGGCCGATCGCGATCACGAATTCACTCTCGGCATCGTCGAAGCTGCGGCTGAGCGAAAGCGCCAGCCCGCTGGCGGCGTGCCCCTCTGCCAGATCGGGATCCAGTTCCAGGGACTTGGCGCTGGAGGCGACCGACTGATCCAGATTCTCCCGGCTGCTGTTGATGTACATGTAGAGATAGGAATAGGTGTCGGCCAGACCGGCATGGGCCAGGGCGAAGCCGGAATCGATCTCGATGGCCCGTTCGAACATGCGCCTGGCGATGTCGACGTTGCGTTTGCCCCAGCGGCGGAAGAAGTTCCGGCCTCTGAGGTAGAAGTCGTAGGCGCGCGGATCGTTGGTGCAGACATCGACAAGGGGCTTCTCCTCCTCCGGTCCCAGGGTGATGCTGAGCGCCTTGACGATGCTCTGCGCGATCTCGTCCTGGACCGCGAAGACATCCTGCATCTCGCGATCGAACTTGTCCGACCACAGATGGTAGCCGTTCTCGGTGTCGATGAGCTGGGCGGTGATCCGGAGTCTGTCGCCCGATTTGCGCACGCTCCCTTCGAGGATGGTCTTGACCCCCAGCCTGCGGCCGATGTTCCGGCTGTCGCCGCTTTCGGGCCGGAACTGGAAGGACGACATCCGCGAGGCGACCCGCAATCCGTCGATCCGGGTCAGCGCGTTGATGATCTCCTCGGTCACGCCCTCGCAGAAATATTCCTGGTCCTGTTTCGGACTCATATCGCGGAACGGCAGCACGGCGATGGACTTCGACGGCGTCGAATCGACCGTAACCACGGATTTGCGGATGTCCTCCAGATCGTTCCGCAGATCGATCAGCGACTGGTAGCGCAGTTCCGGATCCTTGGCCAGGCAACGGTCGATGGCATGGCTCAGGCGGGATGGGCAGTCGGGATTCACGGCGGCGGCCGGTTTCGGATTGTCGCGCAGGATGGCGGCTATCAACTCGGCGGTAGTCTCGCCGCGGAACGGTCTCTCGCCGGTTATCAGTTCATAGAGAACCACTCCGATCGAGAAGATGTCGGTGCGGTGGTCGACCGCGGTGCCGCGGGCCTGCTCCGGCGACATATAATCGGGAGTGCCGACGATGCGCGCCTCGCTCAGCAGGGATCGGGTCGAAGGGGTCTTGGAATCGGGAGCCGATGCTTTGCGGGAGATCTTGGCCAGCCCGAAGTCCAGCACCTTCACCCGGTTTTTCCGGGTGAGCATGATGTTGGCCGGTTTGAGGTCGCGGTGGGTGACGCCCTGGTCGTGGGCCGTCCCGACTGCGTCGGCCAGCGGTATGGCGATCCCGAAAAACCCGGGCAGATCGCTGGCCCCGGCTGCGATCAGATCCGAAAGCGGTCGGCCGTCGATGAGCTCCATGGTGATGAAGTGGCTGTCTTCGGCCTCTTCCACCGAGTGGATGACCACGATGTTGGGGTGGTTGACCGCGGCGACGGCCCGGGCCTCCTGCTTGAAGCGGTTCAGACGCCCGGGGTCGGCCGCCATGTCCGCCGGCAGGGTCTTCAGCGCGATCCTGCGCCCGAGTTCGGCGTCCTCGGCGACGAATACGTGTCCCATCCCGCCGCAGCCGATCTCATCGATGATTCTGTAACGTGATATCGTAACACCCGGTTCGAGTATCATTCCGATTTCGCTTCCCGGGCGAGGTGAAGACGCGTTCGGTGATAAACAGGGGATATGGGTCCAGCAACCATTTCCTACGCAGCCTGAGTCCGGGCGTTGCAGGGCGATAACGGTAAAGGCTCGATCGAGACGAGCCGGGTTCCGATCATCGCAGCAAGGTGATTTTCTCAAACGCCTTGCCGAGGGCGGCCTGCGGCACGAAGAGACAAGCGCCGGTCGGTTGATTTCGGCCGCTGGAGTCGCGGCCGTCCCAGAGCAGGGAGCGGGACTCCTGCGCCATGTTTTCACGGCAGAGGGTGCGGACCGGCCTCCCGGCCGGATCAAATACTATCTCGGGAATTCCAATTATACATGAAACCCATCGCGGATGTCCGGCAGAAAGCGGATGGATGATCTCCTGCGTATCCTGTGTCGTCAATCGAGCCGACTCATCATCTTGGGGAGGATTCCCATGGGGAAGGCGAATACAGCGCTGGCAGTGGTCCTGCTGATCCTGCTCAGCGCCGGCATCGGAAAGGTTATGGACGTGCAACACGCCTCGGCAGCGGAGAATCCGCAAACAGAACTGGAAACGACGACCCTGGGCGGCGGATGCTTCTGGTGCATCGAAGCCGTCTTCGCCGAACTCGACGGAGTGAGCGAGGCTGTTTCGGGCTATGCGGGAGGATCTTCCGGCGATCCTTCCTACGCCGAGGTCTGCTCCGGCGACTCCGGCCACGCCGAGGTCGTACAGGTGACCTTCGATCCCGAGAAGATCAGTTTCGAGGAGATTCTCACCGTATTCTTCGCGGTCCACGATCCCACGACCCGCGACCGGCAGGGCGCCGACATCGGCACGCAGTATCGATCCCTGATCCTGCACCACGACGAAAAACAGCGATACGCGGCTCTCGAATTGATCAAACGGCTGGAGGCCGAGAAGGTCTGGCCGAATCCGGTGGTCACCCAGGTCGAGCCCTTTGCCGGGTTCCATCCGGCGGAGAAGTATCACCAGGACTATTACGAACGCAACCGTTCGGCCGGATACTGCCAGGTGGTGATCGCCCCGAAGCTGGAGAAATTCCGCCGCGAGTTCTCGGACCGTCTGAAAAACAAATAGATCCGATGGATCTCTTTGCGCAGGCGATCACGGAATTCGATCGATTGTGGACGAGGACCTACGGCGAATCCTGATCGGGGCTTTTGGGACCGGTGCCTCGCATCTCATGTAGACGGGGGGCCGGTTTTTTCATGTTCCGATGTAACCGTCGGCCGCTTTCGGCAAACTATTTGTTGTAAAATTGGATGTAGGGCATTTCCCTTCCACGTAGCGCGTAATTGCGTCCGCTGATAATGATTTCCACGAAGGAAAATGATGACCCGAAAGATATCAAATCTCCAAACGGCTTTGATCACCGTCTTTCTGCTGTTAACGGCCCTTTTGGCTGGTTGCGCGGGAAGGCCGGCGCGTGTCGCGGCCGACGTCGAGATACCGGACGCCTTCAGTTCGGGCGGTTCCGATCAGTTGCCGGAGCACTGGTGGGAGGGGCTGGGCGATCCCCGTTTGAACGATCTGGAACGGATCGCGCTGGCGGGAAGTCCGACGTTGCTGGCGGCCCGCGACCGACTCGACCAGGCCGCGGCCCTGGCCCGCGCGGCGGGGGCGTCGCAATGGCCGGCGGTGAACGCTGAAATCGGCGGTTCCCGCAATGTGGTCGGCTACGAGACCTCCGCCGGCGATCGGAAGGAATGGTCGACCGATCTGTCGATGGGACTACAGGCCAGCTACGAAATCGATCTCTGGGGCAGGGTCGGCGCCACGGCCGAAGCCGCGACCCTGGACGCTGTCGCTTCGGCGGAGGATCTGCGGGCGGCGGCGGTCACTCTCACCGCCTCGGTGGCCGAGACCTGGTACCAGCTGGTCGCAGCGCGCGAAAGCCTCGAACTGGTCGGCTCCCAGCTGGGGATCAACGAACAGACCCTGGAGATAGTGACCGCCCGCTTCCGCAACGGCCAGGTCGGAGCAGTCGACGTGTTGCAGCAGCGGCAGCTGGTCGAGGCGAAGCGGGGCGAACTGGCCCGATCCGAAGCCCGGGCCGTTGTCCTGGCCAATGAACTGGCTGTCCTGCTGGGCGAGTCGCCCGGCAGCGACGTCATTCCTGATTCCGGCGATCTGGTGGCGTTGCCTCCGTTACCCGCCACCGGGATTCCGGCCGAACTGGTCCAACGCCGTCCGGACGTACGCGCTGGATTCGCCAGGATCCTGGCGGCGGACGCCCGCGCCGCGGCTGCTGCCGCCAATCGGTTTCCCCGGTTGAGCCTGAGCGCATCGGTGTCGTCCAGCGCGGAGCGTGTCGACGATTTCTTCGCTGATTGGCTGGCCAATCTGGCCGCGAACCTGACCATGCCGTTGATCGACGGCGGCGGCCGCGCCGCCGAATCGGATCGGACCCGGGCCGCGGCCGCGGAGAAGTTTCACGCCTACGGCGGCATCGTCCTGGCGGCGGTGAGCGCGGTGGAGAACGCCCTGATCAACGAGGATCGTCAGCAGGCATATCTGCGGAGCCTGGAAAAGCAGGCCGGGCTTTCGAGCCAGACCGTCGAAAGAGTCCGCCAGGGCTATCTCAGCGGCAGTCACAACTATCTCAGGGTGTTGAGCGCCATTCTCACCGATCAGGCCCTGGGCTTGAACCGTATCGAGGCCAAGCGACAGCTGATCAGCTATCGCATCCAGCTCTGCCGGGCCCTCGCCGGGGGTTGGGAGCTGGAATCGGGATCCGATTCGGGTACCGATGATTCCGGTCGGAGCCGAGACAGCATGCAGACATCACGACCCAACCGAGGTGGAAATCGATGAACAGCAACGAGAATTTAGATCGGAGCCCGGCTCCGGACGGCTCCGGCAGCAATACATCCCGGCGCAGGTATCTGCGCTGGTTATTGCCCCTCTTGATCGTTCTGATCGGGATCCTGACGGCCGCCGTTTTGGTGGCCACGCGTCCGCACGCCCACCGCGCCAGTCCGTCGGCCACGGCCCGGCTCGTCCTGGTCAGGGAAGCGGAGTTTTCCGCTCGCGAGGTGGTCATAGAGGCCAACGGAACCGTGGGCGCTTCGCGTGAAGTCTCGCTCTTCCCGCGGGTGACCGGCGAGGTCACATCGATTTCACCGGATTTCCTGCCGGGAGGAATCCTGGCCGCCGGCGATCCGGTGCTGACCATAGACCCCGAAGATTATGAACTGGCTCTCAGGCAGCGGGAAAGCGATCTGGCCCGCGCCCGGGCGGCCTACGATATCGAACTCGGCCAGCAGGAAATCGCCCGGCAGGAATTCGCCATGCTGGGCGAGGGCATGGCCGAAAATGACAGATCCCTGGTGCTCCGGGTGCCGCAACTGGACCAGGCCGAGGCCGATCTGCAGAGCGCACGGGCAGCGGTGGAGCAGGCTCGGCTGAACCTCGACCGGACCCGGGTCGAATCCCCCTTCAACGCGGTCGTCCGCACCCGTGACGTGGTGGAGGGAACCCAGGTGAGCGCCGGCACGCTCCTCGGCTCCCTGGTCGGTTCGGACGAATACTGGGTCGAGGTCGTTTTGCCGGTGGATCGGCTGGGGTGGATCGAAGTGCCGGCAGTCAACGGCGATCCGGGCTCCCCGGTGCGGATCTACGATACGTCCGCCTGGAGCGACGGCGCCTGGCGCGAGGGCCGGGTGCTGAAAATCGCCGCCGACGTGGAGGAACAGGGGCGAATGGCCCGCCTGATCGTGGCGGTGCCGGATCCGCTGGCCTTGTCGGCGCAGAACGCCGGCTCCCCGGCCTTGATGCTGGGCAGCTACGTACGGGTCGAGATCCTGGGCGGTGAGCTGGAATCAGCGGCCGAACTGGACCGCGACATGCTGCGCGACGGAGACAACGTCTGGGTGATGAACGCGGACGGCGAACTGGAGATCCGGCCGGTGACGGTGGTTTATCGCGGGCGCGAGACGGTGATGGTCACCAGCGGAATCGCAGCGGGCGAACGGATGGTCGTGACCGACATCGCCGCCGCTGTCTCCGGCATGAAACTGCGCGCCGAAGGGGATGCGCCCGAGCTCGCAGCCGCCGGATCGGACACAGCGGAAGGCCGGGTGCGGAAGTGAGCGACAAGATCGATTTCACAAAATCCGGCGGCGGCGTGATCGGTTGGATGGTCCGCAACCGGGTGACGCCGAACCTGCTGATGCTGGTGCTGCTGATCGGCGGCTTGCTGATGGCCGGCAACATCAAGCAGGAAGTCTTCCCGGAATTCACCCTGGATTTCGTCAACGTCTCGGTGCCTTATCCCGGGGCCAGCCCGGAAGAGGTGGAGCAGGGGATCATCCTGGCCGTGGAGGAGGAGGTCCGCGGCATCGACGGCGTGAAGGAGGTCAACTCGACCGCCGGCGAGAGCTACGGCACGGTCTCGATCGAGCTCGATGAGGGCGGCGATACCCAGCGGGCGTACCAGGACATCAAGCAGGCGGTGGACCGGATCGTCACCTTTCCCGAGGACGCCGAAAAGCCCAGGGTATCGTTGATCTCGCGGCGCCGGCGGGTGGTCGAGCTGGTGGTCCACGGCGATGTCGACGAATGGACGCTGCGCGGCGCGCTCGAAGAGATCCGGGACGAGTTGCTGCAGGATCCGGGAATCACCCAGGTGGATGTCGTCGGCGCCCGCGACTACGTGATCTCGATCGAGATTTCGCAGGAGAATCTGCGGTCACACGGGCTGACTCTCGGCGCGGTGGCCCTGGCCGTGGATCGTGCGGCCGTCGAGATGCCGGGCGGCTCGGTGCGCACCGAGGCCGGCGAGATCATGCTGCGGATGAAGGAACGCCGGGATTGGGCGGACGATTTCGGGCGAATCCCGATCATCTCCGGGGCCGACGGTTCGATCCTCACCCTGTCCGAGCTCGGCGACGTCAAAGACGGGTTCGAGGATACCGACAAGATCGCCACCTTCGACGGCGAATTGGCGATGAGCCTCGACATCTATCGTCTCGGCGACCAGACCCCGATCGGGGTTTCCGAAGCGGTGCATGCCCGGGTCGAGGAGATCAAGCCCGGCCTGCCGCCCAAGATCGACATCGACGTCCTGAACGACCGGTCCGACATGTACAGGCAGCGGCTGAATCTGCTGCTGCGCAACGGCTCGATCGGCCTGGCCCTGGTCTTCATCGTGCTGGGCCTGTTCCTGGAGCTGCGGGTGGCTTTCTGGGTGGCCATGGGCATTCCCACTTCGTTTCTCGGAGCGCTGTTCTTCCTGCCGGCGGCCGACATCTCGATCAACATGATCTCGATGTTCGCCTTCATCGTGGCGCTGGGAATCGTGGTCGACGACGCCATCGTCGCCGGCGAGAACATCTACGAGTACCGCAAGC
>CAZYDJ010000036.1:0-18860 GCA_964646035.1 uncultured Fibrobacteraceae bacterium | reverse complement strand
ATTTCTCGGTTTCGCCCCCGGCCGACACCCTGGCCGCATTCGATCTCTGTCTGGGCTGTCGTGCCTGCGAGACGGCCTGCCCGAGCGGCGTCGCCTTCGATCTGCTGGAATTCGCCCGCGAGAGGGCCGACGAGGCCGCCGGGGGTCTGCGCCCGGCCCTGGCCCGTCCCCTGGCTTCCGGCGGCGCCCTGGATGTCCTGCGCACGGCAGGCAAAATCGCCCGCGGCGCCCTGCGCGCAGTGATGGGGGATGATTGGCGCCGGCGTCTGGCGAACGCCCCGGCACCGCTGCGGCGGCTGGGCCGCAACCTCGGATCCCTGCCCGTCGCTCCGGAGGCTGATTCCGATCTCGTACGGCTTCTCGACGGTCTCTGCGGCGCGGACTCGGCAGGCCTGACGCCGCCGGAACCCACCGCCTCCGAAGGCCGGTCGGTCACTATGTTCCAGGGATGCGCCAGCGGGTCGCTGCTGCCCGGAACCCAGCGGCGGCTGGTCTGCCTGCTGCGAGGCGCGGGAGTGGATGTGCGGATGCCGGCGAACCAGGAATGCTGCGGCGCTCTCGATCGTCACGTCGGGGCCGTCGACCGCGCGGATTCACGCCGCCGGCGCAACCTGGCCGCCTTGGCCGCCGACGTGGCCGAGACCGGGGTCCTGCTGATCGAGGCGGCCGGCTGCGGCCTGGAACTCGGCGGCTATCCGCCCGAGATCGCCGAACAGGTAGTCGACGCGGCGGTGTTCCTCTCCGATCTGCCCCTGCCGGAAATGCGCAGGGTTCCCTTGAAGGTCGTTTTGCATGACGCCTGCCACGCCCGCCACGGACAGGGGATAGTCGACGAGCCCCGACGGCTGCTGGGTCGCGTTCCCGGCCTCGAACTCCTCGAACCCGGCGAGGCCGAAGTCTGTTGCGGCAGCGGGGGGCCGTACGGCCTGTTCCATCCCGATATCTCGATTGCGATGGGCCGCCGCAAGGCGGCGATGCTGGCCGCCACGGGAGCCGATCTCGTGGTCACGACCAATCCGGGATGTATGGGACAGATCGCCGACGGGCTCGCGCTGGAAGCGCCGAAACTGCCGATAATCCCGCTCAGCGACTTGATCTGGTACGCCTGCGGCCAACCCTGATCCTTGGTTTCAGAGTTTGAGGGTTGACGTCGGGCCAAAGTTTTAATAACCTTATCGCGATTAAGGGATAAAGGGCCATATCGGTCAGCAACCCCGCAGGAGAGACTTTTTGACGGCTTCAACCGGCAGCACGCCGGATGCGATCTTCCAATCCGTGAGCGACGGCCGCAGACTGCGTCTGCTGCGGTTGCTGGCCGCCGACGAGCTGAACGTCCAGGAGATGGTCCAGATCCTGGGTTTGAGCCAGCCCGCGGTGTCCAAGCATCTGGCCGTATTGCGGGACGCCGGTTGGTTGAATCACCGCCGCGACGGCACCTGGAGCTGGTACGCTCTGACTCCCCGGGATGAATTTTCCGGCGGGACGGATCTGCACGATGCGGTGCTGGCGCAGGCGGCCCGCGTGGCGGAAGCCGAGGCCGACGACATCGCCCTGGCCCGGGTCCTCGAGGATCGAGACCGCCGGACGGGCGATTTCTTTGCCGGCATCGCGGAGCGCTGGGATCAGATCCGCCCGGCCTTCGAACATCCCGACATCCAGGCCGGAGCCGTCGGGGCCCTGGTGCCGCCGGGATTGTCGATCGTCGATATCGGAACCGGCACCGGCGCCCTTTTGCCCCTGCTCGCGGCAACCGGCGCCCGGATCACCGCCGTGGACAACTCGGATGCAATGCTCCTGCGCGCGCGCGAACTCTGCGCCGCGAGGGAGATCGCAGGCGTGTCCTTCCAACGCGCCGACATCCGCAACCTGCCCTTCCCGGACGGGACCTTCGATGCGGCGTACGCCTCGATGGTTCTGCATCACGTCGATCGACCGGCTGCCGCGGTAGCCGAGATGGCGCGGGTAGTCCGACCGGGGGGCAAGGTCGTGGTGATGTCGTTCACCAGCCATGACCTGGCCTGGATGCGCGACGAACTGGCGCATCGCTGGCCCGGGTTCTCGTCTGCGGACGTGGCCGGTTTCTTCGCCGACGCCGGGCTGGAAGCGAAATGCAGGATGGAATGCGGGCTGACTGAACTGGCCGTGGCCCGCGCCAAGCTGCCAGCGGGTCTGAACGGACAGTCGACCGTCTGGCCGGATGTCTTTCTCGCGGTGGGAGAGAAGATGGGCGGCCCCGCCGGGGCCGGCTACGTGAAACAGTAATTCGACCGGGGGCACCGCCCCTTCAACCGCCAAGTAATAACGGAGGAACAATGACGAAACTTGCCGAAGGCACCAACTACAAGGTGGCCGATCTCGAACTGGCCGAACTCGGCCGCATGCGCATCGACTGGGCCGAGAATCACATGCCCGTGATGATGGCCCTGCGGGCCGAGCATTCCGAAAAGCAGACGCTCAAGGGAATGCGCATCGCCGGTTGCCTGCACGTGACCAAAGAGACCGCCGTTTTGATCGAGACCCTGCGCGCCGCCGGCGCCGAGGTCGCCTGGAGCGGATGCAACCCGTTGTCCACCCAGGACGACGTCGCCGCCGCCCTGGCCGCGGCCGGCACCTCGATCTTCGCCTGGCACGGCCAGAACGTGGATGATTTCTACTGGTGCATCGACCGCACGCTCGAGTCCAAGCCCCAGTTGACCCTGGACGACGGCGCCGACCTGATCTTCTCGGTCCACAAGCGTCATCCCGAGATGTGCGAAAGCATCATCGGCGGCACCGAGGAGACCACCACCGGCATCCACCGCCTGCGCGCCATGTCCGCCGACGGCGCCCTGAAGTACCCGGTCATCGCCGTGAACGACGCCGAGACCAAGTGGGACTTCGACAACGTCTACGGCACCGGCCAAAGCAGCATCGACGGCATTCTGCGGGCCACCAGCGTCCTGCTCGCCGGCAAGAACTTCGTCGTCGCCGGCTACGGCCACTGCGGCAAGGGCTGCGCCATGCGCGCCGCCGGCCTGGGGTCGAGCGTCATCGCCACCGAGGTCAGGAACACCGCCGCCCTGAAGGCCACTCTCGACGGCCACCGGGTGATGACCATGGACGAGGCCGCCAAGGTCGGCGAGGTGTTCATCACCGCCACCGGCATGAAGGACATCATAGTCGGACGTCACTTCGAGTCCATGCGCGACGGCGCCATCGTCTGCAACACCGGTCATTACGACTGCGAGATCAACATCGATGATCTGGAGGCGCTGTCGGTCGGCAAGCGGACCATCCGGCCCAACTGCGAGGAATACACCATGTCCGACGGCCGTCGGATCTACCTGCTGGCCCAGGGGCGCCTGGTGAACCTGGCCGCGGCCGAGGGACATCCCTCCGAGGTCATGGACATGTCGTTCGCGAACCAGTTCCTGAGCATGGTGTTGCTGGCGCAGGAGGGCGAGAACCTCGCTGTCGCCGTCCACGACATCACCGAGGAGCAGGACCAGGAGATCGCCGGCATCAAGCTGCGCACCATGGGAATGGCGATAGATGAATTGACCGAGGAGCAGGAGCGTTACGCGGTCGACTATTCCTCCGGGACGTAGAGGTTCCGGTTCAGCGACAGGCAAAGCAAGGGCGGCTCACGGGAGCCGCCCTTCTCGTACCGGATGCAATTCGGACCGGGAAATCAGAGACTCCAGATCAAGCCGATCGATAGATTCCAGTAGTGGGTGTTCGTCCAGCTGGATTCTTCATCCCACTTGTCTTCGTCCTCGGTCAGCAGATAGTTCCACATCCACTCGAACTCCAGGTCGATGGTGCGCCCGAGTTCGTACTCGGTGCCCATGCCGAAGCCGATGCCCATGTTGCTGGCCTCGAAGGGCTCCCGGTCGAAGACCAGGGTGTCGCCGCCCTTCTCCTCGAGCAGGGACCAGTCCATGTACAGGATGTTGCCCTTGAAATAGGGGTTGAACTTCGATTTCGGCATCAGCTGCGTGCCGACGTATGCCTGCATCCCGATGCTGAACCCGGACATTTCCAGATAGGCGTCGGGAGTCAATCCGTTGTCGAGGCGGGAGGAGATCTCCTCCATCTGGCCCGGCTTGGTGTCGGTGAATCCGATTCCGCCGAAGAGACCGTGCACCGAAACGGCGAGACCGTCCAAGGCATACCAGCGCAGCCCGAAATCGGCTCCGAAGCCGCCGTCGGTCAGATCGTTGATATCGTAGACGTCTTCTTTGATGATGTGCATCGGGGCCCAATAGCAGGCAGCCCCGGAAACGGCTAGTTTAGCCGGGTGCTTGACCGATTCCTGGACTGCAACGTCGCCCGTCTGGGTGGTGTCCGGCGTATCGGCATTGATGTCCAGATCCTGGGCCAAAGCCGGCAGGACGCCGATAAGCAGCAGAACCAGAGCCAGCAGGGACGGCATGGCGGCGGACCGAAACGGTCTGGTCTCCGAAGCCATGAACGCGCTCCTTTCGAGCGGGATTGGGGTATCGCAAGTGCGGATGGAATATACAGCCTGGGAAACGCCTTGTCCAATGTAGGCCCCCTGACTTGTTGCGGCGGGGGGGTTGATCGTGGGCAGGCTGTCACGTATCATTATGCAGGCGACACCTATTGTGGAAGCAGATTCGATTTGTCGGTGCGGTCAGTTCTGATGACTCGCAATGTCTGAAGGCAGGTGTAATTCCCTCTCTGGTGTTTGAGTCGCTCACCTGGGTTGGACTTCGCCACCGCATCGGCATTAACGCGTCCTGGGCCCGGGCGCATGATCGCCCGGCCCAGGATTGCTTTATATTCCAAATGTTTCGGAGGCTGAATGTCTGCCCATGTTGCCGCCCCGCCCTCGCTCGATCTCCTGCGCGCTTTGCCCAAGACCGATCTCCATGTCCATCTTGACGGCTCGCTGCGCCTGTCCACCGTCAGGGAACTGGCTGCCCGCTACGGCCTGCCCTATGACTTCGCCACCGACGAGGATGTCCGCGCGGTCTGCCAGGTCGATGATAAATGCGACAGCCTGGTCGACTACCTGAAGGTCTTCGACATCACCCTGCAGTTGATGCAGAGGCGCGAGGACATCACCCGGATAGCCTTCGAGCTGGCCGAGGACGCCCACCGCGAGAACGTGCGCTACATGGAAGTCCGTTATTCCCCGATGCTGCACGCCCGCGAGGGTCTGGACTTCGACACCATAGTCGCGGCGGTGCAGGCCGGACTGGACGCCGCCCGCGATCAATACGGAATCCTCACCGGGCAGATCATCTGCGGTATCCGCCACATCTCGCCGGAGTCGTCGCTCGAACTGGCGGAACTGGCCTGTCGCTGGAAGGGTCGCGGCGTGGTCGCGTTCGATCTGGCGGGCGCCGAGAAGGACTATCCCGCCAAGGATCATCTGCAGGCCTTCTACACGGTACTCAACCGCAACCTGCCGGTGACCATCCACGCCGGGGAGGCGTTCGGTCCCGAGTCCATCCAGCAGGCCATCCACTACTGCGGCGCCAACCGGATCGGCCACGGCACCAGGCTGATCGAGGACGCCGACCTGATGCAGTGGGTGAACGACCGCCGTATCGCGGTCGAGGTCTGCCTGGCCAGCAATCTGCAGACCAGGGCCGTTCCGGATCTGGCCAGCCATCCCATCAAGAAGTATCTCGAAGCCGGGATGCGGATCACGCTCAACACCGACAACCGCCTCGTCTCGGGAACAACAGTGACCAACGAACTCGCACTCGCGGTCGAGCATTTGGACATGTCCGAGGAGGAGATCGCCAAGCTGGTCCTGGATGGTTTCAAGAGCGCTTTTCTGCCCTTGGCCGAGAAGGCGAAGCTGATCAACCACGTTCTCGACGAGTTCGAGGCTCTGGGTGTGAAGCATTCCGGAGTGATCAGCCGCCGCTGGCGGGCCCAGCTCTAGGCAGGTCCGCCGCCGGCCCACGTCCTGCCGAATCTGGCTGCGAGTACGGCTGCGTCGACCAGCGCCCATATCAACAGGGCGCGGTACATCCACTTGGCGTGATCGGCCGGTTTCATGGCCGTCCCCCGGCGCCGCCAGGCTCCCAGCAGAACGTTCCAGGCGACAGCCGCACCTACCAGCGGGGTCAGCGCGTTCATTGATTCGGGCGGGTTCCAGAACTGGGCGGCGCCGATCAGGAAGTACGTCGCCGCTACCCCCAGCAATATCGCCAGGGAGAGAGAGCGCCGGACCCCGAGAGCCGTGGCCAGGGTCCGGTCGCCCCGGCGCGTGTCCGATTCGATCTGGTAGAGCTGGGTCAAGGGATAGAATGATCCGAAGAGCAGGGCGAAGCCGACAGCCAGATACCAGCCTTCGGGGGACGGGATGCCGGCGGCCGCACCGCCGGCTGATTGTCCGACGATCAAACCGGCCAGGGTGGTCCCGCCGCCGTATCCGACCATGTTGGTCAGAAGGTCGCAGCCGGGCAGGCTCTTGAGCCGGACCGGCGGCAGCGAATAGAGCACCGACAGCACCACGCAAACTCCCACGATCAAAGCGAATTCAGCCGAGATAGTCCAGGCCAGGGCGATACCTGCCGCCATCACCGCGAGAGAAGCCGGAGCGAGACCCGGAGGCGGCTGCGGAGGATCGTCGAGATAGGCGATGGATTCCGCGTCGCGGTCGAATGAGCTGTTGAAGGCCAGGGTGCCGCCGTTGAGGCAGAGGACCCATGCCACCCAGGCGACGAACAACCCGCCCCAGGCTACTGCGCCGGGATGAGCGGCTTGCGGGGATATGATCCGATCGGCGATCGCGGGAGCGGCCAGGACTCCGACCGCGAACTGGGCGGTGAGGATGGGCCACTGGCGCGGGCGGGTCAGCAGGACGTAGTCGAATGCGGGTCCGAGCATCCGGCGTCCGATGGCGCGGGCGCGGTACATGGAATTCCCTTCCTTCATGACCGAATTGATGAGGCGGGAGGGACTGGACATTCCGCGGCGGTGCCGGCCTGCAGGGCCGCCGGACGGCTTGTCCGCGGGTCCGGAGACATGCCCGTAGCGGTGCGGAGTTGACGCTCGAACCAGCCCACGTCGAAGGTGCAGTCGATGCATTTGCGTTCCGACTCCCGCAGCGGGGCCAGCAGCGAAGGGATCTCCGGAACGCTGCGCAGGGCCTTGATCATCCGATCGTCGCAGGCGGTGGCGATAATCAGGTCCGGCTTTTCCTCCCGCGCCATCGCGAAGGCGATGTGGCTGCGGAAGGCGACCAACGAGCGCACGCCGTAGCTTTCGGTCATTCGGGCCATTTCGCCGAGGATGCAGCTGTTGCATTCGCGGCAGGCCGCCATTTCCCCGCTGTGGGCGATGCGGCAGCCGGGCTTCTTGACGCAACGGGGCAGGATCAGCAGAATCGATCGCGGCGGATTCAGGCGGAGCTTGCCCAGGACCCTGGTGTTATGCCGGTCGACCAGGTTCCGGATGAAGCGCCTTTCCAGCAAACGGAAAGGACGCAATATCCGTCTGACGGCCTCCACGGTTCGGACATACCACTTGAATCGCCAGCGTGAACTGTAGATCAAGAGCGCACCTCCGGTCGCCGACCGGCGGCTCGCCACGATCCCAACAGCCTGTAGGCCATCACTCCGAAACTGACCGCGACGTTGAGCGATTGCTTGGCGCCCCCCATCGGTATCTCCACCTTCATGTCGGCCAGAGCCAGCACCTCGGACGAGACTCCATCGACCTCGTGCCCGACCACGAAGCAGGCCGGGAACGGGCATTCGAATTCGTAGAATGGCTTGGCGTCGGCCGTCTGCTCCAGGGCGATGACGGTGATTCCCCTTTCCTGGAGGCCGCGCACGGCTGCCGGGGAATTAGACCAATAATCCCAGGGAACGGTCTCGGTGGCTCCGAGAGCGGTCTTCTCCATATCCGGCCGGGGCGGGGTGGCGGTCAAGCCGCAGAGGAAGAGGCCGCCGAGGCCGGCCGCGTCGGCGGTGCGGAACATCGAACCTACATTCCAGACACTGCGCACGTTGTCGAGCAGGCCGTAGATCGGCGCCCGTTCGATCGACGCTGCTGCGTCCAACGGAAGCCGGTTGCGGGGGCGGTCTGGATTTTGCTCGTTCCGGTTCATCGCGCTGCCGGGGTTGGTGCCTGGCTATCGACATCCTGATTGATCCTATGATGCGGAATGCCGGGACGGATGGCAACCCGAGTTAGAGCGTCTTCCCACTAAACCGAAATCCCCAGCGGACGATAAAACGACAGAGGATGCCAACGGCGCCGTGGCGCCAAAAAGCCAGAACAACCGGGTGAAACAACGAATGAATCGTCAAACTACGACTTTATGCATCATCGCCCGCGACGAAGAAGCATGCATCGGACAGGCTATCAAATCGGCCTTGGCGGTCGTCGACGAGATTGTCGTCGCCGACACCGGCTCCGCCGACAACACGCGGTTGATCGCCGAAGGCTACGGCGCCCGCGTGATCGATGTCCCCTGGCGTGATGACTTCGCCGCCGCGCGCAACGCCGCTCTCGAAGATGCGCGTTGCGATTGGGTCCTGGTTCTCGACGCGGATGAACGTCTGCAGCCGGTGCGGCCGGTGGCCTTCCAGAAACTGCTGGCCGCGGACACGGTTGCCGGATACCGTTTGAACATCGAGAATCAGGGTGGCGAGGAAGGGCGGCAAAGGCCGACGTGCGGGGTGCGCCTGTTCCGCAACCATCCCCATGTTCGCTATTGCTATCCCGTTCACGAACGGATCAGCGTGGCGCTGGGGAACTGGGCGTCTCCGCGCAACCTGTCCATCGTCGAGTCAGGGTTGGTCGTGGTTCACGAGCGGCCCGACTCCGAGGGGGTTCGCCGCAGCCGGGAACGAAATCGCCGCTTGCTTGAAGACGCGGTTCGAGAGTATCCCTGGGAACCGTATTTCGCGTATCGTCTGGCCGAAGAATCCATGGTCTTCCTGGACGACGACGCGTTGCCTCTGGCCGGGCTCAACGCGGCCCTGGGCCCCTTGGCCAAGGCCTGGAAAACGTTGGCCGATGATTCCGGCGATACGGTTTCGCGGCTGGAGTACGGCGCCGAACTGGCGGCCAGGCTTTGCGCCGGATATCTGGCTCTCGATCGCGGGGAAGAAGCCCGGGCGGTCGCGGACAAGGCCCGGGAGATCTATCCCGACAGCGATACGATCCGATTCCAATGGGCTCTGACCGCGTTGCGCTCCCTGCCTGATTCTGGAACGCGGGGATCGTCGCCGGCCGATTCGACAGCCCTGGCCGAAACCGTCGCGAGCATTTTCCGCGACGCTCTGCACGCGGCGGAAACCGGAACCGACGCCAAGGCGCAGGACGATCGCCGGATCCTGACGGCAACCTGCCATCTGGGCGAGTTGGCCCTCTGGCGGCGGAACGTATCCGAGGCACGAGCCCTCTTCGAGCGGGTTCTGGCAGCGGATAGGGCGAGCTCGGCGGCCCTGCTGGGTCTGGGCCGTTGTGCGTTGGCCTACGGCGACAAGCGCAGGGCGCTGGGGATGTTCCTGCGCTCGGTCACAGCGAACGAAATGAATCATGCCGCATGGCTGCGCGGCAGCGAAGTCCTGGCCGATCTCGGTTTCCACGACAACGCCGCGAGCTGGCGGCGCAAGGCCAGCATTCTCTTCCCCGAACTGCCCGGAGACGGGGCGGAGATGGAACCGGCCGTCGCAGCGACTCCCTCCGAGGCGCCTGCGCCGGTCTGAGCGGGAGTCGATCGTTCATGAACAGCGCAGCCGCCGCCGGCAGGGAAAGCCGGCCCGAACTCTTTCCCGCCCACCAAAGGGTATTCGCCAACCGCAATCTCCGGTCGGAGTCGATCAAGGCGATCGGCTTCGACATGGATCATACCATCGCGCTCTACGCCGCCGACGTCTTCGAGCGGCTCTGTTTCGACCTGGCGGTGGAGAACCTGATCAAGGTGAAGGGCTATCCCGCCAAGATCCGCGACGTGCCCCACGACCGGAAAGCCGTCGCCCGCGGCCTGGTCGTCGATCGCCGCCTCGGCAACATCCTGAAGATCGACGCCTACGGTTATGTCGCCCGGGTCCGCCACGGCGGCCGGTTATTGCCTCGCGAAGAGAGGCGGGCCGCTTATAAACGGGGCCGCATCCGCCTCAGCCCTCAGCGCTACCGGGTTTTCGACACCCTTTTCGATCTGCCCGAAGGATCCCTCTACACCGCCCTGGTGGCGCTCAAGGACGAGCATCCGAAACTGGTTCGGACGAGTTACCGGGTGCTCTTCAACGATATCCGCGAAGCGATCGACACCATCCATCGGGACGGATCCCTCAAACGGCGGATCATGGCCGATCTCGACCGCTATTTCGTCCGCGATCCGTTGCTCTTGGATTCGCTGCAGAAGTTCCGCAAGGCGGGAAAACGCCTGTTCCTGCTGACCAACTCCGAGGCCGACTACACCGCCGCGGTCATGGACCATGTCCTGGGCGGGGAGTCGGGTTCCTGGAGCCGGTACTTCGATCTGGTGATCTGCGCCGCCGGCAAGCCGGGTTTCTTCCTGCCTTGCGGCAGGGGCAAGACGGTGCCGCGCGACTCGCTCGAATTGATGCCGAATCACGAGGGGAACTGCTATGACGGCGGCGACGCTTTCTTCCTCGAATCCAAGATCGGCGCCTTCGGCGACGCCATCCTCTATTTCGGCGATCACACCTACGGGGATATCCTGCGCAGCAAGAAGAGCGTCGGCTGGCGGACCGCGATGATCGTGCCCGAGGTGGAGCAGGAGATCCTTTCCTCGTCGCCGGTCCGGGAATTGATCCAGGCCCTGAACGAAGTCGAGGCCACGTTGGAGGATCTGACGCTGGAAAGGGATCGACTGCTCGCCGGCGGCGAATCGGATTCGAATGACAATTCCGGAATCAAGCAGTACGTGCAGGCCAGTCTGGCGCGGCGCTCCCTCCTCCAGAAGCGGATCTCATCCGCCTACAACCCATTCTGGGGATCGATCTTCCGCGAGGGGAGGGCGCATAGTCGCTTCGGCGCCCAGATCAGGGACGTTGCCTGCATCTACACCAGCCGGGTCAGCAACCTGCTGCGTTATCCCGACGACAAGTTCTTTTCCAGCCCACGCGAGCGGATGCCCCACGAAGACTGATGAACAGAGTCGATTTTCGGGGTGCGGCTATAAGGTGCTGGCGGCTCCCATTCCCAGATGTTACAGTCCGTTGCGGGCGGGCTTGTCCGCCCCGGTGGATCTTTTTGCGCAGTTCCACTCATGCCGCCTTTCCCAGGAGGAACCATGCTCGGCACGAATAACGTCCTCGTTGTGGGGACCGGGACAATCGGCGAGCCCTTGATCGGCCTGCTCTGCCATTTCAAGGATCAGCTCGGCATCGACGACGTCTGCTTCCACAAGAACACGCCTCTGCTCAATGACCGGAGCAAGGTGCAGGATCTGATCCGTCGCGGCGCCAAAATCGTCACGCACAAAGAGAAGGTCAGCGATTTCAAGGAATTCGGAATCGATGTCAAGTTGACCATGGAGGAAGCCCTCGAGGCTTCCCGCGTCGTCATCGACTGCACTCCGATGGGCAACGAGATGAAGGAAAAGTGGTACCGGAAATACGAAGGGAACACCGATCTTTTCATCGCCCAAGGCAGCGAGTTCGGCTTCGGCAAGCAGTATGCCCGGGGCATCAACGACTCGGTCCTGGACCACGAAACCGACAAGTACCTCCAGGTCGTGAGCTGCAACACGCATAACCTGTCGCTTATCCTTCAGATGTTCGGACTGGCCGACGAGGAGCCCGAGAATCTGGTCGAGGGACGCTTCGTATGCATCCGCCGCTCGAATGACATCAGCCAGGACAGCAAGTTCGTGCCCAGCCCGGAGATCGGCGGCCATAACGACGCCCGCTTCGGCACCCATCACGCCCGTGACGCCTGGCATCTCTTCGGCACTCTCGGGCACGACCTCAATCTCTTCTCTTCGGCCATGAAGCTGAACACCAACTTCATGCACGTGCTACAGTATCATTTGAAGGTGAAGAAGCCGGTGACCGTCGAGGAACTGATCGAACGCTGCGAGACCAACGACCGCGTGGCCATGACCTACAAGAAGACCGCCAACTCGATCTTCTCTTTCGGCCGTGATCACGGTTTCTACGGGCGGATCCTGAACCAGACCGTGGTGCCCTACAACGGAGTCCATGTATCGGAGGACGGGCATCAGATCACCGGTTTCTGCTTCACGCCCCAGGACGGCAACAGCCTCCTGAGTTCCGTGGCGGCCGCGATCTGGGCTCTGTATCCCGATACCTACAGCCGGATCATCCAGTGCCTCAACACGTATTTCTTCGACGAGGTCTAGGCGGAGGAATCTTTCAGGATACCGTACAGAAAGGCGTCCCGCTCAAGAGCGGGACGCCTTGATTTTCTGCGGTTGCGCCGTATCCGATCAGATACGTGACGCCAGCTCGCGCTCCAGGATCGTCGCTTCGGCCACGGCCGGCATGTCGACGTCGGCTTCGGAGAGAATCAGTTGCAGGCGATCCAGGGCGGCCTGGGCTTCGCCGAGCCTGCCGAGGTCGAGGTCGGCTCGGCAAAGCAGCAGCAGCGCGTTGATATTGTTCGGATTGACCGACAGGATGATCGTACCTTGTTCGCGCGCCTCCTCGGAACGGCCCGACTTCTGCAACGAGGTACCGTAGAGGACCCGCATCCAGTTTGTTTCATGGGCCGGCGTTTCGCTGTTGAGCTCGACCACCATTCCCCATTCGTGCGCGGCGGTCTCCTGGTCATCGGCGACCATGGCCAGAACGGAGTTCAACTGGTGGGTGTAGAGGTCGGCGTATCGGTAGCCGGCTGAGAGGGTGTCCCCGCTGCTCTTCAAGGTCGACATGAATTCGTCCATAGTCTGAAGAGCTTTCTCCCGATCTCCGGACAGGGCCGCGAGCATGGCCCTCATATAAGTGATCTCATTGTTGTCGGGATTCGCGTCCACCATCATCTGCATGCTGTTGCGTGCGTCCTCGATATATCCCAACTCGAAGTACAGCCTCACCATCCGGTTCTCGAGATCATTCGCGAAGCCGGTCTCGGCCAGCATCTCCCGCACCTTCTCGAAGATCTTGCGACCCTTGGTGACCTTGCCCTGGCGCATGTACGCCTCGCCCAGATTGATCAGCGAGAAATGGAAGTCGGGCTGGATCTTCAAGGCCTGCTTGAACTCCCGGGCGGCCTCGTCATAGCGGCCGACCATCATCAGGATCTCGCCCAGGGAATCGTGAGGGTTGGCCAGATCGGGAGCGACGAAGGCGTATTTGCGCAGGTACTCGACGGCCCGGTCATAATCGCCCCGGCGGGCCGCGGAATAGCCCAGCATGTTGTAGGCGGTGGCGAAGTTGGGGTCGATCTCCAGGATGTGGCGAAAAGCCGCCTCGGTCTGGGGATCGTTGTTGGCGAAGAGGATCGAGGCCTTCACCGAAAGGACCAGCAGATTCTCGGGCTCCCGCTCCTCCAGGAAAGCGAGCAGCGAGTCCTGTCGCGAACTGCGTCGTTCGTATTGGGACATGTAGAGGCGGGTCTTGGCCTGCTCCGTCGCGTCGGCGATGTTCTCGACGAGTTCTTCCGCGCGCTCGAACATCTGGATGCCGAGGTCGCGTCGATCCTCGCGAAAATAGATGGTGGCCAGAACCGCGTGGGCCATGGCGAAAGTCGAGTCCAGGGCGACCGAGGCCGTGAGCAGGCTTTCGGCGGCCGAGTAATGGAAGGCGCGCAGCTCCGAGTGCCCCTCGACATAGAGGTCGTATGCCTTGGAGGAATTGGTCGTGAATTCCTGTCGCGGTCCTCCCAGGAATATCATGGCCAGTATGGTGACCAGCGCCGCTCCGCCGAGGCCTAAAAATGTTTTCTGCATCCGGTGCTCCAATCCTCGGGCTCGGGCGCAAAAACACGCCCGGGGGTACCCGTGATTACGACTCGCCGATCGTTTTGTTTCCCCAAGTTTCGAATTTATCGCCGCCCACCTTTGCGGCTATCAGGGTGATGTCGTCGTCGGCGTCGGAACGTCCGCTGAATATCTCGAGCTGATCCTTCATCTGCTGGATGAGCATTTCGGAAGTCAGTTCCCAATGTTCGGAGAGGACCTGCTTGATCCGGTCGATGCCGAACTGCTCGTCGGTTTCGTCGGCCATCTCGGTCAGGCCGTCGGTGTAGAGGAAAAGGGTGTCGCCGGGGGCGAGGTGCGCCGATCCTTCTTCGTATTCGCTGAAATCGAAGGCGCCGATGGGCAGCCCGCCGGCGCTCAATTCCTCGATCCGGCCATCGCCGTGCCGCAGCAGGGCGGGGTCGTGACCGCCCGAGCAATAGCGCAGGAATCTCGATGTCGGGTCATAGATGCCCAGGAACAGGGTCGCGAAATGTTCGGGGCTGGTGCTGGCGTGCAGGTAGCGGTTGACCCGTTCGATGATCAGGGCGGGATCGCCGCAGGTGTCGCAATGCGCCCGCAACGAGGCCTGGAGGCTGGATGCGAGCAGGCTGGCCGGCACTCCCTTGCCGCTGACGTCGCTGATCACGATCGCCAGGGTGCCGTCGTGGCGTTCGATCAGGTCGTAATAGTCGCCGCTGACCTGGGCGCTGGTGATGTTGCAGGCCGAGAGTTGCAGCCCCTCCACTACGGGGATGCTTCCCGGCAGCAGACGGCTCTGGATGGTGCGGGCCAGCGATAGCTGCTCTTCCAGCTTCTGGTTCTTCAATTCCTCGTCATAGAGACGGCTGTTTTCGATCTGCAGCGCGACCTGCCCGGAAAGCAGTGTCAGCAACTCCAGGTCCTGGATCAGGAAGGAGTCGCCCCCGCGCTTGCGGGGCAGCGCGAAGAATCCGACCAGACGGCCGTGAACGTTCATCGGCACCACCAGGGCCAGACCCTTGTCGGCCAAGCGACTCTGTTCGCTCAACCTCTCGGCCAGATCGGCCTGTTCGCGGGTGGAAACGCTGCGTAGAGTGTCGCCGGGCTCGGAATCCTCGATCCAATAGGGCTCCGGATATTCTTCCAGGCGGCGTCCGAGAGCGGGCAGCGTCAGCTCCGAGGAGCAGGGACCGGTCAATCGGGGCGCCGACGCGGAGTTTTCGGGATTCGCTGAAGCCTCTCCGGCCAGCAACCACAGGTCGTGGTTGGATGTGTCCCGCAGGTAGATCGCCATCCGCGGCAGATCGAGGATCGCGCACAATCGTGAACCGACGCTTTCGACCAGGGCCCCGGTCTGGAGAATGCGCGGGATCTCCCTGCCGAATTCCTGCAGCACCTCGGCCAGGTTCGACTGGGTCATGAAGTATCGCTTGTCCAGCAGCACCTGCAGATAGGAGCGGGCCGGCCAGAGCATGCCCGCGATGATCAGGGTGGCCACTGCGGCGACGATCTGGCTGGTCTGGCCGCTGATGCGGAAGAAGAGGATACCCAGGAACAGCACCAGGGCGAAGTAGGCCACCATCACCGACGCTGTCAGCGTGAAGTAGACCAGCCGTCGCTTGAGCAGGACCTCGATCTCCATTACCCGGTAGCGGGCGATGCCGTAGCCGAACGACAGCGGGATTGCGATCAGCGGCGCCGTGCAGGCGAAAGCCACGCCGGTGTCGATCAGGCTGTCGGGCAGCATGGTCAGGATCAGGAACGGGACGATGCCGCAAAGAGTGCCCAGGGTCAAAATTCGCAGATGACGTCGCTGCAGAGGGTCGGGGGTCTGTACGTAGCTGTGGACCTGGGCGATCACACCGGCGGAGAAGAAGACGCCGAGGATCAGCCAGCGGGTGTTGTAGATGCGCGGCGCGTGCGATCCGAAGAACTGGTCGATCGTGAACTGGACATAGAAGATCAGCGGCAGCAGATAGATCAGCTGTCCCAGCCTGGGATAGCGGGTCAGGATGATCTTCTTCTCGGGATAGATCAGGAAGAAATGCAGGAAGATCGCCGGCATCATGAATCGGGCCAGAGCTCCGGCGTTCTGGGTGATGATATCCCCCCAGAAATAGCTGGATCGTCCCATATTGGTCATGAAGAAGACCGAGAACAGCAGGCACATCAAAAAGAAGAGGCGCGTGGCTATATCGTCGCGGCCCTTCAAATAGACCCACATCCCGAACAACCAATAAGCGGCGGCCATCATGGCGTAATAGATGTAGAAGCGGCCGGCGGTGCGGAATTCGGTCAGGCGTACCGGCAGACGCAGCAGACGGCTTTCCCGCTCGACCAGATAGGGCACCACGGTGCCTGTCGCCTGCTTGCTCAGCACCCGGGCCGCGTCCTGGGGAGACGAGACCAGTGTGTTGCCGATGCCGATGATGGTGTCGCCGGGCTCGAGCGGGGAGACCGTCCCGTCCAGCGCCGATTCTACTTCCAGTACGCGGATCTGCGCCCGGCCCAGCAGCCAGACGGTGCCGTCGTTGGGCCGGACCTTGCCCGCGTCGACCCCGGCGAAGATGCAGAGCGCCAACGTGCAGAGCGCACCGAAAAGGTACGCTCCCCGCGGAACCGAAGATGTAGGCTTCAGTTCCTGGCTGTGGCGCCGAGGCGTTTCAGGAGCCATAATGAATCCATCGAATTTTTGCTGATGGGCCGCTCCTCCCCGAGGGGAGCGTTATCGATGCCGGGCTTTGGTAACGAGAACCCGGTATTGAAGGTTTCAATTTAACGGACTCCTCGCGATTATGAGGGCAAGACGTTGAAATATTCAACAACGGCTTGGCCACCGGGGTCGGGAGAGAGAATATCCATGCCAGAGCGACGTAACGCCAATATCTTCAAGTCAGTGCTTCCGCTGAAAGCCTTTGCCGGAGCCGGCCGGACCGGGGTCGAGATCGAGCTGACTGCGAGGGGGAGGGATCTGCTGCTGACTATCGGCGGCGGTGACGTGCACGTCGGCGCGGTCGCGGTGCGCTCCCCGGGGGACGGTCCGGAACCGTTCGCGTCGCTGGCGGTGATTCCCCCGCACAAGGAGGGACCGCTGGCCGCAATGGCCGCCGACCGCCTCTGCAGGTTGACCGGAGTGTCGTGCGTGGCGGTGGCCGGCATCCATCAGGACGGAGCCACGCGGGATGAGATCGAGTCGGTGGTGGCGAACGTCCACAGTTGCCTCGAAAGCATCGAAAAGCAGTTGCGGCCTCTTCGCGGGGACGCGGACGAGCGGGAGGAGAGAGGCGGATGAGATCGGCGACGCCGGAAATCGAGATCCTGATGCGGGGCTGGACGCCGGAGATCCGGGAAATCGCCCTGGGCCTCTACCGCCGCACCGGAGCGTTGCGCTTCAAGTACGGGCGGGAGGCCATCACCGAGGCCGATCTGCGTATCGAGACCTTGCTGCGCGAGCGGATCGGGGCCGAATTCCCGGATGACGCGGTGGTGGGCGAGGAACTCGGCGCGGATGAGGACGCGTCGAACGCCGGCCGGACATGGTATCTGGATCCCATCGACGGGACTCTCAACTTCGCGCTCGGCCTGCCCGATTTCTGCACCTCGGTGGCTCTGATGGCGGGCGACGAAGTCCTGGCCGCCATGGTCTACCAGCCCTTGCTCGACGAATGCTTCACCGCGACCCGGGGCCGCGGCGCCCGTCTCAACGGCGAGCCGATCCACGTCAGTGGAAGAGCGAGTCTCGCCGAGGCCGTGGCCAGCATGCAACTCCAGAAGGACGGGCGCTTCGTGCGCGACGGGAATCTGCTGCAGGGCCTGGTCATGCGTTGTCTGAAGATGCGGCGTCTCGGGACCATCGCCTTGGAGATGGCCTATGTCGCCGACGGCCGTTTCGATTGTCTGATTGCCGGTCGGGGCGTACCGCAGAATCTCTACGATGTGGCGGCCGGCATCCTGCTGGTGGAGGAAGCGGGCGGGAGGATCAGCGACCATCTCGGCCGGGACTATCTGCCCGGATCAACCGACCTGCTGGCCAGCAACGGTCTTTGCCACGACGATCTGGTCGGAACGATCAGGGAGTTGACCGACGCCGGCGATCAGCCAAGCGTTTGAAAATCCGTCAATACCGGGATCAGAGGAAAGGCAGGGCCAGGGTGCCGCTGCCCGCGACTCCGTATGCCAGCCAAGCCGGGTTGTGGTCGCCGTGGCGATCGCGGGCGATCAGGGCGGCTTCGCGGCAGGCCGCGGCGACTCCGGTCCCCTTGCTCAGCGAGCGGTAGAAATCGGCGGCGAAGGCCGCGGCGAAATCGGGTGTGATCGCCATGTGGGTGCCCACGAAAGCCGAGACGCCGCAAGCGAGGAAGCGCCCGCCGAGATCGGGCAGGCTGCGGAAACTGTTGGAGAAGACGAGGGCCGGGGCGTTGTCTCCGCGGGCCAGATCCTCCGGTCGGAAAGGACCGTCCTCCAGGAGCCAGACGCCGACCGGCTCTGTCGAGGCCGGCAACCGGATCCCGGACAGACCCCGGCGACGGTTCAGCGGCTGGTTCGAAGCTCCGGCGATTTCGGCCATCAAGGCGGTGACGGCCTCGGTCTTGCCGTCGCCGGGGGATCGGCTCCCCGGGACGTCCGCCTCCGCGGCGTTTTCCTGCTCGGCGGTGGGTTCGGCAACTGCCAATCCCGAGGTGTGGGGCTTGTCCGCCTCCGGCTCGGCGCAGGACGCGGCAAGGCTGTCGCCCAGGGGGCGGGATCCCGGCGTGGCCGTAGTGCCTGCGAAGTGGAATCCCTGATAGCGAATGCCCAGCCGGCCCAGTTCCCCGGGCGCGATACCGCTTCCTGCCTTCTGCATCCGGGCCAGAACGCAGCCGCTGATCGTGTTTTCGAGCGCTTCGCGGACCAGAACGACTTCTTCGCGGGACTTGACGCTGGCCGCTGCGGGACCGGATCCGTTCAGGAAAAGGATCGATCATGGAGGTGATGTCGCCGGTCTTCTCGACGTCGTTGATCACCTGGCCGT
>CAZYDJ010000035.1:12255-19143 GCA_964646035.1 uncultured Fibrobacteraceae bacterium | reverse complement strand
TGAAGCCCGGCGTGAAGGGGCCGAAGCCGTCCTTGTACTGGTCCTCGGTCGAGAAGCCGACGATCGTCGTGGTGCGGCCGTGGAAGTTGTCCGCGCTGACGATGATCTCGGCCTTGTTGGCCGGGATGCCCTTGACCTTGTAGCCCCATTTGCGGGCCGCCTTGATTGCGGTCTCTACGGCCTCGGCGCCCGAATTCATCGGCAGCACCTTCTCGAAGCCGGAGATATCGCTCAGTTCCTTGTAGAAAGCCGGCAGCTGGTCGTTGCGGAAGGCCCGGCTGGTCAGGGTGCACTTCGCTGCCTGGCGGCGGAAGACCTTCAGCAGGCGGGGATGGCAATGTCCCTGGTTGACGGCGCTGTAGGCGGCCAGACAGTCCATGTAACGCTTGCCTTCGACATCCTCTACCCAGATGCCCTCGGCCTTCTTGATCACCAGGTCCAGCGGGTGGTAGTTGTGCGCACCGTACTGGTCTTCCATGGCTATGAACTTCGTAGTCTTCATCCGGCTCACCTCCAGCGTTTGGGATTGCGTAATCGAGTGACAGATCTATGGCGAGGCTGCGGCCGCCGCGCTTTCCCTGCGCTCCCGCAGAGCGCGGGCGGACCAAACATACGCACTCAGCTCATCTTTTCCAACCCACTAATCAGCGGCGAGCGGCCGTCTGGGGGCTGATTCGGCCGCTCGGCGATAGGACCGGAAAAATAAATTCATTTCGGCTGTTTTTTTACTTGAAAACACAAAGTACTTGAGACTATAAAGTATCCAGCCCAGGGGACGGCCACGGAGGGTCGTCAGGCTGAAGAATCGGAAACACGGCCAGCTTGGTCTGTTTCGAGGGATGTCGCCGGGTCCGGATGGAGCACTGGTGAAGGCCGCGGAACTCCACGCTTGTGGAGGCGGGGAAGGATCCCCGACCGGCATTTCCCAGGGAGCGGCGCTGATCCTGGGTGGAAGCGCCGCTCCCTCGACTGCCCAGGTTCCCCGTAGCACTTGCACGGGGGCCGTGCAGGCAGGGCGAAGCAGATCGATCCCGGAGGGGAGGCCGTACGGTCTCCCCTCGTTGGTTTTCGCCGAAGGCGGCAAGGAGGCCCCGCGGCGTGCGCGAAAAAAGTCCCGCTTCTCCGGCAGGAGGGGGGCAACCGCTGTCGCCGCTCATCCACGGGCGGGCGCGGCTGCTCATCCTGTCCCATCTGATCAGGGTCGGTCCGACCCCGTTCACCGAATTGCGCGTATTGCTGGGCATGACCGACGGCACCCTGTCGGTCCACGTCAGCCGTCTGGCCGAAGGCGGCGTCGTCTCGGTGGAGAAGTCCTTCGTCGACAAGCGCCCCCGCACCACCATCAAGATCACGCCGGCCGGCCGCCGCGGCTTCAAGCGCTACGTCGCCGAGCTGCGCAGCATCGTGCCCGGTCTGGAATCCTGATCGACAATCGGTTTGGCGGCGGCCGGGGGAAATCACCCGCTCCGGAGCCGGGTCGGCGGCCGGCTTGAGCCTGCGGCCGGAATGTGGCAGAGTGCGGGACGGGGTGGGGTAGGGAAGGCGGATCGGAAGTAACGGATCAGAAGAGCCGCGGCGCCACGATGCGGTCGGTGTCGCCGAGGGTGTGGCCCTCGAGGCGCAGCAGCTGGGCCTTCACCGACATCCCGCCGGAGAACCCGGTCAGATCGCCGCCGGCGCCGATCACCCGATGGCAGGGCACCAGGATCGGCAGCGGGTTCTGGCCCGTCGCCTGTCCGACCGCCCGGGAAGCCGTGGGCCGGCCGATCTCCATCGCGATCTGCTTGTAGGTGCGCAGCTTGCCGTAGGGGATGGCGGTCAGGCGATTCCAGACCGCGAGTTGGAAGTCGGATCCGCGCAGGTCGATGGGAATATCGAAGTGGCGTCGCGTGCCGGTGAAATATTCCGCGAGTTGGCCGCGCAGATCGGCGAAGCGGGCTGCGTCCTCGACCAGGGAGATGTCTGCGCCGAGATTGCGGGCCAGGGCGTGGGCCAGGGTCTTGTACTCGTAGGCCTCGCGCAGGAAAGCCAGGCGCAGCAATCCGCGGTCGCCGGCGATGGCCAGCAACGGATCGAGGATGTTCAGCAGCAGGGCGAAGCGTAATTGCATCGAACGCTCCATCCGGGTTCCGGCGGATTCGATCTTCAACGTTCGGATTCAGGATCGCAACCAGCCAAGAATACCAGAATCGGAAGGTCAGGGGAAGCCGTGAGGCCCGGAAAAGAAAGAGATTGGCGGGATTCGGCAGCGGGTCCGGCCTGGCGCCGGGGCAATCTGCTGGACCTGCGCGACCCCGAGTCCCATGCCGCCGCGCATCCGGTCGGGGCGGTGAACATGCCTCTGCCGCCGGGCGCTTTCGCCGATTCCGAAGCCTTGGCTGCGAGTCTGGCCGACGCCTTGCCGGCGGTGCTGCTGCCGCCTCGCCACGAGCCGCTGCTGGTGATGGGCGCGGCTCACGTCGCGGAAGCAGTGGCGGAGTATCTCCGGGGCCGCGGACGTCCCGCCGTGACCGCTCTGACGCTGGACGCCGGGTCGGTTGCCGTCCTGCCGGCCGAGTTGCGGGAAACCGGAATCGGCCGCCGCCGGCTGTGGCGGCCGCCGGAGTTCCTGGTCGAAAACGCGGATCTGCTGCCTGCGCCGGATCTGGGCCCCGCCGTCGATCTGGGGGCCGGCTGCGGACGCGCCGCGGCCTGGCTCAGCGAAAGGGGCTGGCGGGTGACCGCCGTCGACCGCCATCGGCACGCCCTCGATCTCGCCGCCCGCGTCGCCGCATCGGCCGGCGTTGAATTCGAGACGGCATGCGCCGATCTCACCGATCCCTCCCGGGTTCCGGCAGGGCCCTGGGCCCTGATCCTGGCCTTCCGCTTCCTCGATCGGGATCTGATGGATCGGATGGGCGATCTGCTGCTGCCCGGAGGGGTCGCGGTGATCCGGACCTATCGCTGGATCGAGGATTGCGACGTGACGTTGCCGGCCGAACGCCATTGCCTGCAACCCGGCGAGTTGCTCGATTTCTTTGCGGCCGATCGCTTCGAGACACTGGTCCACGTCGAGGACGACGACCCTGACGGTTCGCCGGCGGCCGGGATCGTGGCGAAGCGTCTCTGAACCGACGGTTTTGTCCGGGGCGGGGGGATGGACTATACTCCCGGTGCGGAATCGCTCAAATCGAACCGGAGGTCATTCGTGCAGATCGGAATCATCGGCCTGAAGTACACGGGCAAGACGACCCTCTTCAACGCGGTCACCGGAGCCGTCGCTCCGACCGGTCAGGGCGGCGTCGATCCCCATCTCGCGGTCGGGAGGATTCCCGACCCGCGCCTGGACATCCTGACTGCGATGTTCAAACCCAAGCGACAGGTCAACGCCACGATCGAATGGGTCGACGTGCCCGGTTTCGCGGCCGGAGGCTCGGACGGCGAAAGCATCCGCTTCCTCGAGCACGGCCGCCGCGTGGACGCCCTGGCCCAGGTGGTGCGCTGCTTCGACAACGGCATCACTGCGCCCGATCCGTCCGGCGAGATAGACGAGCTGGCCCTCGAATTGACCGTGGCCGACCTGCAGATCGTCGAGAAGCGCCTCGACCGCCTGACCAAGGACAAAATGCGCATGGGCAAGGTCGAGAACGCCTTCGAACCGCCGCTGCTCGAACGCTTCCGCGAGCGCCTGGAGCAGGGGCTGCCCCTGCGCGACATCGAACTCAACGTCGACGAGATCAAGCTGGTCAGCGGATTCTCTTTCCTCACCCTGAAGCCCCTGATCATAGTGCTCAACGGCTCGGAGGACGGCGTCGATCCGGCCATCGCCGCGGCTGCGGCGTCCGGCGGAGCCCAGGTGGTCACCCTCAGCGCCAAGGTGGAGGAGGAGATCGCCGAACTGCCCGAGGAAGAAAAATCGGAATTCCTGGCCGAACTGGGCATCGACGAGCCGGCCTCGCACAAGATGGTCCGGGCGGCATACGCGGCTCTGGGCCTGCTCAGCTTCTTCACCGTCGGCGACGACGAGTGCCGCGCCTGGACCGTCCGCCGCGGCGCTCTCGCGCCGGAGGCCGCGGGCCAGATCCACTCCGACCTCGAACGCGGCTTCATCCGCGCCGAGACCTGCGCCTACGACGATCTGATCGGCGCCGGCGGGATGGCGGCCGCCAAGCAGGCCAATCTGCTGCGCCTGGAGGGCAAGGGTTACGCGGTGCAGGACGGCGACATCCTCAACATCCGCTTCAGCGTCTAGGGGGAATGCGCGCGCGATGAACCGCCTTTCCCAGACAGGATGGATCCGGATAGCGGCCGCCGTGGCGGTCTGCCTGATGGTGGCCCTGTGGTGGTCGGCGATCTGGCGGGATGTCGACGACACGGCGCTCGGAAGGGTGCCGGCGCTGGACGAGGCCTATTATCTGCGCGCCGCGGCCGATATCGCCGACGGAGAAATCCTGCCGGCCGGACCGCTGGCGATGTCCCCTCTCTATCCCTATCTGGTCGCTTTGGCCGGCGGCGGCCGCGAGTTGTCCGCCAACGGCGTGCTGACCGGCGGCGCGCCCACCGGGCTGAGGATCCTGCAGGCTCTGTTGTGGGCGGGCACCGGAGCGTTGCTGTTTCTGATCGGCCGCCGCAGGTTGCCGCCGGGCTGGGCCTGGCTGCCGCCCCTGCTCTATCTGCTCTACCGCCCGGCCGCGGTGATGGTCAGCTCGGCCCTGCTCGAAACCGCCCTCACCTTCTGCGTCACCGCCACTCTCTGCGCGATTTCCGCAACCCGGGATTCCGGCCCCACGATCCGCCGCGGGATCGCCATCGGCATATTGGCCGGGGCCGCCTCGCTGCTGCGGGCCAATGCGGTGGTCCTGGTCCTGGTCGGCGCGGCCGCGCTGCTGTTTCCAGGAGATGGCGGGCGGGAGAGAGGGGGCGCCAAAAACGGAGCTGGGCGGACGGGGAAAAGCCGGGGGCCGGCCTTGGCCCTGCTGGTGGCCGCGGCGGCGATGCTATCTCCGGCGATCATCTTCAACAGTTCGCGGGCCGATCGTCTGGTCGGACCCAGCTTGAACGGCGGCGTGAATCTCTATATCGGCAACAGCCCCGGCGCCAACGGTTTCTTCCGGACCTTCCCCGGCTACGACGCCACCGACGACCCGGCCGGCATCTGTTTCCTGTCCCGGGAAAAGGGCGTTCCCGATCTCGACGAAGCCGAGGCGGACCGCATCTGGACCAGCGAGGCCTGGGGATATATCCAGGACGACCCCGCGCGCGCTGCCGGACTGTGGCTGCACAAGTTCCGTCTGCATTTCGCGGCCGTGGAAATATCGCAGATCACGCCTCTGGAGGCCTGGCCCCGGCATGCGCCCTGGTTGAAAGCCGCCTTCCTGCCCTATGGACTGATCTCGGCCCTGGGGATCACGGGCTTGGTGCTGGTGGTCTGCCGCCGTCGCCGGCTGCGGTCCTGGGCGGCGACCCTGCTGCTGCTGGCGGCCACTCAGAGCGTGTTCTTCATGGTCAGTCGCTATCGTCTGGCGATGGTGCCGATCCTGGCCCTTCTCGGCGCCGCCGCTGTCGCCGAACTGGCCCGTTCCCGCGGCCGGAAATTGGCGGCGGGACTGATGGTCATGGTCTTGGCCGCGCTGGCGGTTGCGCCCTGGGGTCTGGCGGATACGACACGGAAACTGGCCGCCGCCGGGGCCTGCAACGAGGCCGGCCGCTGGCAATCCCTGGGAATCCAGCTGAACGAGGACGGTGATCCCGGGGCGGCCCGGTCGGCGTGGCTGGAATCGGAGCGATTGCTGCGCGGGGCGATCGAACGCCAGCCCGAAATCACCTTGGGCTGGCGCGGGCTCTCCCGGTCCGACTATCTGCTCGGCAGCCCGGCCGCGGCCGAGCAGACCCTGCTGCGGGGATTGGAACGCGCGGCCCATCCTCAGCTCCTGCGCGGGGACCTGGTGCGGCTGTTGCTGGCCCGCGGCGCCGGCGCCGAAGCGTTGCCATATATGGAGAGATACCTGCGGGAAGCCCCCGCCGACGTTTCGATGCTGCATAATTACACCGTAGCCCTGGCCGGAGCTGGACGCATCGAAGCTGCTCTGGCCGCGGCCGCAGAGCTGATCGCCGCCGCGCCGGCCGATCCCCGCGGCTATTCCGATCGCGGAGTGGTCCTGGGGCGTGCGGGTCGTCTGGAAGAGGCGGTGGCTGCCTTTAGTGAAGGGCTTGACCGCGTTCCGGGGGATCAGACCCTGCTGGCCAATCTCGGGTACGCCCGTAGCCGTCTCGCCGCCGCCGCGGATCCGGACTCCGGAGACCGGACCGATTGATCCGCCGCGATTTTTTTCCGCTGGTTTTCCGGAACATCGAGCGTTGGGGTATGTGTGAGAGGTCGGATCCTCGGCCGATCGATGCCATACCAAACCACGAATTGACGGAGGAAATAATCATGTTCGGCAAGCGCAAGATCATCTTTTCGAGCCTTCTTGTTCTGGCGCTCGCGTCGATGCTGGTCGTGGGCGTCGCCCAGGCCCAGCAGCGGGGCGGCAAGGGAGATCCCAAACACAACTGCGCCTCCGAGAAGCTCTGCCGTGACGGCAATCGCGATTTTCCCATGCAGCGGATGGCCAAGGAACTCGAGTTGACCGAGGACCAGATCGCCAAGCTGGAGCAGATGCGTGAAGCGCACCGCGCCGATTGTCTGCCGCTGCGCACCGAAATCCAGCAGATGCGTCTGGAAATGCAGAAGCTGCGCCTGGACGCCGATCCCGACCGGGGCGCGATGGTGAAGCTTATCCGCAGCATGGGCGATCTGCGCGACGACCTGAAAATCAAACGTCTGGACCACCGGCTGCAGATGCGCGGGTTGCTGACCGATGAACAGCAGGTGAAGATGGACGCGATGCGTCTGCACGGTCGCCGCGA
>CAZYDJ010000035.1:6299-12155 GCA_964646035.1 uncultured Fibrobacteraceae bacterium | reverse complement strand
GCGAACGGTGACGAGGAGGCTTTCCGCCTCCTCGTCGATCGCTGGCAGAACCCGGTCCGAAATTTTATCTGGCGCATGACCGGCTCCGAGGAGGACGCCCGCGATCTCTGCCAGGAGAGCTTCGTCAAGGTATTCAAGGAGGCCTCGCGTTACCGGAGCGAAAACATGTTCAAGAGTTGGCTCTTTCGGATCGCGGGCAATTCCGCACGCAGTCTTTTGAGGCGCCGTCGCATAATCGGCTGGGTGCAATTCGATTCCCGCAAGCACGACCGGCCCGCGGAGGCTGCCGGACCGGCCGAGAATCTCGAGCGGAGCGAGACGCGCAGCGCGGTCAGGGCGGCAGTGATGAAGCTGCCGGTCCGACAGCGCGAGGCGGTGCTGCTGAGCCGCTTTCACGAGATGAGCCGCAAGGATGTTGCGGCGGCGATGGGCGCCACTACGGCGGCCGTGGAATCGCTTCTGCAGAGGGCGGCCGGGACGCTCAGACAGGAGCTGGCCAGGGAGGTGACCCGGAAATGAAACACGATCAAGACAACCGGGAGATATGGGAGCTGCTCGACGCGGATACGGCGCCGGCGATGAATGATTCGGCCTGGCCCGGTATCATCGATGCAGTCAGGAGACCTCGGCGGAACCCGATGCTGTCGCGGCTGGCCCTCGCCGGCGGGGGGCTCGCGGCGGTCGCGGTCGGCCTGACCCTGGGGCTTTCAGTGGGGAATTTCCAAGTCTCAACAGCGGAGACCACAGCCTGGTGGGAAGAGGGGTCTTTGTTGACCCAAGACAATGCGTTGACTCTGGACGCCCTATACGGCGGGCTGTTCGCAGACGAATCAGTTGAAGGGGAGTGAGGATGATGCGCAAGGGGTGGATGCTGTTGTTGCTGCTCTCGCTGGGCCTGAACATCGGGCTGGGCGTCGTGGCCCTGCGCACCGCCGCCTCCGCGGGTGGCGACGGGCCCTATCCGGGTCGGGAATATTCCGAGCGGCGATCCGAGAACCGACAGCATCGGGCCGATCCCGAGACCCTGGCGGCGAGGCGATCGCGACGCCTGGGGCACAAGCTCGGGCTGGACGATCACCAATGCGACAGGTTGCTCCGGGCCCAATGCGAGGCCATCCCCGCCCTGCGGGATAAGCGGAGGTCCGTGGCGGTCGCCAGAAGGGAATTGCATGAGGCGATGACCAGGGAAACGCTCGACAACGATCAGGTCTGGGAGCTTTCGCGTCGATTGAATGATGCCCAGAGCAGCCTCGACTCACTGGTCCTGGCGACATTGATCCAGGAAGTCGAATCCCTCAGCCCAGAGCAGCGAAATGCCTATTTCGATCGTCTTCCGCGGTGGATGCATACGCCGAGGGACGATCCCGGGCCTCCGCTTCCGTCAGGGACCGACCGGCCCGAATGACTTCCGGCGGGCGCCATGATCCGCCCGGCCGGGTCTGTATCTGCTTGACAGCGAGTCCCCGGTGACTTTTAATTCTAAGAGCTTACCGGATGTCCGGCGGCCCTCTGTTCTCTCTTTCCCGATATCAGTTCAGAGGAAGCGCTTGACCCGTCCAAACCCCACCTTATGGCAGAGTACCGTCAGAAGCACCTGCCATACCTCGCGTTCCCGAGGGGGAGTCTGAATGACCAGGAAGGCATTGATCCTGCTGGCCGTGCTGGCGGCTCTAGTCGCCATGGCCGGCTGTCGCTCCGCGCACGTCACTAGTGCGATCCTCTATCTGGACCAGAATCAGTTCGACAAGGCCATCAACGTTCTGCATGAGGGTTTGGACTACAGCCCCGACGAGCCTGATGCCTACTTCTATCTGGGAGAGGCGCATACCAAGGTCGCCGAGGACGCGATCCGCGACAACGACTACGCCGAGGCCCGGGAAAACTACCGGCAGGCCTACGAGTACTATTCCCGCGCACGTGAACTGGCGCCCGAACTGTTGACCGACCAGGTAGCCGAGGCGTTGCAGTACAGCTACTCGCGCAACGTCAACGACGCCAGCAACGAATTCCGCGGCAAGTATTACGAGGCGGCCGAGGGATACTTCCGGCTGGCCTACACCGCTCTTCCGGATTCTGTTGCGCCGATCAAGAACATCGCCCGCATGAAGATCAAGATGGCCAACGAAACAGTGGATGAAGCCGAGAGCATGGTTTTGTACAACGAGTCGCTCGATCTGCTGGACGAGGTTCTGGCAAACGATGCTTCCGCCTACGACGTGCTGGCCGACAAGGCCAACGTGCTGGGCAAGGTCGGCCGGGCCGCCGAGGCCAACGACATCTACGAGAATCTGCTGAGGGAACATCCCGAAGACGCCGGCCTGCTGATCGACATCGCCAGCCTCGCCGAGGAGAAGAACCGCTTCGAGCGGGCCGCCGACCTCTTCGTCCGGGTGATCGACATCTACGAGCAGGACGACGACACCGACAACGACGAGGAAATCTATCCCCTGGCCCTGCGGTCGGCGAACTACTACGCCGACTCCAGCGTCCAGCGCTACGCCGACGCCCTGACCTACTATCAAAGGGCGCTGCAGCTCGAGGAAAATCCCGAAGAGAACACGATGATGCAGAAGCTGCAGGTGCATTACAAGTACGGCAAGGAGATCAAGGGCCAGGCCGAGGTCGAGCCGGATCCCGTCCGCAAGGCCGAAATGCTGGATCAGGCCAAGACCCAGTTCGAGGCCGGCGTCAATGTCGGCAACGCGTTGGTCAATTTGTATTTGGACAGCAAGAACGGGTACTTCTATCTCGCGCTTTGCCAGGGCGAGGTCGGAGACACCGCGGCCTTCGACAGCAACATGGCCAAGTTCCAGCAGCTCGACGGAGAGTAGTCCGAATTCGAGGCGTCCGGGGGCGTGGTCGGGGATTCCTGATCGCCGGCCAAGCCCCACGCCTTATTCAAGTGTATCTTGACATAGCGGGATAAATCGTCAATTCTCGGAGAAAGGGTCAGCCGACCCGCGGGGCGTGGCGACGGGGGTCGTTTCCTTGCCCCGACCTCCTCCATGCCAATCGCACACCGATCCACCTCAATCTTTCAGCGAAGCCGGCTTCCTGCCGCAGGAGAGACATGGACATCAAGGATCTCCAGGAGAAAAACATCACTGAGTTGGTAGAGATCGCCAAGGGTCTCAATGTCGAAGGTCTCAGCACCCTGCGCAAATCCGAGCTGATCTTCAAGATTCTCGAGGGACAGACCGAGAAGAACGGACTGATATACGCCGAAGGCGTGCTGCAGGTCCTGGCCGAGGGCTACGGATTCCTGCGATCGGTGAAGTACAACTACCTGCCCGGCCCGGACGACATCTACCTTTCTCCCTCGCAGATCAAGAAGTTCGACCTCAAGACCGGAGACACGGTTTCCGGCCAGGTGCGGCCGCCCAAGGACAACGAGCGCTACTTCGCCCTGCTCAAGGTCGAGTCCGTCAACTACGAGGATCCCGACCGGGCCAAGCAGATGACGCTCTTCGACAACCTGACGCCGCTGTATCCCGAGGAGATCCTGAATCTCGAATGCGAGAACGGCGACATCACCACCCGGCTGATCAACCTGATGGCGCCCATCGGCAAGGGGCAGCGTGGTTTGATCGTATCGCCCCCGCGCGCGGGCAAGACCATCATCCTGCAGAAGATCGCCAACGCCATCTCCGAGAACAATCCCGAGGCCGTGCTGATCGTCCTGCTGATCGACGAGCGGCCCGAAGAGGTCACCGACATGGCCCGTTCGGTCAAGGGCGAGGTCGTCAGCTCGACCTTCGACGAGCCCGCCGAGCGCCACGTCCAGGTGGCCAGCATGGTTCTGGCCAAGTCGCGCCGCCTGGTGGAGCACGGCCGCGACGTGGTCATCCTGCTCGACTCGATCACCCGTCTGGCCCGCGCCCACAACACCGTGGTGCCGCATTCGGGCAAGATCCTCTCCGGCGGCGTCGATTCCAACGCCCTGCAGAAGCCCAAGCGCTTTTTCGGAGCGGCGAGGAATATCGAGGAGGGCGGCAGCCTGACGATCATCGCGACCGCCCTGATCGAGACCGGTTCAAGGATGGATGAGGTCATTTTCGAGGAATTCAAGGGCACCGGCAACATGGAGCTGGTCCTGGACCGCAAGATCTCCGAAAAACGGATCTACCCCGCGGTCGACATCTTCAAGTCGGGCACCCGCAAGGAAGACCTCCTGATAGAAAAGAAGGATCTGAACAAGATCTGGGTCCTGCGCAAGTATCTGAGCGACTACAGCCCCAACGAGGCCATGGAGTTCATGATCGACAAGCTGGGCAAGACCAAGACCAACGAACAGTTCCTGGCCGCGATGAACGCCTAGCGGATCGCCGGAGCCCGGTGACAAATAATTTGCCCTTGGGCGGTTGTCTGCTTACATATTAGCGGCTGTGAATAAACCGGACCATCAATGTCAGAAGGTGCGTGAAATGAAGAAAGGGATCCACCCCGACTACGTTGACTGCGAGATCAGCTGTCTCTGCGGCAACGTCATCAAGACTCGGGCGACGATGCCGAAGATCAGTGTCGAGATCTGCTCCAAGTGCCATCCGTTCTTTACCGGCCAGCAGAAGATCGTCGATACAGCCGGACGCATCGAGCGCTTCAAGAAGCGCTATCAGGGGATATACGACAACCAGGCTGAGAAGAATTAGCGTTGCGGCCGGGCCCTAGGGCCATGCCGCGCGCATCCGTGTACAGGACCGAGGGTGCCGGGCTTGAGATTGCCGGCGCCCTCGTTTCGTTTCCGGAGAGAGGCCATGACTGAACAGCTTCGTCAGACCGAGCCCACGGCTCCCCCTTGCCCCCTGGATCCGGCCGAGCTCGACCTCGCGGTCGGCGGCCAGGCCGTGATCGAGGGCGTCATGATGCGTTCGCCGACCGCCGTGGCCACGGCGGTCCGCATCCCGGACGGGCGCATTGTCGTGCGCAAGAAGCCGTTCAAGAGCGTCATGCGGCGGCTGAAATTCCTGAACATCCCCATCCTGCGCGGCGGCATCCACCTGATCGAGTCGCTTTCGCTCGGCATCGGCGCGCTGATGTACTCGGCGGAGCAATCGCTCGAAGAGGAGCGCGTGGAGACCGAGACCAAGAACCTGGGCTCCACCATCGCGATGTGGGCGACCATCGCCTTCTCGTTCGTGCTCAGCCTGGGGCTGTTCTTCTATCTGCCCCTGATGATCACCGAGTGGATGGGCGTGACCCACAGCATCTGGTTCAACGTGGTCGACGGCATCGTGCGGATCATCCTGTTCATCGCCTATCTCTGGGCCATCTCGCAGATGAAGGACATGGCGCGGGTCTTCCAGTATCACGGCTCCGAACACATGTCGATCCACGCCTTCGAGAACGGCAGGGATCTCACCCCGGAAGGCGCCAGGCCGTTTACGACCCTGCATCCGCGCTGCGGCACCAGCTTCCTCTTCTTCGTGATGCTGATCTCGCTGGTCGTCTTCGCGTTTCTCGGCCGCCCCGAAGATATCGGCGCACGGTTGCTGCGGCTGGCTTTCGTGCCCGTCATCGGCGGTCTGGCCTACGAGGCCATCAAGCTCTCGGGCAAGTTCAAGGACTCGTTCATCATCAAGCCGTTCATCTGGCCGGGGCTGATGCTGCAGAAGATCACCACCAGCCGTCCGGACGACGATCAGCTCGAAGTGGCCATGGCCGCCCTGAAGGCGGTGCTCACACCCGAGGCCGAGGGTTTCCGGGAGCGGTCCTACTTCGAGATGGAAGCGCCCCGCCCCGATGCGGTAGGCGAGGAGGCCTCGTCGTGAAGGATATAATCGCCGGATTGAGGGATCGGTCAGATGAGCTGGAAAAGCAGCTTCAGGAACAACACAGGCTGGAGATGGAAGCTAAGGA
>CAZYDJ010000035.1:0-6289 GCA_964646035.1 uncultured Fibrobacteraceae bacterium | reverse complement strand
GAGCTGGAAACGCAGCTCAGCGATCCCGATCTGGTCAAGGATATGCAGAAATACCAGGAAGTGACCCGCGCGCACTCCAATCTGCGCCACATCCTGGAGATCGGCGAGCGCTACATCGATTTCGAGCGTCAGCTGGCCGAGAGCCGCGAGCTGCTCAAGAGCGAGGACGATCCCGGTATCATCGAACTCGTCCGCGAGGAACTGCCCGTACTCGAAGCCGGATTCGAGAAGGCCGCGGCCGATCTCGAAGTCGCTCTGCTGCCCCATGATCCCAACGATGACCGCAATGTCATCCTCGAGATCCGCGCCGGCACCGGCGGCGACGAGGCGGCTCTCTTCGCCGAGGAGATCTCGCGGATGTATCTGCGCTATGCCGAGAACAAGGGCTGGAAGACCCAGCTGATGGACGGCACGCCCGGCTCCTCCGGCGGGATGAAGGAAGTCGTCTACGCGGTCAAGGGCGACGGCGTCTACGGCGTCCTGCGCTGGGAGAGCGGCGTGCATCGGGTCCAACGGGTGCCTCAGACCGAGAGCCAGGGCCGTATCCACACCTCGGCGGTTACCGTCGCGGTGCTGCCCGAGGCCGAGGAAGTCGACGTCAAGATCGCCGAGAACGACCTGCGCATCGACGTCTATCGCAGCAGCGGTCCGGGCGGGCAGTCGGTCAATACCACCGATTCCGCCGTTCGCATCACCCACATCCCGACCGGCCTGGTGGTCCAGTGCCAGGACGAGAAGTCGCAACACAAGAACAAGTCCAAGGCCATGCAGGTGCTGCGATCCCGGCTGCTGGAGCGGGCGATCCGCGAACAGGATGACGCAGTGGCCGCCGAGCGCAAGTCGATGGTCGGCTCGGGCGACCGCAGCGGCAAGATCCGCACCTACAACTTCCCGCAGAGCCGGGTCACCGATCACCGAATCGGGTTGACCGTCCACAGCCTTGACGCCATCATGCAGGGCGACCTCGATGAGGTCATCGCGGCCATCCAGGCTTATCGCCGTGAGGAGGCCCTGCAGGCCAGCCGCGACGCGAAATGACCCCGGCCGGCGGCTTCTGATGAGCGAATCCCTCAAGACAGTTCGGGAGTTGATCGGCCTGACCGCGGGCTACCTCGCGGAAAAGAGCGTCGATTCCCCCCGCCTGAACGCCGAACGTCTGCTCGCCGACGTGCTCGGATTATCCCGCCTCGAACTCTATATGCACCACGACCGGCCTCTGGTGGCCGACGAGATCGAGCGTTTCCGCGAACTGGTCCGCCGCCGCGCTTCGGGCGAGCCCCTGCAGCATCTGCTGGGGGAGGCCGAGTTCTACGGCCGCAGCTTCAAGATGGCGCCGGGAGTATTCATCCCCCGTCCGGAAACCGAGTTGCTGGTCGACCGTTGCCTCGAACTGCTCAACGGCGGCGACACCCGTCTGATCTCGCCGCTGGCGGTGGAGGTCGGTTGCGGAACAGGCATCATCGGAATCACCCTGGCCGCCGAGATGCCCCGTCTCGAGGTCCACGCTTCGGACATCAACCGGTCAGCGGTCGAGCTGGCGACGGCCAACTCCCGCAAGCTGGGGGTCTCGTCGCGGGTCGATTTCCATCACGGCAGCCTTTGCGGTCCCGTTCCCGAACGTCTGAAAGGACGCGTCGATCTGCTGGTCAGCAACCCGCCCTACATCCCCAGCGCCGACATCGCCGGCCTGGCGCGCGAGGTCGCGGACCACGATCCCCCCGAAGCCCTGGACGGAGGCCCTGACGGGCTGGATCTGTACCATGCGTTGGCCGCCCTGGCGCCGGTCTGGTTGCATCGGGCAGGGTGGATCGCGGCCGAGATCGGAGCCGACCAGGGAGAATCGGTGCCGGAGATCTGGGAGCAGGCCGGTTTGCGGGACACGCGGGTCCACCGCGATTATAATGACAAGCCGCGGGTCGTCACGGCCCGGCCACCGCTGGAAATGACCGAGACGGAGGGAGGCTGAGATGGACCGCTTCGTGATCGAGGGACCGACCCGTCTGGTTGGAGAGGTGACCGTCGGGGGGGCCAAGAACGCCGTGCTGCCGCTGATGGCCTCGGCTCTGCTGGCCCGGGGCGAATCGGTGATAGAAAACGTTCCCGATCTGCGGGACGTGCGCACATTCGCCCGGCTGCTGGATATCCTGGGCGCCCGTTGCACTTTCGCGGGCGACACCCTGCACATCGACACCACGGATCTGACCGGGATCGAGGCTCCGTACGATCTGGTCAAGACGATGCGGGCGAGCATCTACGTGCTGGGACCGCTGCTGGCCAGCCGGCACGAGGCCCGGGTTTCGCTGCCCGGCGGCTGCGCCTGGGGCCCGCGCCCGGTGAACCTCCATCTCGAGGGACTGCGCAAGCTCGGGGCCGAGTTGGAGCTTGATGAGGGGTACATCAACGCCCGGGCCGTGGGCGGCCTCAAGGGCGACACCTTCAAGTTCGAACCCACTTCGGTCGGCGCCACCTGCAACGTGCTGATGGCGTCGGTGCTGGCCGAGGGCCGGACCGAACTGCTGAACTGCGCCATCGACCCCGAGGTGACACAGCTGGGCGAGTCCATGGCCGATTCCTGCGCCCAAATCGAGGGAGCCGGCACCCGCACCCTGGTCATCGAGGGAGTGAAGGAGATCCGCCCCCTGCGCACCCGGGTCATCCCCGACCGCATCGAGGCCGGCACCTTCCTGGCCGCGGCCGCTATCACCGGCGGCGAGATCTCGGTGCGCTCCTGCCGCCCCGACCATCTCGAAGCGGTGATCAACGTGATGCTGGGCATGGGTTGCCGGGTCGACTCCGCCGGCGATGCGATCGACATCAGCGCCCCGGACCGTCTGCGTCCCATCGAGATCTCCACCCGTCCTTTCCCGGGATTTCCCACCGATATGCAGGCCCAGGTCATGGCCGCGGCTTCGTTGGCTGACGGCACCAGCTTCCTGACCGAGACCATCTACACCGACCGGTTCACCCACGTCGCGGAATTGAAGCGTCTCGGCGCCGAGATCGAGATGGACGGCGCCACTGCGGTGATCAAGGGCTGCGAAAGCCTCAAGGGGGCTCCGGTGATGGCGACCGACCTGCGGGCCAGCGCCGCGCTCATCCTGGCCGGAATCGCCGCCGAGGGGGTCACGCAGGTGGATCGCGTCTACCATATCGACCGCGGCTACGAGAAGATCGAGTCCAAGCTCGCATCCCTCGGGGCCAGCATCCGCAGGGAGAAAGCATGACTTCCGGCGGGGAGCGTCGCTTCATCCTCGGCACCGCGGGACACGTCGATCACGGCAAGTCGGCCCTGATCAAGGCCCTGACCGGCGAGGAGACCGACCGTCTCAAGGAGGAGCGCGCCCGCGGCATCAGCATCGAGCTGGGCTTCGCCGAATTCGTTCTCGCGGACGGAGTGACTCTCGGTGTCGTCGACGTTCCCGGGCATGAGAAATTCGTGAAGCAGATGGTCGCCGGCGCGGGCGGCGTCGACCTGGCTTTCCTGGTAGTGGCCGCGGACGAGGGGGTCATGCCCCAGACCGTGGAGCATCTCGAGATCCTGCAACAGCTCGGCGTGCGCGGCGGCGTGATCGTGATCACCAAGATCGATCTCGTGGACGAGGAGATCGCCGAGGTCGCGGCCGAAGAGGCCCGCGAGCTCTGCGCCGGCACCTTCCTCGACGGCAAGCCGACGGCGATGGTTTCGTCCCGCTCCGGCCAGGGACTGGACTCTCTGCGCGGGATGATCCTGGCCGAAGCCATGGCCCTGCCTCCGCGGGGTGACGACGGCCCCTTCCGTCTGCCGGTGGACCGCGTCTTCAGCATGCCCGGGGTGGGCGCCATCGTCACCGGAACCTGCTGGAGCGGCGGAGTGTCGTCCGGCGACAAGCTCCGTCTCGAACCTTCCGGCGCCCAGGTGCGGGTGCGCGACGTCCAGGTCCACGGCCGCAAGGCGGAACGCGGATTTTCCGGCCAGAGGCTCGCTCTCGCTCTGCATGGAGTGAAGAAGGAGGATGTCGAGCGCGGCTACCAGTTGATCGGCCCCGGCGCGGCGAAGGTCGTCAACCGGATCGACGCCCGACTCGACATGGTTCCCCACTGGACCGGAATCATCAAGAACCGGCAGCGGGTGCATATCCATCACGCCGGCCGCGAGGTGCTGGCGCGGATCATCCTGCTGGATCGCGAGGAACTGGGCGGCGACTCGGCGGAACGTTCGGGATTGGCCCAGCTCCATCTCGAAGACCGGTTGGTGGCCGCTCCCGGCGATCGGCTCGTGGTGCGGTTCTATTCGCCGGTGACCACCATCGCCGGCGGCCGCGTCCTGGTCTGCGCCCCGAAGCGCCGCCGCCGTTTCGAAGCCGACGCCCTGGCCGAACTGGCCATCCTGGAAGAAGGCGATCCGGGCGAGATCCTGCGCCGTCGTCTCGGCGACGCCGGTCTGGCCGGAATCGCCGTCGCCGAAGTCGCCGGCGCCCCGGCTGACGATCCCGAAGTGGTCCGGGTCGGGAACCGCATCTACCACTGCTCTGTGCTGGCGGCGGCCAGGACCGCCGTCTCCGAAATGGTCGCCGATTACGCCTCGCGCTTCCCGCTGCGGCTCGGAGTGCCCAAAGAGGAGGCGAAGCGCCGTCTCGGCTACAAGGCCGGGGCCGCCGACTGGAACTCATTGCTCGAAAACCTCGGCTCCGGAGCGGATTGGATGGTGGCCGGGGACAGGATAACCGCCGGTCCGGACGGCCCGCCGCTGCGGCCGGAAACCGCCGCCGCTGTAGCGGCCTGCGAGCAGGCCCTGCGATCCTGTGGCGCGGAATGGCCGGGAGCCGGCGAATTCGGCGGTTCGTTCCCCAGCGCCGGCCAACCCGTCGACGAACTGCTCCGCCATCTCCATGAAAGGGGCAGGGCGGTGCAGGTATCGCCGGATTATCATGTCCATCGCGAGTCGCTGGACCGGATTCTTGCCGACCTGCGCCGGTATTTCGCGCAGGAGGCCACCATCAATTTCGCGAAATTCCGCGAACTCACCGGCCTGAGCCGCAAGCTGGGCATACCCATGCTGGAACATCTCGACGCCGCCGGAATCACCCGGCGCGACGGAGATGTCCGCCGACCCGGACCGCGCCTGGAAGAGGAGAAATGAACAGCGAGAAGATCACCGCCGCCCGGCGTCCCACCCGTCAGGTGAGCGTCGGAGGCGTGCTGATCGGAGGCGACGCCCCGATCAGCGTCCAGTCGATGACCACCACGCGCACCGGCGACGCCGACGCGACCCTGCAGCAGATCCGCGAACTGGCTACCGCCGGAGCCGACATCGTACGCGTCACCGTCAACGATGAGGCCGCGGCCGCCGCTCTGCCCCGCATCGTCAGCGAGGCCAGGGTTCCTCTGGTGGCCGACATCCATTACCAGCATACCCTGGCCTTGGCCGCGCTGGACGCCGGGATAGCCAAGCTGCGCATCAATCCCGGGAACATCGGCTCCCCGGAGAAGGTGCGCGAGGTGGCCCGGGCCGCCGCCGACCGCGGCGTGCCGATCCGGATCGGGGTCAACCGGGGCAGCCTGCACAAACGCTATCAGCAGATGCTCGATACCGATCCCGCCGGCGCCCTGGTCCGCAGCGCCCTGGACGAGTTGGAGGAACTGGACGCGGTGGGCTTCGTGAACGTCGTGGTCAGTCTCAAGAGCAGCGATCCGACCGAGGTGGTCGAGGCCTGTCGGCGTTTCTCGGCGGAGTCGGACGTGCCCCAGCATCTCGGCGTGACCGAGGCCGGCACGCTGCAGGCGGGTGCGATCCGTTCGGTGGCCGCGATGAGCGTGCTGCTCGGCGAGGGTATCGGCGACACCGTCCGCATCTCCCTGGCGGCGGATCCGGTCGAGGAGGTCACCGCGGCCTTTCACATGCTTTCCGCCCTGGGACTGCGCCGGAAATTCGCCCGGATCGTCGCCTGCCCGACCTGTGGCCGGGTCGAGGTAGACGTGTTCGCACTCGCCGCGAAGATCGAGAAGTTGGCCCGCGACCTGCCGCCGGACCGGGTGATCTCGGTGATGGGATGCATCGTCAACGGTCCCGGAGAGGCCAAGGCGGCCGACCTGGGCATCGCCGCCGGCAAGAGCAAGGTGGCGATCTATCGCGCGGGGAAGCTGCATCGCAATATCGAGAAGGATGATCTGGATCGGGTGCTCGAAGAAGAGATCGAGTTGTTGCGGTAGGGACGTGGGTTCGGGTTTGGCTGGGGGAGCGACGGCTCATGCCCGGCGCGTTACGGGACGGCGGGGCGGCACTTCCTGTGCCGCCCCGCCTCGGCGTTAC
>CAZYDJ010000034.1:0-19297 GCA_964646035.1 uncultured Fibrobacteraceae bacterium | reverse complement strand
CATAAGTTATTTCACCAACAGCAGTAACTTCTTTAAACATAAAACTACCAGCTTTCGACGGCTTTTCAGGATTACGGGGCCATGATCGTCGTCCACGATGCGGAGGATCCCGGATCCGGGCCCCAGACCGTGACATTTTCCTTCAATCTCGATGCGTTGGCCGAGAGCGTAGTCGCCCGGAAACTGGTCGAGAACGCCGCCGAATATCTGATGACCGCGAGTGCGGCCACGGGAGTGGGGCCGCCGCCGCGATCAGCCCGACTGCTGCCGAACGTGCCCAATCCGTTCAACCCTCGGACCGAAATCATCTTCCGGACCGGGCTGCGGGGCAGGGTCGAATTGGATATCTATGATACCAGGGGCAGAAGGGTGGCTTGCCTGGTGGACGCCGAGGAGTTGGACGCCGGCGAACACTCGATTACATGGAACGGAACCGATGACCGTGGCCGTCGAGTCGCTTCGGGCGTTTATCTGGTGCGCCTGATCACGGGCGACCAGGCAGCGCAGAGAAAAGTCTTGCTGGCCAGATAGCCGAAGCCGAAGTCATCTGATGGTGGTGTCGTCAGGGTCGCCCAGATATGGGACGAGGCCTCGGCTAAGCGCCGTACGCTGGTAGATCATTCTTGGATTCCCCCCGATTTCCCGGCTGAGAGGCCGGGAAATTTAATTTCCGGATCCTGGCGGCGGTTCTCGCGGAACCGGATATTGCCCATTGGAAACATGGTATATGATTCGTTGCCGCGCAAACCGATCTGCTTCCGCCGACCACCTTTACCAGCCGCCGCTTTGGCGTTATCCTCCGGTCTGCGAACATCATCCCGAAAGGTGCCCCCATGGCTCGGACCACGACCCGTTTCGTCTGCGGCAACTGCGGCCACGAAGAAATCAGATGGCTGGGGCAGTGCCCCACGTGCAAGGAATGGAATTCCTTCGCGGAAATGAAGATTCCCGGCGCCGCCGGACAGGGCAAAGGCGCCGGGTTCAGCCGTTCCCGTCGCGATGGCCCCGACTCGGCCAAGTCCGTCCAGCCGGTGGCCCTGGCCCAGGTTTCCTCGGCCAAAGGAGATCGTCTTGCGGTGGACCCGGAGGAAATTTCCCGCATTCTCGGCGGCGGTCTGGTGACAGGTTCGGTGACCTTGATCGGAGGCGAGCCGGGAGTGGGTAAATCGACGCTCCTGACCGGTCTGGCGCTGAACTGGGTTCGCCGGGGGGTGCGGGTGCTCTATGTGGCCGGCGAGGAATCTCCAGCCCAGATCCGCATGCGCAGCGAGCGCCTGGGCTTCGACGCTCGGGAGGGAGACGGTTTCCATATCCTGGATGAAGTCGATCTGGAGAGTCTGCTGGGCGCTCTCTATTCCGATCGCGAAAGCAATCCGGGCCCTTGCGTGGTCATCGCGGATTCCGTGCAGACCCTGCATAGCGGGGTAGTGGACGCCTATCCCGGCAGCACGAGCCAGATCCGCTATTGCGGCGGCGTGCTGGCCGATTTCGCCCGGGTGTCGCATTGCCCGGTATTCCTGGTCGGGCACGTGACCAAGTCGGGTGATCTGGCCGGCCCGAAACTGCTCGAGCATATGGTGGACACGGTGCTCTACTTCGAGGGCTCCGGGGGCGGTCCGATCAGAATGATCCGGGCGGTGAAGAATCGTTTCGGAGCGACTGGGGAACTGGCGATTCTCGAGATGCGGAGCGACGGGCTGATCCCGGTCACCGAGGCCGGCGCCCTGTTTCTCAGCGGGCACCGGGGCCGGGAACCCGGATCGGCGGTCTGCACCGTGCGCAACGGATCGCGGAACTTCCTGGTCGAGGTGCAGGCGCTGGTATCGACGAGTCGCTACGGCACGCCGCAGAGGGTGGTCCAGGGCGTGGACACCAAGAGAGTGGCTCTGCTGGCGGCCATCCTGGAAAAGCGGGCGGGTATGGATCTGACCGGATGCGACATCTTCGTCAAGATCGCCGGCGGCGCCAGGCTTGATGATCCGGCGGCGGATCTGGCGATCATCTCGGCGCTGGCGTCTTCCCTGCGCGAAGTGCCGATACCCATGGATACGTTGGTGCTGGGCGAAGTGGGTTTGACCGGCGAAGTGCGCGACGTCACCGACCGGACGGGGCGTTTGCGGGAAGCCTCGCGGCACGGATTCAAGAGGGTCGTCACCACCGCGGCGCGCGCCGGTGGCAAGGAAGCGGGTCTCGAAGTGATACCGGTCGCCGGGGTCGCCGAGGCCGTGGCCCTGGCTTTGGGACGGATAGGCGAGGCCGGCGGGTGATGAAACCGAGGAAAAGAGGCGGCAGATGAACGAGATCCAAATGCCCCCGATACACCTGGTGATTCTGGCCGGCGGCGCGGGCACCCGGGCCCGCAGCGGCGATTCGGCTCCTCCGAAACAGTTCCGCAACGTCGGCGGCCGCATGATGCTGATGTGGAGCCTGCGGGAGTTGTCGGCCTGCGCCGCAGTGGTCTCGGTGACCGTGGCGGCTCCGGTTTCATGGCATCCCCTGGTCAAGGGCGAGATCGAGGGGGCGGGGCTCGAAACAGATCCGCTGGTGGCCCCGGCGGGCGCATCCCGGACCGCCTCGACCTGGAACGCTTCGGTTCTGGTTTCGGGCCGGTGCGACCCCGGCCCGGAAGATCTGGTCGCTGTCCACGACGCCGCCCGGCCGTTCGCCTCGCGCCATCTGCTGGCCCGGCTGGCCGAGGCCGCTTCGCGCCACGGCGGGGCCGTGCCCGGAGTGCCGGTCCCGGACACCATCGTCCAGCTGTCGGGGCAGCGTGGCGGTCAGGCTGCTGTGCGCTATCTGGAAAGGGACTCGTTGAGGGCGGTCCAGACTCCCCAGGTATTCCGCTGGGAGCCGTTCTTCGCGGCGCACAGGGATTGCCACGAGAAGAACCAGGCTTTCACCGACGACGGCGGATTATTGGCCGCGGCCGGCCTGCCTCCGGTAGTAGTCATGGGGGAGATCGAGAATTGGAAAGTTACGACCGAGGCCGATCTGGTCCGGGCCGGCGATCTGCTGGCCGACCGTAGCTGATGCGGATCAGTCCAGGTCGGATCGATAGCTGCCGGTCGTCGGATCCCGATACACCTTCACCTGGCGGTAGAGCTTGATCCGCAGCCTCCCCGCGGCAACGTCGGCGAAGAGCCGGTCCAGACATTCCCCCAGGTCAGCCACCTGCTCTTGCAGTCCGGCCAGGCGTGATGCCAGCGCGGAACGGGCTGCGTCGTCAGCGGCCGATTCCATCCCTTCGGCGACGTGCCACACCTTCAGCACCAGGACCGACATGCGGTCCACGATGCTTCCGGACGATTCCGAGTGCAGCGGGGCTTCCGGGTTGGCGAGCCCGGCCTTGGCCAGGGATGCGTCGATGTGGGCGTCGAAAATCTCCACGGCCTTGACCCGGCGGGCGTTGGAAGCGTCGATCGATCGCTTGACTGCGGCCAGGATCTCGTCGCCGGCGCCGTGGGCCCGGCTGCGGTCCTCCTCGTGCCATTGGAAGGTGTTGATCAGCTGGATCCGCTCGGCCAGCTCTTCCCAGCCGGTTCGCGCCGCCGGCATGGCCTTCTGGGCGGCCGGCCAGGAATCCGGAGCCGGATCCAGCCGGTGCCAACGCGAGATCACGTCGCGCAACACTTCCAGGAGCGCTTCGGCGCGAGGGGAATCGGCAGCTGCTGCGGAAAAACCGTTTGCGGCGGCGGACATGATCGTTCCTCCGGATGATTTGCGGACGCTGGGGCCGCGCAGGCCCACCGGGACGACCACGGTACGGTATGATCCCGCGGCGGGCAAGCGCGATCGATTCGTTTCCCGCTCTGGCGTCGGCGGGGGGGTGTCCCTTATGCTTTGCGGCATGAAGATGTTACGCCCGTTCAAAATCCATCTGATCCTGCTCGCGGCGGGGGCGGTCCTGGGCTGCCTGTTCTGTCCGTCGCCAGTTTCCGCCGGGAATACCCCCGCATCCGCCGTTATCCCACTCCATCCGGCTGTCGGCGACACCCTGTCCGGGGCCGAGGCCGAGCTCTACGGCATATTTCCGGATCTGGACGCCATGGTGGCGGCGGTGTTCAGACCTGCCCCCTGGGGAGGGTATCTGGCGCTGATCACCCTGCGCGGCCCGCACGGAATCGTCCTGCGCGAGCGCAACGTCCCGGCCGCCGATTGGCGGGAATGGCGGCGGAGGATAGCGGCGGGAACTGCGCCGGCGGATGCGGCGCCGGCGGATTCGGTGACGATGGCCGATCGGCCGATCACATCCTCCGGATCCACGCCGGCGGTCTGGCCGGAAGCGCCGATGCCGTCGAGAGTGATGCCCCCGGCGCCGGCGTCCCCGGCGGCGGCGATCGAAACCGGTATTTCCGGACGCTGGCTGGTGAAGATGGATCTGGGCTACAAGCACAGCACTACCGTCTTCAACGATTTCTTCACCGACATGATGATGTTGTCGGCCACCTTCGGCCGATCGATCGGCGAACACTTCATGCCCTGGGCCGCATTCCAATACTCGATGGGCGATCTGCCTGACGATTTCGAGGACGCCACCGGCAACGGCAACTCATCCCTGTACGCCTTGGAACTCGGGCTCGAAACCTCGGCGTCGCTCGGCGATCGGACCGATATCTACGCCGGCGGCGGCGGCGGTTATTACATGCGCTCCCTGAAATGGGGCGGGCACGTATTCCTGGGTTACGACGGCTATTACCGCAGCGGCACCGCCGTGCGGGAGCTGCAGGATTGGGGCTGGAACGGTCGGGCCGGCGTCCGCTGGAATCTGAAGCCGCAAGGCGGCAAGATCCGCCTGCTGGATGTCGGGCTGCGGGTCGAGAGCTTCGGGGCGGATTCGGTTCTGCTCGACGATCCCACCGAAGAGGTGCGGATCCTGGCCGATGACCACGATCTCTGGGTGGGTCTGTCGGTCGGTCTGGTCCTGGGACTCTAGGCGCCCCGGGCGCGGGAGGGATACTTTCATGATCCTGAACGACCACTCCGACGCAGGCGTCGTATTCCTGCAGGTGCACCTGGGCGGCGACCGGAACTTCAGCTACATCATCGGCGATCGCGCCACCGGTAAAGCCGCGGTCGTGGATCCCGGATTCGATCCCGACACTTTGGCTGAACTCGCACGCGACCGGGAACTGGACATCGTCGCCGTCCTGATCACCCACGGACATTCGGATCACGTCGGCGGCGCCGGCAGATTGATGGAATTGACCGGGGCCGGACTGTGGGCGGGCGCCGGTTCTTCGGTGCCGGGAGCCGAGTATCTGCAGGACGGCCGGATGCTCGCATTGGGCGACAACCCCATCGAGGCGCTGGCGACGCCCGGCCATTCGGCGGGGCACTTCTGCTTCCTCTGCGCGGGCCGGCTCTGCACCGGCGATCTCCTTTTCTGCGGCAAGGTCGGGGGCAGCGGATCATTCTTCCCCGGATCCTCGGCCGAGCAGGAGTGGGAATCGCTGCATCGGCTGCTGGAACTGCCCGACGAAACGCTGGTTTTTCCCGGCCACGACTACTATGGGGGCGAGGGGGAGATGCCCCATTCCACGATCGGCCACGAGCGGCTCAACAATCCTTTCTTGATCTGTCCCGACTTCGCTGCCTTTCTTGATCTCAAGGAGAACTGGGCGGAGTACAAGCGGAAGCACGGAATTCGCTGAAATCAATTGTTGATGACGCCGCGTGGTCCCCTCGTTTAGGATCTGTGATCGCCCAAGCTGCAGGGTTCGCATCGTATTAATGGAGGAATTCGTCATGCCCGTCTGGCTGGAAAATTTCGCACCGATTCTCATCCTGCTGGTCGTTGTGGCCATAGTCATCGCCCGGTTGCCCAAGATCGACGTCGGCCACAGCCCGGCCTATATCCGCCGCCGGGTCATGAACTGGCTGCCTCTGGGGCTGACCTACGCTTTGCTCTACATGGGGCGCTACAATCTCAAGGTCAGCAAGTTCGCCTTCGAAAACATGCAGGGTTCGGACGGCGGATCCCTGATGGGCAATGAGGCCTTCGGCGTGATCTTCGGCGTGGGCACGATAGTCTACGGGATCTCGTTCCTGATCAACGGCCCGCTCACCGATCGTTTCGGCGGCCGCTTCTCGATCCTGGTCGGGGCCGGCGGCGCCCTGATCATGAACCTGCTGATGGGCCTGGCCACGCTTTCGCTGCTGCATCAGGGGCCTTTCTACGGGTTGTTGTCGGCGAACTTCGTGCTGATCTTCTCGATCCTCTACGCCGTGAACATGTACTTCCAGAGCTTCGGTGCCGTGGCCATCGTCAAGGTCAACTCGTCCTGGTTCCACGTGCGCGAGCGGGGGGTCTTCGGGGCCATCTTCGGTATCCTGATCTCGCTGGGCATCTACTTCGCCTTCGACCTCGGCTACATGATCCTCAACGGCATGGGCCTGGCCTGGGTCTTCCTGATGCCGGCGATCCTGCTGGCTATCTTCTGGACGATAGACGTCTTCGTCGTGCGCAACCTGCCGAGCGAGGCGGGGCACAAGGACTTCGACACGGCCGACGCCACCTCCGGCGACGAAGGCCCCCGCATGGGACCGGTGAAGGTCTTCAAGATGATGTTGAGCAACCCGATCATCATCACCATCGCCCTGATCGAGTTCTGCAGCGGATTCCTGCGCCAGGCGATCATGCAGTGGTACCGCACCTTCGCCAGCCAGACCGATTCGATCCTGGGACTGAAGTCGAGCTTCGTCTACGACAACTGGGGACTGCTCCTCTGCTGCGCCGGCATCCTGGGCGGCGTGGTCGCCGGCACCATCAGCGACCATGTCTTCCAGTCGCGGCGCGGCCCCGTGGCGGCCGTGCTCTACGGCGTCATGCTGGCCGGGGCGCTGGTGCTGGTCTTCACCTACCAGCAGTCCTACGTGGGCTGGCTGGTGGTGCTGATGTCCATGGCGGTCATCGGTGTCCACGGCATGCTTTCGGGCACCGCGAGCATGGACTTCGGCGGCAGCCGCAACGCCGGCATCGCCGTGGGGATCATCGACGGCTTCGTCTATCTGGGCACAGCCGTCATGTCCTTCACCTACGCGATCGTCCTGCCCGAGGAGCAGTTGGACGCGGCTGGAGGCATCATCGGCGCGGCGGCCGATCCGGTCAATTGGAAGGCCTGGCCGCTGGCGATGGTGCCGATGGCGTTGCTGGGCCTCGTGCTCGCCATCAGGTTGTGGAACGCCACGCCCGCGCGGAGTTCGGCCCAGAACTGATGCCGGGATAGGAGGCAACGATGCCACGTACATCGATGATGGTCCTGTTGTTGGTCTGCGTTTCGGCATCGTCTCTCGCCTCCTCGCTCGAAACGGGTCCGGAAGCGGTCCCGGGTTATCTGGTCGCCGCGGGCGACACCCTGTGGCTGACCGAAACGGTCGAGATCCTCGGTTCGCGGGTGCCGGCCGCGCTGCCGGGCGTGGTGCGGACCGTGTCGGTGATGTCGTCCGATTCGCTCGACAGGCTGCCGGCGCGATCCGCCGCCGAGGCGCTCGCCATGATGCCGGCGGTCGACGTCGGGCAACGCCGGCAATACGGCGTCCAGGCCGATCTCTCGATCCGCGGATCCACCTTCGAGCAGGTCCAGGTGCTGTTCGACGGCACCGACATCGGTGATCCGCAGACCGGCCATCACAGCTTCGATCTGCCGGTCGGCAGCGCCGACATCGAGCGGATCGAGGTCCTGCGCGGTCACGGTTCGGCTCTCTACGGGGCCAACGCCTTCGGGGGCGTCGTCAACGTCGTACCCCGCCGCCCGGCGGGAACCGGCGGGGGCGACATCATTTTGACCGGCGGCGCGCACGGGACCTGGGGAGCCAGGACCGCGTTGGATACCGGGCCTTGGGCGGGCGAAGCCCGCACCCGCTTCTCGGCCGAGACTTTCCGCAGCGACGGCGACAGGCCCGGCACCGACGTCGATAATCTGAGCTTCACATCCCGTACGGTGATCAAGTCCGACAACGGCGAAAGCGATATCTTCGCCGGCTGGGCCCGGCGCGAATTCGGCGCCGTCGATTTCTACTCGCCATATCCTTCCTGGGAACGCACCGAGACCCTGCTGGTCGCCGCCAGGATGCGCGGCAACCTGTCACGGCGCGTGACGGTCGAGCCCCGGTTGAATTTCCGCCGCCACGAAGACCGTTTCGTTTTGGACCGGAGCGATCCCGGCGCGTACACCAACGACCACGTCACCAAACGGATCGGATCCGAACTGCGGGCCGTGGTCGGCGTCGGCGGCGGGGTGACCCTGGCCATGACCGGCGAAGGCGTACACGAGGAGATCGACAGCGAAGGCGTGCGGCGGGTCGAGGGCGAGACCGTGCAGACGGCGGCCCTCGGCGACCACGACCGCCGCCGCGCCGCCGCCGGAGTCGAGGCGGCCGGTTTCAACGGCCCGGTGTGCTGGACGGCGAACATGCGGCTCGACGCGCTCAAGGACTACTCTCCCCGCTATTCCCGATCGGCGGCGTTGAACATCGACGCCGGCCGTGACATCGACCTGCGGGCCTCGGCCGGCACCGCGTTCCGGGTCCCGACATTCACCGAGCTCTACTACGAGGATCCCGTCAACCGGGGCGATCCGTCGCTGAAGCCGGAGCGGGGCTGGACGTGGGACGTCGGTCTGGACAGCAGCCGCGGCCCCTGGAGCATGTCCTGGACCTTCTTCGAGCGGCACGAGAAGGATCTGATCGACTGGGCCCGCCCCATAGACGATCCCGATTCTCAGTGGCAGGCGGCCAACATCTCCTCCGGAAGGGTCCGGGGCCTGGTGCAGTCGATGCGGTATACGGCTCCGCGCGGCCACGTCTTCGCCGTGAACTATTCCCAATTCCGCAAACGGACCGAACTGCCGGACGGACTGGTTTCGAAGTACGGTTTGCTGGCGCCGCGGCAACTGGTCTCGTTGGAGGCGTCGCTGCGCCTCGGCCCCGCGCTCGACGCCTCGATAATCGGGCGCTACAAGGAGCGCAGGGGCGGCGCCGACAGTTTCGTGGTCGATCTGGGGATCGGGGTGCGCACCGGCGGTTGGCTGACGCGCACGACCATCACCAACCTCTGCGACCGCAGCTACCAGGAGATTCCGGGAGTCGAGATGCCGGGGACGCTGATCACTTTCAGCGTCGGGCGGTCTTTCGGCGAAACCTAAACGGTGGCGCGGGCGTGGGATCTAGGCTGCGGCGGGGTCGACCGGGGCGCCGCCGTTTCCCTTGCCGTCCCTGAAGATGCGGACCCGACGCCAGAGCCCCGAGCGGAAACGCAATCCCAGCAGGATGGATTGCAGGATGTAGCAGCAGGCGCCGGCGGTCCAGGCCTGGATGACCGAGCCGTCGTTGTGGACCACCAGCAGCCAGGTCAGGGGTATGAACAGCCCCCAGCCGATCACCGAACTGATGATCATCGACGGCCGCGTGTCGCCTGCTCCGGCGAGCAGCCCGTTGCCGACCATGCGCAGTCCGTCCCCGAACTGGAAGAGCGCGGCCATCGGCACCAGTCCGGCGGCGAAGGTAAGCACTCCCGGATCGGGAGTGAAGACCCGGTAGAGGTTCTCCTGCAGCAGCAGGAATATCGCCGCGATCGCGATGCAATAATAGGCGCCGAGCTTGTAGACCTGCCTCCCGTAATGGGCCGCCCGGTCGTGATCCCCGGCCCCGACCCAATTGCCTATCAGCACCGATCCCGCCACCGTCAGCCCCCACATCGGCATGAAGGAGAATGAGAGCAGCTGCACCGTGATGTGGGACGCCGCCAGCGATTCGGCGCCGGCCATCCCGATCAGGATCGTGAAGATCGAGAATGATCCCATCTCCATGAATCCCTCCAGCGCCGAGGGCAGGCCGATGCGGACGAGATGTCCGATACGCGGGAAATCGGGACGCCGGGGGAGGTGGATCCGGAAGCGGCGGCGATGTTCGGCGGGCACCACCATCACCAGGGCCAGGATCGCCGTGTTGATGAAGGTGGCGATGCTGGTGGCCACCGCGGCGCCGACGATGCCCATGGCGGGGACGGCGAAGAGGCGGACGCCGCCGATCTCGATTCCCGACCAGCCGAAGATCAACCAGGCGTCGAGCACGACGTTCAGCGAGTTGGCGATGATCCCGGCCCACATCGGCACGCGGACCTGGCGGCGGCCCTGGAAGAATCCCATCAGTGTGAATCCGACCTGGGTGAAGACCGCGCTGACGGTTCGCCAACGGATGTAGAGATGGGCCTGATGCTGGACGTCGATCGGGTTGCGGGTCCACGGCATCGCGACGTCGCTGTGCCAGCCGATGTAGGTCAGGATGATGCCCGCGGCGATCGCGATGTAGATCGTCTGCCAGGTATAGTCGCCCACGGCCTCGTCGTCGCCCCTGCCGTGGGCCTGGGAAACGAAGGTCGAGCTGATCCGGCTCAGGTTGTTGAAGAGACTGTAGGAGGCCCAGGCGATAATGCCGCCGAGTCCCGCCGCGGCCAGGGCCAGACTGGAGACGTGACCCAGGAAAATGGTGTCGACGGTCCACATCAGGGTCTGGGCGAACATGGCCAGGATGGTCGGCGTGGCCAGCGCCACTATTTCCCGGCAGTTGCGCACGCGCAGCAGTCCGGCGGGGCTGAACCCCGGGGCCGGCCCCTTGGCTGAGTCGCTGCGTCGATCGTCGGTCTGCATGATCGGCGCAACATATGACGGTTGGTCACCGGTGACAAGGGTTGACCGTCGCGGTCGAGGTTGGCTAAGTTGCAGCTTGCCCGTAGAGCATGGAGATTGAGCATGAGTATGGTTCTGGGTCCGGCCCGGGCTCCCTTGCGGGGAGCCGTCGAGGTGCCGGGCGACAAGTCGATTTCCCACCGGATAGCATTGCTCGCGCCCTTGGCGTCGGGGCCTTGCCGCGCCCGCGGCTGGCTGGTCGCCGCGGATACGATCAGCACTCTGGAGGCCGTCCGGGCCCTGGGTGCGCAGATCAGCATGGACGCGGAAGGCATCGTCTCTTCGCCCGGCGGTTTCCCCGCCGTCTGCGACCCGGACTACACGGATTCCGATTCCGGCGATTCCCTGGTGATCGATTGCGGCAACAGCGGCACGACCGCCCGCCTGCTGCTCGGGCTGCTGGCCGGACGTCGAGTCCGGGCGATCATCGACGGGGACGCTTCGCTGCGCCGGCGGCCGATGGGGCGGGTCCTGCGCCCCCTGCGTCGATTCGGGTCGGATGTCCGGACCCGGGATCGTTCCGGCAGATTGCCGGCCGAGATCCGGGGGCGGCCCCTCAAGAGCGGGAAATGCCGTCTGGCCGTGCCTTCGGCCCAGGCCAAATCCGCCTTGTTGCTGGCCGGCCTCTCCGCTCCGGGTCCCGTGACCGTCGCCGGTTGTGGTTCTTCGCGGGATCACACCGAGCGGCTGCTTTCGCTGATGGGGGCGGATATCACCGTTGATGACGTCGACGGCGGCCGGGCCCGCGTCGCGGTGACCGGTCCCCTGCAACCGTTCGATCTGGACGTTCCGGGCGATTTTTCCTCGGCGGCCTTTCTGCTGGCGGCCGCGGCGGTGGTGCCCGGCTCGGAGATAACGGTGCGGGGGGTCTCGCTGAATCCGACCCGGACCGGTTTTTTGCGGGTGCTCGAGAATATGGGCGCCGACCTGACGATTCGGCCCGAGGGCGGCGATGATTGGGAGCCGCGCGGATCGGTGACCTTGCGCCACGGTCCCCTGGGGTCGTTCCGCATCCATTCGCGGGAAATTCCCGGTCTGATCGACGAGCTGCCGATCCTGGCCGTGCTGGGCGCCTACGCCGACGGAGTGTCGGTGGTCTCGGGCGCCGGGGAGCTGAGGATCAAGGAATCCGACCGGATCTCGGTCATGGTGGACGCGCTGCGCGGGATGGGAATTCCCGTCCAGGAGGCCCCCGACGGATTCGTCCTCACCGGTCCGGTCGTTCCGGGCGCCGGCCGGGGCCGGGTCAGCCTGAAAACGGCCGGCGACCACCGGGTGGCGATGGCCCTCGCGATATGCGCCCTGGGCGCCGGTTGCGAGACCGAACTGGACGATACCGAGTGTGTGGCGGTATCTTTTCCCGGCTTCTTCGAACTCCTGACTCTACTCCAGGGAAAGGGCGGCTCCTGATGCGATACCTGAGCGCGGGCGAGAGCCACGGGCCCGCCCTGGTCGGCGTCATCGAAGGCTTTCCGGCCGGAGTGCCGCTGGATCCCGCGATCATCGATGAGGATCTGGGCCGGCGTCTGGAAGGCCACGGCCGCGGTTTTCGCGCCCTGCGCATCGAAAAGGACACCGTCGAGTTCCTGGCCGGGATGTGGGAGGGGACCACTCTCGGCTCGCCCATCGCGATGGTCGTCGAAAATACGGATCACAAGGTCCGGCGCGGTCGTCCGATCCGGAACTGGCGGGCGCCCAGGCCCGGCCACGCTGATTTCGGCGGCCGGATCCGCTACGGCTATGCGGGCTACGCGGAAGTCGCGGAAAGGGCCAGCGCCAGGTCCACCGCGATCATCACGGCGGTCGGAGCCTGCGCCAGACAACTGCTCTGCCGGTTCGGCGTCGAGATATTCAGCCACGTGGTTTCGGTGGGGGATGTCGGCGCCGAGACGGCGGATTGCGATCGGGACTCCCTGCTGGCGATCCGCAGCGGAACTCCCCTGCGCTGCCTCGACGGCGTCGCCGAGCCGAAGATGATCGCCGCCGTCGACGCCGCCGGCGAGGCCGGCACCACCCTTGGCGGCGTTTGTGAAGTAGTCGCTTTCGGTGTCCCGGCCGGACTGGGGACCTACGCCCATCCCGACCGGCGGCTGGACGCCGCGCTGGCCGCGGATCTGATGGCGGTGCCTTCGGTCAAGGCCGTCGCGATCGGCGACGCCCTGGCCGCCGCCCGCCTGCGCGGCGGCGAAGCTCACGACGAGATCCTGCCCGATCCCGGAGGTCGAACCGGAGTCCGGCGCGAGACGAACCGGGCCGGCGGACTCGAAGGAGGCGTCACCAACGGGATGCCGCTGCGTCTGAGTTGCCACGCCAAGCCCATATCGACCCAGCGTGAAGGCCTGCGCAGCGTCGATATCGAGACCGGCGAGGCGGTTGTCGCGGACTACGTCCGCTCCGATGTCTGCGTGGTTCCGGCGGTGGGCGTGGTCGCCGAGGCCGTCGTCTGCTGGCGGCTGGCCGTGGAACTGGTCCGCACCCTCGGCGAGGCCCCCCTGGCCGAAATGCTGCGCAGGGCCGCCGGGACGCCGGGATTCTCCATCACCAAGGACGACAACCTGCGGGACGGCCAATGACCGCCCCGGGAGCTGAGAAATGAACGAGACCAAACTGCCCCGGACCGACTTCCTGCCAGTAATGCGGGAAAGAGGATTCTTCCAGCAATGCACCGACGAGAGCGGTCTGGCCGCGATGCTGGCTGCCGACGCCGTCACCGGTTATATCGGCTTCGATCCCACGGCCGACTCGCTGCATATCGGCAGCCTGCTGCCGATCATGGGACTGGTCCACCTGCAGCGCCACGGTCATCGCCCGATCGCCATCGCCGGCGGCGGCACCGCCATGGTGGGCGATCCCAGCGGCAAGACCGAACTGCGGCGGATGATGAGTCGCGAGCAGATCGAGGAGAACCTGGTCGGCATCAAGGCCCAACTGGCCCATTTCATCAGCTTCGGCGACGGTCCGAACGACGGCCTGATGCTGAACAACGCCGATTGGCTGCAGGACTGGAGCTACGTCGATTTCCTGCGCGAGATCGGCCGCCATTTCTCGGTCAACGTGATGCTCTCGCGCGAATCGGTGAAGCAGCGGCTCGAGTCCGGCATGACCTTCATCGAGTTCAACTACCAGATCCTGCAGGCCTACGACTTCGCCGTCCTCAACCGCGACCACGGCTGCCGCCTGCAGATGGGCGGCGACGACCAGTGGGGCAACATCGTCTCGGGCATCGACCTGACCCGCCGCATCAACCGGCAGGAGGTTTTCGGACTCACCTTCCCCCTGCTGACGACCGCTACCGGCGCCAAGATGGGCAAGACCGCCGCCGGCGCCGTCTGGCTGGATGCGAAGCGCACCAGTCCCTACGATTTCTTCCAGTACTGGGTGAACGTCGACGACGCCGATGTGGAGCGTTTCCTGAAGCTCTACACACTGCTGCCGATGGACGATGTGCGGCGGTTGGCTTCGTTGCAGGGCGCCGACATCCGCGAGGCCAAGCGCGTGCTGGCCCACGAGGTGACCCGGATGGTCCACGGAGAGGCGGCGGCGGCGGCGGCGGCCGAGGCGGCGGCGGCTCTCTTCGGCGGCGGGGAAGAAGCCGGATCGATTCCTGCGAGCAGTCGCGAGGCCGCGGATCTGGCCGGCGACGGATTGCTCCTGATCGACGCCATGAGCGACTGCGGACTGGCCAAGAGCAAGGGAGAGGCCCGGCGCCTGATCCGCCAGGGCGGCATCAAGATCAACGGCGAGAAGATTTCCGACGAGATGCGGGCGCTTACCACGGCCGATGTCCGCGACGGCCGGATCGCCCTGCAGGCCGGAAAGAAGCGGCATCACCACATCCTGGTGTCGGGCTGATGGCTTCGCTGCTCGAAAAACTGGCGCCGAACGTGCCTCGTTCCTGGCTGCCCCGGTTGGCCGCGCTGACCTGGGCCGCGGTCGGGGCGATGCTGCTCGGAAGAGCCGCCGCCTGGATCCGTCTGATGCCCGGGTTATCCGCTCTGGCGCTGACCGCGGCCGCCGCCGTCGTCGCCTGGTGGCTGTCCCGCCGGGCCTTCATTCCGATCGTCGAGCGCAATCTCGAGCGACTGGCGCAGCGGCCGGAAAGCTCCTGCGCCTTCGGCGTTTTCCCCTGGCGCAGCTGGCTGATGGTTATCCTGATGGTGGTCATGGGGATCACTCTGCGCCGTTTCATCCCGCCCGTCTATCTGATCGCCCCCTACGTCTGCATGGGCCTCTGTCTCTGGGCCGGGGCCATGCGCTATATCGATGCCGGGCGCCAGGCTGATTGACCGGTTCTGATTCCGCTTCTCAATCACTAGTTGGAGTTGCCTAGGGAAACGCGGCCCGCTATTCTGAGGCATGAGGGATCCGGGAGGTCGACATGGAGGATCTGAACAAATTGCTGTTCAAGCTCCGGGCCGAGGATCGTCAAATGCGGGTTCTGGTTCAGCGAACATCCGACAGCGCCAGGGAGCTTGACGGCCGCGACGGGCGGCTGGGACTGAAGGCCACCCTGGCCCACCTCACCCTCTGGGACGGTTTCGCGGTCCGTTTCTTCGAAGCCAAACTCTCCGGCGGCGATGCCGACGCGTCTGTCTTCACCAGATTCGAAACCTCGCGCAGACACGAGCGCGAACGTCTCTGCCGTCTGCCTTTTTCCGATGTCTTTGCCGCCTACGAGCGGGCCACCGCGGACCTGGAATCGTTCCTGCGCCGCCGCTGGTCCGATCTGAGCGTCAAGGAGCGTCGCGACTTCGCCATTCCAGTCCGGCACCGCAAGCATCATCGCCAGCTGCTCGCAGGCGATCTCCCCGGAAGCGAATCCGGTTCCGTCCCGAGTGAAGCCGAAGCCGAAGCCTGATCCGCCGCATCCATGATACAAAGAGGGCGCCTCTCGGCGCCCTCTTCTCGACACTCGGCCGAACTGCGGGTCTACATCGGAAGATCTGGAAAGAATGTGGCTTCAGTCCGGCTCCAGGAGCCGCCGTCTACCTCGTAGGTCTTGATGATCACCGGGCCCGAGCCGGGCGAGTACCAGATCGAGTCCGTGCCGGTGGCGATCGTTTCGTCGCCGCACGATATGGTGTGGGTGATCACGCTCAACCAGAGATTCTTCCAGTAGACCTCGAGCTCCGGATTGGCCACCGAATTCAGGAATGACGGGGCGGCGACGCTCTTATTGTAGAACCAGCTGCAGGGTGTCCTCTCGGCCATCCCTATTACGGCGCCCTCGATAACGAGATCGACGGTGTTCTGATCGGGATCCGTCGCGGTGGTGGCGTCGTTCCATGACGAGACCCGCGGCGGCAGTTTCATCCAGGTCAGCGGATCGTCGAACAGGACATCGTACTCCACGATATCCCCCGTCTTGCCTTCATCTTCATAATCGTGGAAGCCGAGCATCTGGATCTCCGACGAGGTCTTCTTCATGATGTCCCAGCTATGGGTCTCGGTCATCAGGTAGTCGTGATATTCCTCGAGATTGAAGACACCGTTGCCCTGGGATGCTATCCGCTGGTACTCCCAATAGGAATTGGTGCTTTCCGGTATTTCCGTCCCGACCGTACCCCGCTCGTCGTAGACCCGGTACTGGAGCCTCCTGCCGTCGTCCGCCGGGTAGTAGTCCGGTTCTCCGGCGACGGTTATCGAGTAGATGAAATCCTCGTTCTGCACGTTGCCGTGGACGTCGGCGAAATCGTCGAGGGCGAGTTCCAGGAACGTACCCGGCATGAGATCCCCTTCGCCGAAGTACAGGTAGAGGATCTTCCCGTCCGGCGTCAGATAGGGCCGGCGGGATTCGATCTTGACCAGCATGTCGACGTTGACGGCGGAGAATATGAAGCTATCGAGATCGACGGCTTCGTCGAATGTGATCTTCATGAAGTTGGTGGTCGGGGAGATGAACGAGCCGGTTTCCGGCCACACCGATACGATATGCGGCGGCTGGGAATCGACGGCCATGCCGGTCGTGAACTGGAACTGGACCGGAGTCGTCAGATTCTTGCCGGAAGGATAGGCGGTTGCTGCGGTCGATATGTTCACGGTGAAGGTCGTCGACGCCGGGAGATCATCGGGGAATCGCATGTAGTACCAGTCGTCGTTTCCGTACCCGAAAACGACGGGATATGCATCCTTGGCGCCGGCGCCGTCAACTACAGTCGTGGCGTTCCTCAACCCGATGAGGTCCATTTCGGAATTGAAGAGGAGCTTGAAGACCGGGTTGACCGGGACCTCGCCGCCGATCGTCTCGGGTTCTATGATATCCAGCAATTCGATGCCGGGAGTGGCCGTGTAGAACGTGTAGCGGAAATCCTCGACCAGGGCGTCGCCGGCCTGGTCGGTCGCTTCTTTCCGGATCAACATATCGATACTGGCTTTCTCGGTCCACGGGTCGTGGTAGAGGGTCAGGACGTCGGATTCAGCAGACCAGGACATCGAGGTGAACGGGGTCTGGGCGGCGAAGACGTTCTGTTCGACCGCCTCGGTGTCCATCGCTTCGCTGAACGTGATGACGATCGGCGCATCGACAGCGACCTGCGTCTGGTCGGGATACGGAGACAGATTCAGCAGCATCGGGAGCGATGCCGGGTTCGGGGCCGAAGGGTCGTCGTCGCTGCAGCCGCAGACGAAGCCCGCGGCAATCAGCAGGGCGAACAGGAACGCGATAAACTTCCGTGTCGGGAACATGACATCCTCCAGGATTCCGACTGATCATTGCGGTGGATTTTGTTGCCGGAGCATAAGACCGCGGGACGCGGATGAGAACATTAATCTTCATATCATACGAAATAACAATGAATTAGGGCGGGCGCCCTCGAGCGCCCGCCCCGCCGGTTTACCGGATTCCTGATCTAACGGATTCCCTCCATCACGGGAAACCATTCCTTTCGGGACCAATCCCAGTCGCCGCCGTCGCCTTCGTAATTCTCCTCATAGGAGTTGATGCGCACGGGGCCGAAACCGGGAGCGTACCAGACCGAGTCCACTCCGACCGTGAAGATCTCGCTCTCCATGGACACGGTATGCTCGATGACGGTCAACCAGCAGTCGTTCCAGTAGAGACCCGCGTCGGCCTTGCCGCCCGAGGAGTAGAATTCAGGCAGTTCGACCTTGCCGGCCATCAAGAGCGGCAGAGTGTCGACCTTTTCGATGATCCGGCCATCGACGTCCAGATCCAATGTCGCTTTCTTGTCCGGTTCGGTCATCGTGGTCGACTCGGACCAGGTCGTGACCCGCGGGGGCAGTTTCAGCCAGGTCAGGGGATCGTCGAAGAGGATATCGATCCCGGGGGTCGGATCGGCTTTTATCGGCATCGGGGAGGACTCGTGGAATCCGTGGATCATGATCGCGGATCCGGTCTTGCTGTAGATATCCCACTCGTACGAGTTGGTGAAGGTGTAATCCGTATAGTCCTTCAGCAGGAAGGTGCCGTTCTCCAGGGTTGTCTGGCGGTAGTAATGCGGCCTGTCCCCGGAATAGGTCGGTGTCGGATTCCCGATCACGCCTTCGTACCAGTACTCGCTCATGCCGTAGGTAAATCCGCTCTCCACGGGGTAGTAGTCGGGGGTTCCTCCGACCGTGATCGAGTAGTCCAGATCCGCGTTCTGGGTGTTGCCGAAGATGTCGTCGAATGAATCGATCAGCATCTCCAGCGTGGTGCCCGCGGCCAGGGGAGTGGCCAGGGGCAATCTCAGCACGGTGCCGCCCTCGAGCAGGTCGGGCTCGCCCGATCCCATCACCATCAGATAGAAGGGGACGCTGAATCCCAGGAATTCGAAGCTGTCGGTGTCTACGGCCTCGTCGAATGTGAATTCCACGTAGGGAGTGTAGATGTCGATGACGGAGCCGTTCTCGGGCACCATGCCGATCAAATGAGGCGGCGTGGTGTCGACTTCCGTTCCGGTAGTGAACTGGAAGGAATATGCAGACTCCAGATTGGTCCCCGACCAGTTCTCGGCCGAAGTGTTGATGGTTACATAGATCGTGGTGTTGGCCGGCAGGGTCTGGTCGAAGGTCATCTGGTACCAGTCGTTTTCGGCACCCGTTACCGATACGTCATAGGTCGCTTTCATAATGAGAGTGTCCGTGGCGTAGGTGGCGTCCTCGACCGAGGTGGTGTTCATCGAGTCGTCGGAGAACAGGAGCTTGATCACCGGGTTGCGGGGCAGTCCCGTCGTTCCGCTGGGCGGATCGATATCCAGGACTACGAGAGTCGTCTGCTCGACCCAGAAGGAGAACTGGGCCGTGGCCTCGAGCGTATTGCCGGCCAGATCGGCTGCGGTATCGTCGATCGTCACGGTCACGTTCGATCCCTGGGCCCAATCCGCGTGTTCGATGGAGAGGAGCTTGTCGTCCTCTTCCCAGGCCATCGCGGTTATTGCACCGGATGAGAGGGTGATCGCCGCTTCGACCGTCGCGGTGTCCATCACCTCGTTGAACATGATCATGACAGTCTCGTCCACATCGACATCGGTGTCGTTGAGGCCCGGAGAGGTGAAGGCGATGATAGGCGCCGTTCCATCCACGGGCGTCGACGGGTCGTCGTCGCTGCTGCAGCCGGCGAGCATTCCGGCCGCGACGAGAATTGCGCAGATTACCGTTAAAAATTTCCATTT
>CAZYDJ010000033.1:5592-19350 GCA_964646035.1 uncultured Fibrobacteraceae bacterium | reverse complement strand
CTGGTGATCTCCGCCGCGCGCACTTTCTGGAGCTCGATCAGCGGCAGCATCCCCGCGGCCAGCTTCTGTACGTGATCGGCGCGGTGGGCGGCCACGTCCAACGCCATCTCCCATAATTCCTCGCCGCCGAGGGCGTCGGTGCGCACACTCAGGTCCTGTTGGCCGATCGAGGCCATGTAGTCGCGGCATTTGGGCCGGTACTCGAGCATGATCGAAGGCACCCAGGCGCAGGTCGCCAGCACGGTGGCGTGCAGCTTCATGCCGGCGAAGACAGTCGTGCCCCTGACTTCTTCGAGATAGATCGAATAATCCTCGTAGACGGCGACGATCTCTCCCGCGACCCCGCTCTTGGCGATGGCCGCCTTGGTGATTTCGAGGTCGTGGGGCCAGACGACGAACCAGCGGACTTTCCAGCCTGCGCCGTGGGCGAGGCGGGCCAGGGTCGCCATCCGGTCGGCCAGGTCGTCCTCGGTGCCCCAGAGATTGCCGGAAGTGCGGCCGATGTTCAGCCCCAGGACCGGCGTCCCGCCCGGGGCATCGCCCACCCGCGCCGGATCGGCGCAGGCGAGTACCGGATCGCCGATCACCTCGGCGCCGTTGACGCCGACATCCTGCAGCAGTTCCAGGGAGCGGGGACCGCGCACGCCCACGTAGGAGCAGCGCTCCAGGGCCGGCTTCCAACTCGAGCGGAAATCGGTCCAGCCGCCGCGTCCTTCCCAGAAGACGGGATCCTGGACCCCGGATCCGAAGATGAAGCTGGTTTGCGACCACCGCTGGCATTCGAGGAAGGTGTCCAGCCAGCCCCGCATCCCGTTGATCAGGGTGCCGCCCGCCATCACGCAGTGGCCGGGGGTGCGCAGCAGCGACCGCAGCGGTCCGAGGCAGCGATGTTCCGGATAACGGACCAGGCCGCAGCCCGGGAAGATCAGGCGCTGCGCCGCGAAAAGAGCCTCGTCGCCCAGGTTGAGGTAGCCCAGCCATCCGCTGGAATAGGCCACGCGCGGCTCCCGGGTCGAAGCGACGTCGCCGAGGAAACCGGCCATGTAGCGCAGATCCTTCTTCAATCCCATTTTCAGTCTCCATCTCGGGTTCGACCAAGGTCTCCGGGATCAGTCGCCTCTGCGGATCCGGCCGAACCGCAGCTTGGGCATCGCGGGCAAAGGAACCCTGATCAGCAGTGACGTCGGCAGCAATATCAACAGGAATACCACGGCCGTTCCGGCCGCGACAAGGCCCGAGACCCAGATCGAGGTCGTCTCCCACATCGACATCAGGCCGATCTTGTCGCCCGCGAAGGCCACCAGGGCGAAAGCCAGCACCGACGGCGCCAGCGGCAGGATGAAGCGACCGTAATTCATGCGCAGGATGCGCGCGGTGTAGATCGGCTGGACCACCAGTTTGATCGTCAACATCGGGATCGCCGTGCCGAGAGCCACGCCGACGATGCCGTAATGCCGGACCAGGATCAGGCTCAGCACCAGGTTGGCCAGTCCCTCGCAAAGGTTCTGCCAGGCGAAGATGCGATGCTTGTTGGTGGCGTAGAGCAGCCCGAGGGTCGGGTTCTGGGCCAGCGCGAAGGCGTATCCCGCGGCCAGCACCCAGAGCACCGGCATCGATTCGAGGAAGCCGCGTCCCACCCAGATGTTGATGAACTGGCCGCCCAGCACGAAGGCCAGGCAGCAGATACCGAACGCCAAGGGAGCGGTCACCGAAAGGGCCTTCATGTACAGCCGCCGCATTTCGACATGATCTCCGCGGGCGTCGATCGAGGCGAAGCGCGGCGTGAGCACTCCCGATGCGGTGCCGATCAGGCTGACCACGTGGTTCATTATGTTGCCGGCGATGGCGTAGACCGCGACGGCCTCGGCGCTGACCTTCTTGGCGATGACGAAGCTGTCCAGCGAGAAGCGCAGGCGGTCGCCGACCACGATCATCGTCGAGATCCCGCCGAAGACCAGCAGGGTTCCGGCCACGCTGCGTTGGATCAAAGCGGGATGGATCATGATGTCGGGCAGGCGCCGGCGCCAGAGCCACAGACAGATGCCGAACCGGGCCAGCGCGGCGCCGAGATGCGCGTAGGCCACACCGAGCAGTCCCATGTCGTTGTTGAGCAGGATCACCGTCAGGGCGCCCTGCAGCAGGTGCGTCGCGATCATCGCCGCGTTCAGGGGCACGAACAGTTCCCGCGCCCGCAGGATGGCCGCCAGCACGCTGGTCAAAAGCGTGATCAGGGTGCCGATCGCCAGCACCAGGATCACCTGGCCGAAGACGGCGGTGAAACGGGGCTCCACCTCGAAGAATTCGGCCAGGGGCGCGGCGAAGACCACGGTGGCCGCGACGAGAGCCGAGCCGATCGCCAGGAAGAGCGCCATCGAGGTGCTGGTCGTCACGCTGGCCGCGTGGTAATCCCCGAGCGCCGATTGGCGGGCGACGTAGCGCATCACCGCCGAATCCACGCCCATCCGCAGGATGCCGTAATAGCCGATTATGGCCAGGATCAACGACCAGATCCCGTAGCCGGCCTTCCCGATGTGGGAGATGATGAACGGCGTCAGGACCAGCGCCATCAGCACGTGGGTCAGCAGCGCCGCCCAGTTGCTGGCCGCGTTGGCGTAGATGGATGTGGTGCGTTTGGCCGCCGTCATGGCCTCCGCCGATCCGCCGCTGCGCCGCCGGTTCCGGGGAATGCCCGCTCCATGATCTCCTCGCGCATACGGTCGCCCACGTGGTCCCAGGTATAGCTCGACTCGACGATTTCGCGGCCGCGGCGTCCCATGTCGAAGCAGAGCTGCGGATCGGAGACCAGGATGTCCAGATGGTCGGCGAGGGCCTGCACGTCGCCCGGAGGCACGCGGAAACCGTTGTGGCCGTTGGTCACGAAGTCGGGCGGGGCGCCGATGTCCAGCGTCACCACCGGCAGTCCGTTCATCTGCGCCTCGAGGTAGACGATGCCGAAGGCGTCGCCCTTGGACGGCATGCAGAAGACCGAAGCCCGCTCGTATTGGGCGCTCACCTCGGACAGGGGGATCCGGCCCAGCACTTCCACGCCCGGCTCGTCGATCCCGGGGCTGCAGCCGACGATCGTCAGCTTGGCGTCGGGATGCTTGCGGCGCAGGATGCGGAACGCCTCCACCAGTTCGGGCCCGCCCTTCAGTTTCCAGAGCACGCCCACGAAGAGGATCCGCTTGCCGGAATAATCGGCGACGGTCCGGCCCGAGATGTCGGGCAGGATCCCGTCCCGGTAGGCGTTGCAGCCCACTCCCACGCGGGCGATCCGTTCCTCGGGGTAGCCGTAGTAGCGCACCAGCGAATTCGAGACGTTGTCGCTCATCGTGAAGACGGCGTCGGCGTTGGCGTAGATGTCCGGTTCCATCTTTCGCCACTGCTTCGAGAAGATGTCGATGCGCGAGTTCTCCTGCTGGTGATAGTCGAGATTCGCCAGCAGCGTGTGGTCGGTGTAAACGAAATGCGGCAGGCCGGGAACCTGGGCGTCGAAGAGGCTCTGGGTCTGGAGGGTGAAGGCGTAGTCGTCCCGCGGCAGCAGGGTGGCTGCGATCTGCTTCTTGATCGTGCGGAACATGAAAGAGGTCACCCACTTGGTCCAGGCCAGCGTCCGTCCCTTTTCCCAGAAGACATTGGGATACTCGTGGATGATGTGCAGCAGGTTCCGCATCTGCAGGAACGATCGCCGCGGGATCAGATCCGCCAGGTCGATGTCCTCGACTTCGTATTCCGGAAATACCCGCACCAGTTGGCGGAGGACGCTCTCGTTCGTCCCCGAAAATCCCCTGTAGCGGATGTAGGCGAGCTTCCTGGTCATCGGTTCGACTCCCGGATCATTGCGAAGGACTTCCGGATTTTCCGAGCAGGTGAACCCTGCTGCGGTCGTTTCCCCATATGCCGCCGATTACCGCCCGCTTGGCCGATCGATTCAGATGATACGGGTCGGAGAAGTTCGCCCGGTCGGAGGTCATCTCGTTGACGAAGTCGAAGTCGTAGACCGGCGCCAGTTCTGCCAGATCGCTCTTGAACCGCTGGTATTGCGACTCGAGGCCGAAGAGGGTGACCTGCGCCTGCAGATCCGCGTGCCCGGGGAAGATGACGAAGCGCAGATCGATACCCTTCTCATCGCAGTGGGCGGCCAGTTCTTCCAGGCGCCGCCGGTAGTCCTCGGGATAGCGGTAGTTGTCGTAGTAGATCCTGGTGGTGGATTCGATCTGGTGGCGCCAGAACTCGTCCGGGGACATCGGCGGCCGGCCCACCGCGGCGTCCTTGCCCAGCAGCTGGCGCTGCAGCAGTTTCCCGGTCGCGTCCAGCACGTTGATGTCGCTGAAGTAGAGCAGCGGGTTGGCGAGGATCGCGTCGACCTCGGAGATGCGATCCTTGGTGTTGGTGGCGCTGTACAGGTTGAAGTTCAGGCCGATGCAGACGTGTTTCAGCTCGGTGCGCTCGTCGGCGAACCAGAAGCTGCGCAGGATCTCCTCCAGCGAAGCTCCGCCGTAGGCCAGATTCGACCATTGGCCGCCGGCCGCCGCGGCCACCGAATCGGGGGAGACTCCCATCATGCGGGAATCCCCGAGCAGGATGTCGGGCCGCGGATCGTCGCGATAATGCAGCAGCTTCCACAGCGGGTAGTGCAGCTTGAAGGATATCTCGTGCTTGGCCTCGGTCGGCACCAGATGCGACACGCCGAAGAACTCGTAGGGGTCGACAGCCACGATCACCAGGGCGTAGATCAGCAGCGGCACCGCGAACAGCACCATCTTGCGCAGCAGCAATTTGACGTCTTTCAGCATTCGATTCGGCCGCCCTAGAACTGGAAGTAGATGAATTGCTGCGACTGGTTGAACGCCCCGAGCAGCACGATCCACGCGATCAGGGCGTAATAGACCGCCCACCGCAGCCAGACCGGCCGGTCCGAGAGCATCGAGCGCATATTATGGTTGCGCTGCAGGAAATGGACTCCCTCCATGAACGCGATCGAAAGCACGGCGATCACCAGTTCACGCTGCGACAGGCCCAGGCCGCGCAACTCGACGTTCAGGGCCGGCAGGTCCAACGTCGCGATCGAGCGCAGGAATCCGCCCAGCCCGTCGGTGACGTGGCCCGCGATGTAGAAGGCGTCGGCCACCGTGTTGGCCCGGAAGAAGATCCAGGCGAAGCAGGTCAGGGCGAAGGTGACGGCCACCGCCGGGATCTTGTAGCCCCAGGATGCCGGTCCCAGCTTCAGCATTCTCATCACTGCTCTGCGCGGCCGGTCGATGAAGGTCTCGATGATCAGGTAGAGGCCGTTCAGACCGCCCCAGATCAGGAAGGTCCAGTTGGCGCCGTGCCACATCCCGCTGATCAGGAAGGTGACGAACAGGTTGAAGTACCAGCGCGGTTTGCTGACCCGGTTGCCGCCGAGCGAGATGTACAGGTAGTCGCGGAACCACGTCGAGAGGCTGATGTGCCAGCGCTGCCAGAACTCGGAGATCGATTTCGCGTAGTACGGCCGGTCGAAATTCTTCATCAGCTTGAAGCCCATGACCTGGGCCGAGCCGATCGCGATGTCGGAATAACCCGAGAAGTCGCAGTAGATCTGGAAGGCGAAGAAGATCGTCCCGACCAGCAACTGCGGGCCGGTATGATCGTGGGGGTTGTTGTACACGGTGTTGGCGACCGCCGCCACCCTGTCGGCGATGACCACCTTCTTGAACAGTCCCCACATGATCAGTTTGAGGCCGTCGGTGACCCGGCGGTACTCGAACTCGTGATTCTGGTAGAACTGGGGCAACAGGTTGTGGGAGCGCTCGATCGGCCCCGCCACCAGCTGGGGGAAGAAGGATACGTAGAGCGCGAAGATGCCCAGGTGCCTTTCCGGAGGGTGGACCCCCCGGTAGACCGAGATCGAATAGCTCAGGGTCTGGAAGGTATAGAACGAGATGCCCACCGGCAGCAGCACGTCGAAATGGGGGATGCCGTAGAAGATGTTGAACTGATCGAATACGTGTCTGAGGGACTCGTTGGCGAAGTTGAAGTACTTGAAGGCGAAGAGCAGCCCCAGATTGGTGAATATGCTCAATATCAAGTATTTGCGGCGGCTCGGCTTATCCGGTTCGGCGCCCATGCGCAGGCCGGCGAAATAATCGACCAGGGTGGAGGCCACGATCAGCAGTACGTATTCCACTTTCCAGCACATGTAGAAGTAGTAGCTGGCCGCCAAAAGCAGCATCCAGCGCCGGTTGCGGGGCGTCAGGAAGTAGAGCGCCACCACGATCGGGAAAAAGATCAGGTACTGGAGAGAATTGAATAGCATCGGCCGCGCAAACCTCCGTCACGAGCGCGGAGCCCGTCGCTCGAGGCGGGTCGCCGCAGTCGTCTCCCAACCGGATAAGGCCCGGATCGGGTGATTTGGGGTCTATCGCCACGATGTAGACCGGGCGAGGTTTCTTGACGTGGACATCGGACTGGAATATAATTCCTAAAGCCATTTTAGGTGTACAGAATAGTTTTTTCCACTTCCCATCCCACCGAGGAGCCTGCGCTGCTCACATTTTGTTAAAGCGTTTGACGCCAACGACGAATATGTCCGAGTAGCAAGTCATTGGGCTTCCCGGGGCGGCACCTCAGCTTTCTCCGGTCGATATGTGGATATTGGGTTTCAATTCTTCGCCCCGCCGCTGACCGTAGGAGTACGGCGATGGAGCGCAAGAATCGGGAGCATAAAATGAGCAAGATTCTGGAGGCGATGCGCAAGACGGGTGGAACTTCCGATTTCGGATTCCGCCTCGAAACCCTTGGCGGGGAACGTCTGTTCCCGACGCCGAGCGGCAAGCAGATCGCCGAGTTCGAGCGCCTGGCCAACGAACTGGTCAGCATGCACACCGGAGAGCGGGGGATGGTCCTCGCCTTCGCCTCGAGCGTCACCGGAGAGGGCGCGAGTTACGTTTCGTTCAACGTGGCCCGTCATCTCTCTTTCCTGCTCGACCGCAAGGTGGCCTGGGTCGACGCGAACTTCCAGAACCCGCAGCGTCGTCTCGACGCCGAGGTCTGCGATTTCCGTTCGATGCTCGAGGATCATTCCCGGTTCAAGGATATTCCCGACGCCGGCAACCTGGTCGTCCTGGCCAACGGCAAGACGAATTTCAAGGCGACCCATCTGATCACCGCTCCCGGGTACAGGGATCTTCTCGACTCCTTCCGTGAAAATTTCTTCTTCACAATTCTGGACGCGCCCCCGATTCTGGAATCTGTTGATCTGGTACATCTCGCCCGCCCGACCGACGGACTGGTCGTAGTGGTGGAAGCGCGCCGGCTCAAGCACGAGATAATCAGGCACGGGATCGAGACGGTGAGCACCCAGGGAATCAAGGTTATCGGTTCGGTCGTCAACCGGCGGACCTTCGACATTCCCGGCTTCCTGTATCGCAAGCTCTGAGAATACGGTTCCAGAACAAGGAGGAGCCCCGTTGAAAGCGGGCATGTCCAAATACCTGAATACAGCAGGGTCGTACTGCTGCCTCTGCCTCGCGCTGACGGTGTTTCTGGCCGGATGCGCCGGCAACGGCGCCTCCGGGCTGCGCACCGAGTTCCATCCCTTCTCGGCCGAGGAGCGGGCGCTGATGGAACAGTCCCGCGAAGCCGAGTACAGGCTTCATCCCGGTGATCAATTCGATATCGTCTTCGATTTCGCGGAAGGCTTCGACCAGTCCGACATCGTCGTGCTGCCCGACGGCCGGATCACTTTGGGCGGCATCGGCTCGGCCACGGCTGCGGGGCTGGCGGTTTCCGAACTCGACAGCATGCTCACCGTTTCATTCGGTGCGATCTACCGCGAACCGTCGCTGTCGGTCGTGGTCCGCAGTATCGCCGACCGCCAGGTCTACGTGCTCGGCGAGGTCGGCCGGCCGGGCCTGGTCACCCTGCCGCATCACGGCGCCGGGGTGTTGCAGGCCGTCGCGGCCGCCGGCGGATTCGCAGGCGGAGCCGATCCCGCCGAATCGGTGCTGATCCGGCTCACCGCCGACGGTTACGTCTATCACCACTGCGATCTGTCCCATCTCGAGAAGAACCCCCTGGGCATGGCGGGCCTGGTCGCCTTGAATCCCTTCGATGTGATCTACGTGCCGCGTTCACCCATCGGGGATCTGGCGTCCTTCAGCAAGAACGTCCTGGGCGGTCTGCTGAACATGACCGACCTGTACTGGGACATCTACGCCATGAGCAATCTGGACAAGGTCGACCGTCTGACGCGTTAGGGAAAAGGACCAAAATGCAGCAGAGCAATTCAGACAGAACCCCTCCCTCGGCGTCGGCGGCCGGCCGGTACGACGCCAAGGAGATACTGTCGATCATCATCCGCAGGCGTTGGCTAATCCTGGCCATCGTCGTGCCGATCATCCTGGCGGCCTTCATCGGGACCCTGCGCACCACCAGTTCGGTGACCGCCAGCACGCTGGTCATGGTCGAGCCGCGCCAGCCCGAGAATCCGACCCTCGGCGGCGGGTCCATCAACGACGATGTGGTGATGAGCACCGCGGCCCAGTTGGCGATGAGCATTCCGGTGGCCGAAAAGGCGGCCGCGGCCCTGATCGATTCCATCCCCGCCCTGGCCGAAAACGATATGTCCATGCAGGGCCTGGAGTCGGAGGTCGACTTGATGGGCGCGCTGCTCGACGGCGTCGACTGCCGCCAGCGCGAGGAATCCAACGTCCTGCAGATCACCTATTCGCATCAGAACGAGCGGTTCAGCCTGCTCGCGGTCGGCGCGTTGACCACCGCCTTCATCGACTACAACATCGAACGGCGGCAGAACCCCCGCGCCATCAACTACTACACCGAGCAGATCCGCTCGGTGCAGACCGAGGTCGACAGCCTGATGACCGATCGGGCCGTCGTGCTCAATTCCGCCGGCATCTCCGCCTTCACCGATAATCCGACAGCCAGCGTCAACCAGATCCGTTTCCTGGAGCAGGAATACTTCCGCGCCCGTTCCAACCGGCTCGGGGTCGAGGCCAGGCTCAACCAGCTGGAAAAGGTCATTCTCGAGGATCCTGAATTCGTGCCCCGCGACGACAACCTGCGCGGTCTGAAGAACACCTACGAGGGCAGGCTGGCCAAGCTGGCCGACCTTAAGTCGCGCTACAACGAAGGCGCTCCCCAGATCGAGAGCCAGAAAGAGCTGATCGCTTCCGCCCGCGTCGATCTCGACCGGGGACGGCGCGACCACGTCGAGTGGCTTTCTCTCCAGCTCGAGGAATCCCGCAGCGTCGAGGAGGCCTTGCGGGAAGCGGTCGAACTGCAGCAGGCCGGCCTGAACGATTATCCCGAGGTCGCCCGCAAGGTGGACTCGCTGAACCTGCAGATCAAGAACCGGCAGGAGCTGCTCGAGAGTCTGCAGTTCAAGCGCGGCGAGGTGCGTCTGAAATCCGGCAGCGATCTGCGCATCAGCAATATCATCCGGCTCAACGATCCTTCGATCGAGAGCGTCGTCGCCGGCAGCAAGAAGGTCCTGTACCTGGGCCTCGCCGTCTTCTTCGGACTGGCCCTGGGACTCATCTGCGCCATGCTCGTCGACAACCAGGACCATCGCGTCTACGGTCCCCGCCAGGTCGAACAGTATCTGGATACGCCGGTCCTGGGCGCGGTTTCATCGGGCAAGAAGGGCGACTGACGCCATGCGCGAGACGCCTGATGTCCAGCGGCAGACCGAGTACCGCCGGTCGCGGCTGGACACGGCCACCGTGCTCACGCCCCTGATCTTCCTCGCCGTCATGGCCTTCTCGTACTTCGTGGTCTCGCGTTTCGGCCTGCAGATCCTCGTGGTCACCCTGGCCGGCCTCATCGCCGTTGCCGTGCTGACGATGATCTCCCTGCGCAACCTCAGCTTCGCGCTGATGTGCTGGTTCTTCTCGATGGCCGGCTTCCGCTGGATGGGCATGGTGCGCATGCCGGGCCTGCCCGATTTCTCCTTCGACCGCCTGTTCCTGGTCTGGATCATCGTCATCTTCGTGCTCCGGCTGATCATGGACAGGCGGCGGCTCAAGGGGCCTTTCACCGCCGACATCCTGATCCTGCTGCAGGTCTTCTACGTGCTGATCCAGCTGAATCTCAAGGGCTCGATCCACGTCCACGCCTGGGTCATCAGCAGCCTTTCGCCGATGTTCGGCTTCTTCTACGGGAAGTACATCATCGAGCATGACAACCAGGTCCGGGACATCATGCTGTTCATGCTGGCCATGGCCGCGTATTTCTACGTCACCTCGATTGCCGAGCACTTCAGCATCAACGCGCTGATCTGGCCCAAGCAGATCCTCGATTCCAACGTGGGCCATCTCTGGCAGCCGGGACGTTCCCGCGGGCCGGTGATGCACCCGCCTTATTTCGGCCAGCTCATCGCGACGCTGCTGCTGGTGCATTTCTTCCTGCTGACCCGTCCCTGGGGGCAGCTGAGGCGCACCCTGGTCTTCATCTCGCTGGCGCTCTGCGGACTCGGCTTTCTCTTCGCCTACACCCGCGGTCCCTGGCTGGCCGCCGCCGTGGGGATCCTGACGCTCTTCGTGCTGCGGCCCAATTATCGCAAGATGCTGGCTGTGATGCTGGTGGTCTGCGTGCTGGCCGGTTCGTTCGGCCTGCTCCAGATGGCCAACACCGACTTCCTGCAGGAGCGCATAGCCAATACCGGCACCATCGACAACCGCATGATGTTCCTGACCAGCGCCTGGCGGATCTTCCAGGATTATCCCCTGTTCGGTGTCGGCTACCTCCGCTACAACCAGTTCCGCGACCAGTACTCCTACGGAGCCGATGTGCCGATCTACGGCTACATCAAGCGCAGCTTCAGCGAGGGGATGTCCATCCACGACATATATCTCGGGAGGCTGGCCGAGGAGGGCCTGGTGAGCGTGGTGCTGCTCGCCGCGTTCACGATCGTGATCCTGCGCACCCTGGTCGCCCGTTGGAGGTCGGGCATCTGCGGCCCCTGGTATAATCGCGACACATTGGCGCTGATAGTCGCGATGATGGTGTGCTACCACGTCGGAGGCATGGTCATCGACTATCGTAACTTCGACCTGCTGAACGTCTTCTACTTCTTCTTCGCCGGGATTGTCTACGGCAACCCGGGCCAGTTGCCCGCCGCCGCGCAGACGATCGACGGGCCTGCCGAAAAACGTCTCGGAGCCCCCCGTTGCTCGCCCAGCTGAAGAGGCATCTCTTCGGCGGCGAGATCCTGCGCCTGATGGCGATCGTCCTGCTGGTCAAACCCCTGGGCCTGCTGACCCAGATGGTCCTGGCCTCCAGCTTCGGCGCCGGCGCCGATTACGACGCCTACGCCCTGGCCCTGTTCCTGGTCGGATACATCTCCTCGGTCGGCGGCCAGGTCTTCTCGGCCGTGGTTCTGCCCTATACGGTCCGGCTCAAGGCCGGGCTGCCGGACGCCGGAGTGTTCGGCTTTCTCAACGCGGTCTTTCTGGTCTTTCTGGTTCCGGCCGCGGTCGCCGCCCTGGCCCTGACCGTCGGCGCCGATCTGGTGGTCGGTCTCGCCGGCCCCGGGCTGCCCGAAGAGACCCGGCGTCTGGCCGTGCGTCTGGTGCGTCTGCTGGCGGTGCCCGGGGCGCTCATGGTCTACGTCTCGATGGCCCAGTCGGTGCTCAACGCCAACAGCCGGTTCCGTCTCGCCACGTCTTTGCCCGCGGTCAACAGCCTGGTCATGCTGGTCTGCGTGCTGCTGCTGCACGAGCGGATGGGTATCTGGTCCGCCGCGCTGGGTTTCGGGATATCGGTGGCCGTCCGTTTGCTGCTGGCCGCAGGCGCCGCGGCGGCCCGCCGCTGCGTGGGCCCCGCGCGTCCCCGCCTGCCGGCCGGAACCGCGCGCCGTCTGTGGGCCCTGGGCTGGATGACCCTGGCGATCCAGGCGATCCTGGCGCTCTACGCCTTCATCGACAAGGCTTTCGCCGCCTCGCTGGCCGCCGGCAGCATCTCATCGCTGAGCTACGCCATGGCCTTCATCGGTTTCGGCACCCAGCTCTTCTCGCTGACGCTGGTGACGGTCATGTTCACCCGCATGTCGCATCTGATCGCCGTGGGCGAGACGGCCGTCTGCAACCGCTACCTGCAGGACAATCTGCGCCGGGTTTCGCGGTTGGTGGTGCCGGCTTCGATCATGGTCCTGGCGGCGGCGCCGGAAATCGTGGGCGTGCTTTTCGAACGGGGCGAATTCACATCCTCGGATACGCTGCGCACCGCCGAAGTGCTGGCGATGTACGCCCTGGGTCTGCCCTGTTTCGTGGTCAACGGGGTGATCACCCGCGTCTTCTACTCCCTGCAGCGGATGCGCGAGAAGGTGTGGCTGGCCGCCATGTACCTGGGCACCAACGTGCTGGGCAATTTCCTGTTGATGGGACCGCTCGGCGTCAAGGGGCTGGCCCTGTCGTCGTCCATCTCGATCAATCTCCACGTCGCGACTTCGCTCTGGGTGCTGCACCGGTATCGGACGGGCATTTGCGGCGGGGGAGTCGCCGCGACCCTCGGGCGCAACTATCTGATCGGACTGGCCGCCTGGCTGGCCTATCGCTTCGCCGGACCGGCCGGACTGCTGGACGGCCTGGACCTCGCAGCGGATCCGGCCGGCTCGGTCCTGACGGCGATCTGCCGCGCCGCCGTGATCGCCGTGCTCTTCGCCGGATTCTCCCTGGCGGCCCGGTTCACATCTCTCTTCGGCAGCCGGGCGCGGTAGGCCTCCGACCGGCTCGCTCAGATTCCGGATCGCCGTGCGGGTATTTCGTCTGGCCGCGCCGGGGACGGTCGGGTATCTTTGGCTCGGATTTGGTGGGATCAGCTCCGCTGCGGTCGCCTGGGCGGAGACAAACCTGGAAGAGGCAAGATGTATCTCGAACACTTCGGTCTCGGGTCCGACCCGTTCTCGCTGCGGCCGCATCTGCGGTTTCTCTACGATTCCACCGCTTTCGAGGAGACCATGTCCCATCTGGTCTACGGTCTCGAGAACGGCGAGGACCTTACCCTGATCACAGGCGAGATCGGCACGGGCAAGACCCTGGCGTTGCAGAATCTCATCCAGACGATCAGCAGCGTCTATACCGTGGCCCTGATCAACGTCACCCAGATCAATTTCGACGAGTTGCTGAAACTGCTGATCGGCCAGCTCGAATTGACCCTGCCGCCGCATCCCGATCGCGGGGACATGATCAATCTGCTGCTGACCGATATGCGGTCGCGCCAGGCCCGGCGGTCCAAGGTGTTGCTGGTGATCGACGAGGCCCAGGATCTCGACAAGGATTCTCTGGAGGGCGTGCGCCTGCTGCTGAACCTTGCTCAGCCCGGGGATCAGGTGCTGCAGATCGTGCTGTCCGGGCAGCTGACCCTGGCCGCGGTTCTGGAATCCCCCGAACTGGCCCAGCTCAAGCAGCGGATCCGGGTGCATTATCGTCTGGAGACCCTCGGCGACGGCGAGGTCGCGGCTTATATCAATCACCGCATGATGGTCGCCGGATGTGATCACGAGGTTTTCACCCGGGGCGCGCTGCGCCGCATCTCGGAACTGAGCGGCGGGGTGCCGCGGCTGGTGAACGCCCTGGCCGACCACGCCCTGCTCGCCGCTTTCGTCGACGGCAAGAAGAAGGTCTCCGAAAACCATGTCGAGGAGATCGACATGGTACGCGATCCCAACATCGTACAACCGGCTGCGACGGTCGAAGCGGATTCCGCCCCGGCCGCTCCGTCGGCTCAGCCCGCTACGCCCGCCCCGGCCCGGCCCGC
>CAZYDJ010000033.1:0-5492 GCA_964646035.1 uncultured Fibrobacteraceae bacterium | reverse complement strand
CCGCCCCGGCCGCTCCGTCGGCTCAGCCCGCTACGCCCGCCCCGGCCCGGCCCGCCCCGGCGATCCCGTCTGTCGCTCCTTCGGTGGATCCGGTCGCCGCCGTCGCCGGTCCGGCCGAATCTCCGGTCGATGCGGCGGCCGCAACTCCTTCACTGGCCACCCGCCGTGCGCGCCGGCGCGGCTTCCCCTTCCTGGGCACCGCCGTGGCCCTGGTGGTAGCGGCGGCATTCATCTGGCTATTCGTTTTCGGCGGCCTGGAACAGCTGCGGGGCGGCATTTCGGCCACCGCCGTGGATGAACCTTTCGCCGGCGGGATGACGCCGAACCCGTCCGCCGTGGTGGATTCGGCAATCGATACCGCCGCTGTATTCGCGGCGGATATCGGCGCTGGTGACGCAACTGTCGCCATAGTCGATGTGACCGCCACCGCCGGGGACGCCGTGTCGGAAGCCGATTCCGTGGCCGTGGCCGCTGATGTCGCGGACCCCGCTGAAATTGGGGGCGGCGACGAATCCGGGACTCCGGAGGCTGCCGCGGAGCCGGTAGGGGTGGTCGAGCGTCCCGGACCCGGATACTACGTTCACGTCGGGTCGTTCATGCACAGCTCCCGGGCCGTCTGGCTGCGGGATTCCCTGGAGTCCGATTACGATGTCCTGCTCTGGCGCAAGACAATCGGGGGCTCGGTGTGGTACCGGGTCTTCGTCGGCCCCTACGCCGACAAGGAAGCCGCCGGAGCGGCCGACGAGATCCTGCGCGGTGAGCCCGGCATCATTTACACGTTGATCCACAGGATCCGATGAGCAGTGAAAGCCGGCGAAAATCATTCCCCATTGCGGGTCGCCCAGTTGATCGAGACTCTCGAGACGGGCGGGGCCGAGCATCTCGCCATCCGGATCGCCAACGGCCGCGCCGCCGCCGGAGATGAATCGCATCTGCTGGTGATGACCGGACCCGGAGCGCTCTCGCCGCGCATCGACTCCGGGGTCCGAGTCCACTACTTCGCCTACGAACGCTGCTCCATCAGGAATCCCTTCCGCTTCGCGCTTTCGGTCCTGCGGGGGTATCGGATGCTGCGCGGCCGGATCAAGCGCCACCGGATAGAGGTCGTCCAGACGCATCTGCCGGGCGCGAACTTCTGGGGTTTGCTGCTGCAGATCGGCCGGACCTGCGCCGTCGCTCCCACCATCCACAACAATCAGGAATTCGCCTACGGCGACGATGTCTCGGGATTCCGGGCCCGTTTGCGGCGCTTCGCCTATCGCCGCCTGCTGCGCAGTTGCGGCGCGGTGATCTGCGTTTCCGGGATGGTTCGCGAATCCCTGCTGGCCGAATTGGGTTCCGCCGAAAACGACGGCGGGAGGATAGTGGTCGTTCCCAACGGAGTCGCTCTGCCCGAAATCCGCGACCAGAAGGACCGGGCGGCCACCCGCGCCAGATACGGCATCGCGCCCGGCGCGCCCATGTTGCTGGCGGCCGGACGCCATACCGAACAGAAGGATTTCGCCACCCTCCTCGACTCCGTGGCGCGGCTGCGCGATCTGGTCGAAGGCCCCCGCCTGCTGCTGGCCGGCGACGGACCGTTGCGCGCCGATCTGGAACGCCGGGCGGCGGCCGCCGGCCTCGCCGACACCGTTATCTTCGCCGGCAACGTCGACGATCTGGACGATCTCTTCCAGGCCGCCGACGTCTTCGTGATGAGCTCGCTATGGGAAGGCCTGCCCCTGACCCTGCTCGAGGCCATGGCCGGAGCCTGTCCGGTAGTCGGCACGAGCATCCCCGGCATAGCCGAAATTCTCGACGGCGAGGACGGGATCGAAAGGGGTTTGCTGGCGCCGCCGTCGGATCCGGACGCCCTGGCCGCCGCGATCGCAGCCATGCTGGGTGATCCGGACCGTGCCCGGCGCCTCGGCGCCGCCGGCCGCGCGCTGGTAGAGGAACGTTTCAGCTTCGCCCGCGTCGACCGCGATCTAGCCGGCATCTACTTTCGCCTCTGCGGACGCTGATCGCCGTCGCGGCGAATCGAGGTTCAAATGGGTTTTCGCGTCGCAGGACTATCCTTTCTCAATACATGGCCCCTGGTGGATCCGCTGCTTGACCTTGCCGCCGGCGAGGTCGAGCTCAGTCTGGATCTGCCGAGCCGGCTGCCGCCGCTGCTCGAATCCGGGGACGCCGACGTGGCTCTGATCCCGGCGATCGAGTATCTGCGCGGCGTTGGCGCCGCGATCGTTCCCGGAATCGCCATCGGTTCCCGCGGTCCGGTCGACAGCGTGAAGCTGTTCCATGATGTGCCCGCCGAGAAGATCGAGTCGGTGGCGGTCGACCGCGGCAGCCGCACTTCGGTGGCTTTGATGCGGGTGCTGCTTTCCCGCCTGCACGGAGTCGATGCGGAACTGATCCCGTTCGAACCCGGTTCAGACGACCCCTTGGGCGGTCGTCGCGCCGCGCTGGTGATCGGCGATCGCTGCTTCGAGATCGAGAAGGCCCTGCGCGGCTCCGGCCGCGACGATGTCCGGGATCTGGATCTGGCGACCGCCTGGCGGGAGATGACCGGCCTGCCTTTCGTTTTCGCGGTATGGGTCGTGAGCCGGTCGTTCCTGGCGACAGCTTCGCCAGCCCGAAGGGATTCCCTGACCGCGTTGCTGCGCGAGAGCGCCCGCCGGGGGATGGCCAAGAGCGCGGATCTTGCCGAGCGCGCGTTCGCGGCCGGACATCTCGGACCGAAGGGGGAGGCTTCCGTCGCGGCGATCACCGGCTACTTCTGCAAATCCCTCGATTATTCCCTCGGCTCCGAACAACTCGCCGGCCTGGGGCGTTTTCGGGATCTTGCGTTCGAGTTGGACATCTGTCCGCAACGCCGCGAGATCGAATTGCTGCCCGAGCCGTAGCCCGCGGACCGGACCGGTGGCGGCGCAGGTCCGCGGACGCTAGATTTGGCGGATCGCGGCGACCTCCCCGGCCGCCGCCGCCGCAGTCACGCCCGAAGGAGCGCCATGACGCATCCCGATCCCCAGGATCAGCCGGCCCTGCTGGAGAACCACGTCCTGCCGAGCGAGTCCTCCGATCTCGCCCGCGAACTGCTCGCCGAGGCCGGCGCCAGGCGTCTCGCGGGAGGCGAGGTGCTCGTCCTCTTCGAAGAGGCGGCTCTGCACGATCTCGCGGCCGCCGCTCATTCCCTGCGCCTGCGCCGCTGTGATCCGCGGGTCGCGACGTACGTCGTGGACCGCAACGTGACCTATACCAACCTCTGCTACGTCGACTGCGAATTCTGCGCCTTCAATCGCCATAAGGGATCCGACGAAGCCTATCTGCTCGACCACGAACAGATCCACGCCAAGGTCGAGTCGGTCATGGCCGCTGGCGGCAACCAGATCCTGTTGCAGGGCGGCCATCATCCCAATCTGAAGATCGAGGATTACGAGGAGATGCTTTCCGGCTTGAAGGCCGATTTCCCCAGCCTCTGGATCCACGGCTTCTCGCCCAACGAGATCCAGCACTTTGCCAAGATCAGCAGGATCAACACCTTGGAAGTCCTGAAGCGGCTGCGGGCGGCGGGCCTGGACTCGATGCCGGGCGGCGGCGCCGAGATCCTCAACGCCCGGGTGCGCGAGTTGTTGGCCCCGAAGAAGACCACCGCCGACGAGTGGATCTCCATCATGGAAGAGGCGCATTTCCTGGGCTTGCCCACGACCGCCACGATGATGTTCGCGCATATCGAGACCTACGCCGAACGGGTCGAGCATCTGCTGCGGCTGCGCGAGAGCCAGGACAAGACCAAGGGCTATACGGCGTTCATTCCCTGGACCTTCCAGCCCGGCAACACGCCGCTCAGCCGCCGGCCCGAATTGATGGCGCCGGTCACGGCCCGCGGCTACCTCGGCGCTCTGGACTACCTGCGCACCCTGGCGATCTCCCGCATCGCCCTGGACAACTTCGCCAACATCCAGGCCAGCTGGGTCACCCAGGGCAAGGCCGTCGGCCAGTTGACCCTCCTGCACGGGGCCAACGACCTGGGCAGCACCATGATGGAGGAGAGCGTCGTCTCGGCCGCCGGCACGACCCATCCGCTGACCAAGGACGACTTGAACGAGATGATCCGGGGAGCCGGATTCACGCCGGCGCAGCGGGACAACGGCTATAACGTGCTGCATGTCGTCGAGGAAGACGGAAGCTAGCCGAGGCTGATCCAGTCCTGGCCGTAGATGTCACGCGGGAAGAGACGCGGCACCAGCCCGTAGAGGAACTGGCGCAGCTTCAGCGCCATGTGGCTGGCCGAATGCGATCCGTGCACCGTGCGCAGGAACCCCTCCAGCGTGTAGATCTGGATCTCGACCTTGAAGCTGTAGGGCTGGCGGCCCGGCTCGGGGTTGGGATGCAGGATATCCAGATCCCCCTTGAACACCTTGTACCCCTTGCCCGATTGCGGGTTGAGCCGCGACGAATCGGTGCCGGAGCCGGAAGTGTCGGTGACGTTGCGCCAGTGCAGCAGGCTGCCGAAACGGGTGTTGAGGATCGTCAGCAGGTCGTTGACCCCTTCCTCGTCGGGCACGATGAACATCGCTCCGAGCAGGTCCGAGATGTCGTCCGGGTCGGCGATCGAGCGACGGATCATCTTCGAGAGGATGGAACCGTTGCGGCTGCTGCGCATCGCCCCCCAGCGTCTCTTCTCCAGCACCTTGTGGTGCCCGTCGACCAGCTCGAAGCTCACCGGCGTCACCGATCTCTTGAAGCGGCAGCTGTAGTAGAGGATGTCCAGCGGGATCTTCCTGCCCTGGACCAGCGGCTCGATGAAAATGGAGTTGAAGTCCCACCGCTGCTGGCCGGGCCGGGGATTGATGTTATAACGGATCGTCTCGCCGTCGGGCTCCATCTCGAAACCGACCTGCAGCAGATGGCTGTCCTTCTTGTGATCCCAGAGCGCCTGGGTCACCAGCTTCTCGAAGTACGATTTGTGCCGCGGGCCGTCCTGGATGTCGCGCGAGTGCTCGATGTCGATCAGCATCTGGGTCAGGTAGAGCTTGCGCTGGGCTTCATAACGGCAGCGCCGGTCCTCGCGGCTGAACAGGATCGACAGCAGTGTCCGCATATCGTTGCAGGCCGTGATCCGGGGCATCTGCTGGGCGTGTTCGCTGGCGTCTTCGGGCAGCAGATCCACCAGCTCATCCAGGTAGGCGTTCACCTCGCTGAGATAGCCGACCATCCGCTCCAGATCGCCGCGATGGGCTGGAGTGTCCAGGGGATGCAGCAGCTTGGCGATATTGGCGCGGTACGCATCGTCGTCGATCCGGCTGCGCTTGTAGAGCTGCCAGAAGATCCGGCCCTGCCGGCTGGGATGATCGACGAAATGGGGATCGAGGAAGGAATGGGAGCCGTAATCGACGGTCCAGGGGTCGCCGCCGTCGGAGCCGGAGAAGCGGATTTGCGATTTATCGACCCAGCTTCGGTTCATGGTCACCTCGAGCGGGCCAAGCGCCGGGGTCGAATCGACCCCGGCG
>CAZYDJ010000032.1:2487-19997 GCA_964646035.1 uncultured Fibrobacteraceae bacterium | reverse complement strand
GACCGCCTGCTGCATCGGGGGAGGTGGCGCATCGAGGCCGATCATCTGCGTGACGCCGCCGTGCCGGCCCGTGGCTGGCGGGTGTTGGGGATGGGCAAGGAGTTCAGCCGCGGCGACCGGGCCATCTACATCTCGACCTATGTGATGACCGGCGTTTGGTTCACGGTGTTCGTGGCCGGCACGACCTACGGCCTGACCCACACCGTCCAGGACGCGACCTGGGTCCGCTTCTGGAAGTTCTACGTCGTCTACCAGATCGCCATGTCGGCGGTGGTGATCGTGTGGTTCACCGTCGGCGGCGTGTTCGACTTGCGGCGGATGATGGGGAGGCTGGGGAGGATGGACAGGGATGCCGGGGATGATGGGGTGGTGAGGGAAGAAACTTGAGATGGCCGTATTGAAGAGATCGACACTCGGTATAAATCCCAATCCATAGCTATTGCAACGCATTCTCCAGCTACTAGAATGACATCCCGAGCGACGAATCCAACCCCGATTGGGAGCATTGCGATGTCCAGAACCGGCAGGATCGTTCTTCTCACTCTCGTCTTTTCCACATCGGCCAGCCTCATCTGCGGCTGCGGCCCCCAACCCGCACCCCCCGCCGCCGTCGAAACCGTCTTCTACCAAAACAACACCCTCCACTTCACGCCCGACGACACCACGAAGTTCGATACCGCCACCGTCTGGGCCCTGGACAACGGCCGGGTCGCCGCCACGTACGCCGAACTCGACCCGCCGCGCTGGCCGTCCCGCCTGATGGCCAAGCTCGTGCTCAAGCCCATCCCCAAGGACATCCGCAACGTTCATGACAGATGGGACCGCGCGGGGCATATCCGGCTCGAGAAGCCGGGCATGGCGCCGGTCGAGATCGTGAAGTTCATGACCAGTTACGGCGGGCGCACCGAGCACGAGGTCGACGTAACGCCGCTGCTGCCTCTGCTCGACGGCCATTGCGAGCTGCGGGCGTTCATCGACACCTGGGTTTCGCCGGCCTGGCAGGTCGATTTCGCGTTGAGATGGGAACCCGATCCGACCGCCGCGCCCGATCGACCGGACTGGGCCGCGGGCGTCTTCTTCGAGCAGCAGGTCACCGAGGCGTCGCGTCCCGAGGGAGGATGGGCGTCGCCGGTGGCGATCCCCGCAGGCCTGGGCAAGGTCGTGCTGCGCTATTTCACCAGCGGCCACTGCACCGACGGCCGCGACGCCGACGAATTCGTGACCAAGGACAACGTCATCTACGTCGATGGGGAAGAGGTCTACCGCTTCCGGCCCTGGCGCGAGGACTGCCGCAGGTTTCGCGAGATCAATCCCTACTGCGCCCGCTGGTCGGACGGTTCCTGGTCCAGCGACTATTCCCGCAGCAACTGGTGCCCGGGCGACGTGGTGCTGCCCGAGGAGATCGACCTCTCGCAGTGGCTCAGCCCCGGCGATCACGTTATCGGCTTCGATGTCGAGGATATCCGGCCCGCCGACGAGGAGGGCAACTTCGGCTACTGGCGGGTTTCGGGCCATATCTGCGGCTGGGAGTGATTACCGCGATAGCAGTCATTACCGCGATAGCCGTAAATATTATCTTTAAATTATGTGCATAATGACATACTATCCCGTCATGGCGGCAGTATTGCTCGTTCGACGGAGTTGATGTCATGGACACAAACGCAATTTTCCAGGATATCGCCCAGGCTGTGCGCCGCCGGCGCGAAAAGGCGGGTCTGACGCGGATCGAGCTGGCCGAGATCGCCGGTACGGGCAAGACCGTCATCTTCGACATCGAGCACGGCAAGGAATCGGTGCGCACCAGCAGCCTGCTGAAGGTGATGGGGGCGCTGGACCTGAAATTCGAGATATCTGGTCAGGCCGGGGCTGCCAGCGCTACCGGGGATGCCGGCGCGGCAGGAGGCGCCGCCGCAACCGTCAACACCGCCGCCGCCGCAACCAGGTCCGCAACCGCCAACACAGCCGCCGCCGCGGATGCCGACTGCCCGTCGCTGCCCGCCACGGTGTTTCGGCGCCGCTCCCCGCCGATCCTGCGCCGTTCCATCGGCAACCCGATCCTCACCCGTGACGATCTGCCTCTGGTCGGACCGCTGCGCACCGACGTGTCGTCGGTATTCAACCCCGGAGCTTGTCGCTGGGGCGGCCGTGAACTGTTGTTGCTGCGGGTGCAGGACCGCGGACGCGGGACGCGGCTCTGGACCGCCTGGAGCGACGACTGCGGCCGCACCTTCAAGCCCGATCCCGATCCGGTGGAACTGGATGGCATCGACGACATCCCCGGCGAAGTGCATCACATCTACGACCCGCGGCTGACGGTGCTGGACGACGGGATCGTCGGCCTGGTCGCGATCGACGTCGACGACACCTGCCGCCTGGGATTGATCCGCAGCGAAGACGGCCTTCTGTGGCGATGCGAGGGAATGGTATCGGGCCATGACGTGCGCAACGGCGTGCTCTTTCCCGAAAAGATCGGCGGGCGCTGGCTGCGTCTGGAGCGGCCTAACCGCTCACGGGTCACGGGCGGACCGCCGACCGGGGATGCGATCGTGCTGGCCGAATCGGACGATCTGCTTTCGTGGCGCGAGGTCGGCGAGGTGATGCGGGGCCGGCCTCATCTGTGGGACGAGCTGATCGGATCCGGTCCGCCGCCGCTGAAGACCCGCGCCGGCTGGCTGCACGTCTATCACGGCGTCGCCACCCACTTCGCGAGCGCGAACATCTACCAGGCGGGGGTGTCGCTGCTGGATCTGGAAGATCCGTCGCGGGTCATCGCCCGCGGATCCCATAACGTGCTCGAACCGCGTGAAAGCTACGAGACGACTGGCCAGGTGCCAAACGTCGTCTTCCCCTCGGGGATGGTCGCCGAAAGGATCGACGCGGACGGATTCGCCCTGCTGGACAGCCCGGTCCGCATCTATTACGGTGCCGCCGATACCTGCGTCGCGGTGGCCTGGGCCGTCGTCGGCGATCTGCTGGCCGCCTGTCGCGAATAGGCGGCCGATCGGTCAACCGAGCTCGTTGGAGGCGCCCCCCTTGTCCTACGCACCGAAGAAGGCCTACCTCGTTCCACATACCCACTGGGATCGCGAGTGGTATCTGCCCTGCGGCCGTTTCCGGCTGATGCTGGCCGCTGTGATCGGCCGGGTTCTCGACGACCTGGAGGACCCGGATTCGGGTCTCGACCACTTCCTGCTCGACGGCCAGACCGTGGCCCTGGAAGACCACCTCGCGCTCGAGCCCGGCGACGAGTCGCGGCTGATGGATCTGGTCGCGGACGGCAAGCTGTCGGTCGGCCCCTGGTACGTGCTGCCGGACGAGTTCCTGATCTCGGCCGAGTCGCACGTGCGCAATCTGATCGTCGGACACCGCGTCGCCCGGCGCTTCGGCGAGCCGCAGAAGGTGGGCTACATGCCCGACTCCTTCGGCCACATCGCCCAGATGCCGCAGTTGCTGCGCCGCGCGGGCATCGACAGTTTCGTCTACACCCGCGGCCACGGTTCCGAGATCGACGATCTAGGTTGGGAGCATATCTGGCGTGCGCCCGACGGCAGCGAGGTCACGGCGGTCAACCAATGCGACGGCTACTGCAACGCCGCGGCCCTCGGCCACGCCGAACTGTGGCACGCCCATACCCGGCGCGAGATCGATCCGGCGCTGGCGGTGGAGAAGGTCCGCGAACTCTTCGCGAAGATGGCCGGCGGGGCGCGGTCGCCGGTGGCTTTGCTGAACAACGGCTGCGACCATCATCCGCCCCAGCCGCGGATGAACGAGGTGCTGGCCGCCCTGCGCGAAGCCTTTCCGGAGACCGAGTTCGAGGCCGGTTCGCTGACCGAATATCTGGAAGCGATGCGCGCGTCGCGGCCCGAGCTGAAATCGTTCACCGGCGAGATGCTCGGCGGCTACCACCATCCCATCCTCTCGGGGGTATGGTCGGCGCGGCTGTACCTGAAGCAGCAGAACGACATCTGCCAGACCCTGCTCTGCGACGTTCTCGAACCGCTGGCGGTCTGGGCCGCGGTGAAGCTGGACGCGGGGCCGGCGGCCGGTCTGCTGGACGATCTCTGGCGAACGCTCTTGCGCAATCATCCCCACGACTCGATCTGCGGCTGCAGCACGGACGAGGTGCATCGCGAAATGGAGACGCGTTTCGACCGCGTCGAGCAATCCGCCGACCAGGCCTGCCGGATGCTGATGGAAAAAGCCTGCCCGTCCTTCGGCAGCCGACCCGAGCACGATCGCGACACCGTGATCGCGGTCTTCAACACCCTGCCCGCCCGGCGCGTGGAGGTCGTCGAGCGGATGGTCGTGCTGCAGCCTTTCGGCCTGGACATCGACGATCTCGAACTGGTGGACCAGAGCGGCGCGGTGGTGCCCTTCACCGTGGCGCGCAAGGACTACGTCGAGCGTTTCTGGGGCCTGGACTGGCGTTCCGAGCTTTCGGGCGAACGTCAGCGTGAGCTTTACGATGTCTACCGCGAGCGTTTCGCCGACCGGATGCTGCGCGATGTGTCCCGCCGCGACGAATCCGACATCCACGCCTTGATCCGCTTCCGCGCCGAGTTGCCGCCGCTGGGGTTGGCGAGCTTCACGCTGCGGCCGCGGCGCAGCGGCGAGGCGGCCGTCGAGGTCGCGCCGGAAGTCGTGGCCGAGGGATCGAGCATCGCCAACGGGCTGGTCTCGGTGCGGCTGCATCCGGACGGGTCCTTCGATCTGCGCCACGGGGCTGCCGGCTGCGAATACCGGGGACTGAATCTGCTGGTCGACGAAGGCGACGTCGGCGACGAATACGATTTCTCGCCCTGTCCCGACGGCGTCGTGGTATCCGCGGCGGGAGCCGCGGGCGAGATAAGGGTGCTCGACGACGACGGCCTGCGCGCCCGGCTCGAGGCCGCCTTCACGTTGGACCTGCCGGCCGCCGTCGGCGACGACCGCCGCAGCCGCGTCTCGTCCAAAGTGGCCTGCCCGGTCAAGGTGAGGGTCGGTCTGGAGGCCGGCAGCGAGATCGTCTCGATCGAAACGATTTTCGCGAACAACGTTTGCGACCATCGCCTGCGGGCGGATTTCCCGGCCGGGATCCGCACCGACGAACTGGTCGGCGACGGGCATTTCCTCTGGAATCGCCGGCCGGTGGACATCCCGCCGGCGGAGACTTTCACGGGCTGGTCGCAGCCCACGCCCGAGACCGTTCCCCAACAGGATTTCTCGCTGCTCGGCGATGGATCGCGGGGATTGGCGGTGCTGAACCGCGGCCTGCCCGAGATCGCCGCGCTGCGCGACGGCGACGGAGCAGCCGGCATGGCTTTGACCCTGTTGCGCGGCGTGGGCTGGTTGTCGCGCGACGATTTCGCTTCGCGCAACCGGACCAACGCCGGGCCGACCCTGCCCACTCCCGAGGCCCAGTGCCCGGGCGAGCGCCGCTTCCGCTACGCGGTGCTGCCTTTCGCCGGAGATCCGGTTGCCGCCGACGTCGCCGGCAGCAGTCGCCGGTGGCGGGTGCCGCCCTTGACCAAGCAGGGCGTGTTCGACGGTCTGGCCGCGGGCGGGGAAGGGTTGCTTGAGGTTCGTGGCCAAGGCGTTACGGCCACGGCGATCAAGCCGGCCGAGAGCCTGGCCGACCGGATCGTGGTGCGTCTCTGCAACCTGACCGGAGAGCGGACCGCGGCCGAATTGCGTTGCGGAGTTCCCCTGCACGGTGCCTGGCTGGTCGATCTGCTCGAGGAAAACGAGATCCGCAGGTTGCGCTTGCGCGCCGGGCCCGATTCCGACATGGTGCGCGTGTCCCTGGACCCGTACGCCGTGCAGACGGTGACGCTCTGGCCGGTGAAACGCGGCTGATCGCGGACGGGGAAATCTCCGGCCCGGCCGGGAGGATGCATGAGCCGACAGACCCGGGCTACCCTTTTCGGACTCGGCGCGGTGTTGCTGTGGTCGACCGTAGCGACGGCCTTCAAGCTGACGCTGCGGCACACGGCACCCGCGCCGTTATTACTCTGGGCTAGCGTTTTCTCGACGATAGCCCTCGCTTCGATCCTGGCCGTCCAGGGCAGGCTCGGGCTGATGGTATCCGGCGGCCGCGCGGCCTGGCGTCGCGCCGCGGGCCTGGGCCTGCTCAATCCCTTCCTCTACTATCTGGTGCTCTTCGAGGCCTACGACCGCCTGCCCGCCCAGGAAGCCCAGCCGTTGAACTACACCTGGGCGTTGACCCTGGCGATGCTCTCGATCCTCATCCTGCGCCAGCGCATCACCCGCCGCGACATCCTCGCCGGCGTGGTCTGCTACTGCGGTGTTTGGATCATCTCGACTCACGGCGACGTCTTCTCGGTCCGGTTCAGCGACGCCCTCGGCGTTGGCCTGGCCCTGGGCAGCACGGTCATCTGGGCCCTGTACTGGGTCTGGAACACCGGCGACCGCGGCGATCCCGTCGCCGCCCTGCTGCGCAACTTCCTCTGCGGATTGCCTGCGGTGGCCCTGTGGTGCGCCGCGACCGGCCAACTCGGCTGGCCCACGCGTCCGGCGCTGATCGGTTGCGTCTACGTCGGCTTCTTCGAGATGGGATTCACCTTCGCGCTCTGGCTCGCCGCCCTGCGCCGGGCCGAGAACACGGCCCTGGTCGGCAATCTCATCTTCCTGTCGCCGTTCGTTTCGCTGATCTTCATCAATCGCTTCCTGGGCGAGACGATACTGCCGTCGACCTTCGTCGGCCTGGCCCTGATCGTGGGCGGTCTGGTCCTGCAGCGCACCGGGAGGAAAGCATGATCTTCGATTTCCTGAAACGCCGCCGCCGCCGCAGGATCCTGTCCCGGCCGATGCCGGAGCAATGGCGCCGCGTCCTGGCCGAGGGCACGCCGTTCCATTCCCGGATGCCGGCGGATCAGAGGGCCGAGCTGGAGGATCTGACCCGGATATTCCTGGCCGAGAAGACCTTCGAGGCCTGCGGCGGAATGGATGTCGACGACTCGGTGCGCGTCACGATCGCCGGCCTGGCCTGCCAACTGCTCGTCGGCCGCGACACCGACGTCTATCCGCTGCTGCACTCGGTGCTGGTCTATCCCGACACCTTCGTGGTCGATGTCGAATACGAGGATGAGAACGGCCTGCTGGTATCGGAAACGGAGGAGCGGCTGGGCGAGTCGTGGGAAAAGGGATCGCTGGTGTTGTCGTGGAAGGATATCGAGCGCGACCTGGCCGCTCCGGCCGAGGGCTACAACGTTGTTCTGCACGAGTTCGCCCATCAGATCGACGACGAGTCCGGCGATACCGACGGGATGCCGCAGCTGGACGACGCGGAAGCGGCGGCGGCCTGGGCCGGGGTGATGGGCAGGGAGTTCGCCGCCCTGAACCGGGCGGTCGATCGGGGGAAGTCGACCCTGATCGACGAGTACGCCGCCGAAAGTCCGACCGAGTTCTTCGCGGTCGTGACCGAACTCTTCTTCGGGGCGCCGCGCCGGTTGACGGCCCGGCACCCCGACATCTACGCTCAGCTGCGCGATTTCTACCGTCAGGATCCGGCGGGCTGGGCCGTCGGCGCCTGATGCAGGTGCACGTCCTGCTGCGGGAACGGAATCGTCACGCCCTGGCTGTCGAACTCTTCCTTGATCTTCTGGGTGACCTCGAACCAGACGGTCCAATAGTCGTCGGGATGCACCCAGGGCCGGACCACGAAATTCACCGATGAGTTGCCCAATTCCTTGACCGCCACCGACGCCGCCGGCTCCGCCAGCACCTTGGGGTGGTCGGCGAGGATCTGCTCGAGGATGCCCTTGGCCTGGCTCATGTCGTCGCCGTAGCTGATGCCGGCGACCATGTCCACCCGCCGCAGCCCGTTGCCGTTCACGTTGTTGATCACCTCGCCGGTCAGCTTCGAGTTGGGGATGATCACCTTCTGGTTGTCCAGCGTGTTGATCACCGTGACGAAGAGGTCTATGTCCGCGACGTGACCGAGGTAGCCGGAGGTCTCGACCAGGTCGCCGACCCGGACCGGCTTGAAGATCAGCAGCAGCACCCCGGAGGCGAAGTTTCCCAGCGATCCCTGCAGGGCGAAGCCGATCGCGAATCCGGCGGCGCCGAGGACCGCTATGAAGGATGCGGTCTGCACGCCGAACTTGGCCAGCGCGGCGATCACCGCGAAGGCCATCACTCCGATCTGGCACATGCTCACCGTGAATCCGATCAATCCGGGGTCGGCTTTGGCGTGGACCATCGTCTTGCGGATGCCGCGGCTGATGAGCCGCGATACGATGCGTCCGACGATGAGGATTACTATCGCCCCGAGAATTTTCAGGCCGTACTCGGTCATCATGGGAATGACCGTATCGCTGATCTGCTGGATCTTTTCCTGCTCCATGGTTTTCCCTCCGTTTGCGGGTATCGATGCGCCGGCCGGAGCCGGGCTTCATGCCTGCTGTTCCCATTCTGACATGAGATGGGGCTGCAAAGGCACATCGGATTTCGGATTTTCATGATTGATCGGGAAGCGGCGGAATGCGGCCCGAAGCTTGTCCAGAATCCAACTTATGTTAGATTTCCTTTTCGATTCCCCGGATGATCCAACCGAATCCCCCGGCCGCCTTCACCGGATGAAAGTCGATCGAGAATGAAATTGAGCCGATCTTCGCTGAAAGACATCACCGGGCTCTATCGCCGCCTGATGGTGGTGCTGGCCCTGAACGTGCCGGTGATCTGGGGCATCCTTCTGCTGGATGTGCGCGGCGTGAAGCTGACCGCCCTGTCGACCGCGTATTTCACCAGCGTCGCGGTCGGTTATTATATGCTGCCGTTGCTGCTGCTGGTGACCGTCATGTTCGCCGTGCTTTTCGCGGCGAAGCGGGTGTTGACCTGGCTGGTCGGAATCGTGGTGGTGTTCTTCGCCTATTTCCTGCTGCTGGACAGTTTCGTCTATGAGATCTGCAAGCTGCACATCGATTTGTTCTGGCTCGAATTCGTCCTGGAGGATTATCAGGGGCTCGGGCTGCCGACATCGACCCTGCTGTCGGCCTTGGCCGCCCTGGTGGCGGTGATCGTGGTCGAACTGGGCATCTTCGCCCTCTCGCGCCGGATCAGCCGGCCGCGCCACGTGGCTCTGCCCTTGTTCGCGCTGGCGGTTTTGGCTTTCGGGTTCAGCCAGGTGGCCCACATCGTAGCCTACAAGCGCAACGACGCCCGCATCACCAGCCTCACTCCGCGCTTCCCGTTCTACGTGCCTTTCACATCTCATCGCAACGCCGACAAGTTCGGCGAGCTGATGCCGCTGGGAGAGCCGATCGCCGCGTCCGAAGCCCTGGATCCCGATTCGGCCACGCTGAACTTTCCCCGCAGCGTGATGACCTATCCGGCGGACGCTCCCGCCGATCCGCCCAACATCCTGATGATACTGCTCGAGAGTTGGCGCTACGACGCGATGAACCAGGAGGTGACGCCGAACATCAAGGCCTTCGCCGACCAGTCGACCGTATTCCGCGAGCATTACAGCTCGGGCAACTCGACCACCTGCGGCGTCTTCGGACTCTTCTACGGGATCGACGCCACCTACTGGACGGCCGTGAAGGCCAACAGCTCGCTGATCGACAATCCGCCGCTGATCGACGCGCTAAAGGACAGGGGCTACGCCTTCGGCATCTACGCCGACTCCAACTTCGACCGGCACAAGGTGAAGGACACGATGTTCCGGGGCATCGAGGTGCATGAGAAGTTCGCGGGGAGATCGGACGACCAGCGCGACGCCGACCTGGCCGGCAGGCTGAAGGAATTCATGCGGGAGCAGTCGGAGGCGGACAACCCGTTCTTCGCCTTCGCCTTCTTCAAGTCGAGCCACAACAACTACCACTATCCGCCCGAGCACGGCATCTTCCGGCCGTCGCGGAAACTGAACGTGGCCTTCGTCAAGAGCAAGAATCCCGAATACTACAAGAACGACTACCTCAACGCGGTCCACTACAGCGACGCGTTGGTCGGCGAACTGCTGGCCGAACTGGAATCCCTGGGCGAGATGGAGAACACCGTCATCCTGATCACCACCGATCACGGCGATTCCTTCAACGACAACGGCGCCGACTATTGGGGCCACGGCAGCAACTTCACCCGCTACCAGGTGCAGGTGCCGCTGATCGTGCGTTTTCCCGGCCGCGAGCCCGGTGAGGTATTCGAGCCGACGTCACATGTGGACGTTCCGCCGACCCTGCTGCAGGAAGTCTTCGGCTGCACCAGCGACATTCGCGATTACAGCAACGGCCGCAACCTCTTCGGCGACCTGGGCGAGCCGCGTCCTTTCGTGGTCGGCAGCTACTTCAACCACGCCTTCATCTTCGGTGACGATGTCTTCGCCATCTATCCCATCCATACCCGGAAATACAAGTTCCAGGACGTGAACCTGGAGGCGTCGCGGCCGCATCCGCAGTTGCTGAAGCAGGTCATGGAGGGGATCAACAGGTTCTACGATCAGGGAGAATGAGCGCGCGGATCAGCGGCCGCCGACGATCCGGCCGCCGTTTTCCCCGCCGCCCGGGCCCAGTTCGACCACGTGGTCGGCGCGCCGGTTTATCTCGCGGTCGTGTTCGGCCACCACCACCGTATGTCCGGCCGCGATCAGCCGATCCAGAAGCCCGCATAGCTGGTCGATGTCGGCGAAGTGCAGTCCGGCCGAGGGCTCGTCGCAGAGGAAGAGTTTGCGGCCCGGGGTTCGCCCGGCCAGTTCCGCCGCCAGATGCAGCCGCTGTCTCTCGCCGCCCGAAAGGGTGGCCGTCGCCTGTCCCAACTCGAGATAACCCAGCCCGGTCTCGTCCAGCAGCCGCAGCCGCGTGGCGATCTGCCGCTCGGCGGCGAAGAATTCGATCGCCTCGGCGATGCTCAGTTCCAGGATTTCCGAGATGTCCAGGCCCCGCAGCCGGCAACCCAGGACCGCCGGGCCGAAGCGACGTCCGCGGCAGTCGGGACAGGCTGTCGTGACATCGGCCATGAAGTCCATGCTGACCCGTACGTGTCCCGAGCCGCCGCATTGCTCGCAACGGCCGCCGCGCTGGTTGGGTGAGAAGTGCCTGCGGTTGAGGCCGGCTTCACGCGCGGCTGCGGTCGCGGCGAAGAGGGTGCGGATCGGGTCCAGCACGCCGCAGACGGTGGCCGGCATGCTGCCTGCGCCGGCGCTGAGGCGTCCCTGGCGGATCGGCACGACCTCGGCGAACCCGTCCAGCCCCTCGATCGAGCTGCAGCCGACCGGCCGCCCGCGCTCGGCCGATGCGGCGATCACGCCGAAGATCAGGCTCGACTTGCCGCTGCCCGATACTCCCGTGATCGCGGTCAAGCGGCCGGCGGCTATCTCCAGATCGATTCCGCCGAGGTTATGGCAGACAGCTTTCCTGATCGAAACCGCGGCCGCGGCGGCGGGCCGGGTCAGGGAATGACCGGCGTTCTTCCCCGCTTCGGTTCGATCCTGGCCGCCGGCCTGCCGCAGATACCGTCCGGTCGCCGATTCCGCGCAGGCCATGATCTGCTGCGGAGTTCCCTCGGCCACGATGCGGCCGCCGCGTTCGCCGGGCCCGGGACCGAGATCGATGATGTGATCGGCTGCCCGGATGACCTCGGCGTCGTGTTCGACCAGCACCACGGTGTTGCCCTGGTCGCGCAGGCGTTCGATCACGGTCCACAGCGCGGCCACGTCCCGCGGATGCAGACCGAGGGTCGGCTCGTCGAGCACGTAGGTGACTCCGCACAGCCTCGCCCCGAGCTGGCGCGCCAACTGCAGCCGCCTCGCCTCGCCGCCGCTGAGACTGGCGGTGCGGCGATCCAGGGCCGGATAGTCCAAGCCGACGTCGCGCAGGGTCCGCAGGCGCAGCAGCATCTCGTCGCGCAACTGTCCCAGGGTTTCCAGGGCGGGATCGGGACAGGTCTCGAAAAACCCGATGCACTGCCCGACGCTCATGGCGCAGAGATCGGCGATCGAGAGCCCGGCGAACCTCACCGCCAAAGCCTGCGGCCGCAGCCGTCGGCCGCCACACTCCGGGCAGGGATCCTCCCGCATCACTTCGCGCATCGTCCGGCCGCGCCGGTCGTCATGCTTGCGGGCGTATTCCTCGGCTACCAGGCCGCTGAATCCGGGCCAGGTCGTCAGCAGGTCATGCTCGCCTTCGCGGGCCCCCCGCTTGAACTTCCAGGTCACCCGATACTCCCTGTCGCCGGTGCCGGCGAAGGCGATCCGCCGCGCCGCATCGTCCAGATCCCGCCAGGGAACGGAGAAATCGACGGCCGATTCTTTACCCACCCGGCGCAGGATCGCCGTGTAGCGGCCGCCGGGTTCGCCGTAGTAGCGGCCGGTCTTGTGGCCGTCGAGCGCGCCGTCGAGCAGCGACTTTTCGGGATGGGTGACCAGCTTATCGGGATCGCAGGTCGCGACCAGCCCCAGCCCGCGGCAGACGGGGCAGGCTCCGTCGTGCCCATTGAACGAGAACAGGCTCGACAGCGGCCTTTCCGTTCCCGCGAATCCCTCGCCGGCCCGCGCCATCAGCAGCCGCAGCAGGGGGTGGACCTCGGCCGCGGTGGCCACGGTCGAGCGGGGATTGACGCCGCCGCCGGCGTCGCGGCCGACCGCGATGGTCGGCCCGAGGCCGCGGCAACTGTCCAGGTCGGCTCTCGCCCGCCCCGTCAACTGCTGCCGCACGTAGGTCGAGAAGTTCTCGGCGTAGCGGCTGCGTCCCTCGGCGAAGAGGGTGTCCATCGCCAGCGATGATTTGCCGCTGCCGGATACTCCGGTCACGACGGTGATCCTGCCGGAGGGGATGTCCACGTCGATGCCGCGCAGATTATGGGTGCGCACTCCGCGCAGGCGGATGGGGGCGTCCGGTTCCACCGCGGGCTCCGGGTTCCGCGCGGCGGCGATTCCGGCGGCGGCGATGTCGGCCGCGGCCGAGCTCCCGGCCGCGGCCACCGCGGCGCCGGTCGCGGATTCCTCGACCTTGGCCAAGCCGGCGGGTTCGCCGGCGTAGACCAGACGGCCGCCGTCGCGGCCGCTGCCGGGCCCCAGGTCGATCACGTGATCGGCGACTGCGATCAGATCGGGATCGTGCTCGGTCACCACGACGGTGTTGCCGGCTTCGACCAGTTTTTCCAGGGCGCGCAGCAGCAGCTCCACATCGGCCGCATGCAGACCGGTGGTCGGCTCGTCCAGTACGTAGAGGGTCTTCGCGGCGGTCTTGCCGCCGAGTTCCGCCGCCAGTTTGATGCGCTGCGCCTCGCCGCCGGAAAGCGTCGTCGACCGCTGCCCCAACGCCACATATCCCAGGCCCAGATCCACCAGGGCGTTCAGCATCGGCGCCAGTTTGGGCAGATCGCCGAAAAAGACGGCGGCGTCGGCGATGGACGTTTCCAGTATCTGATGGATGTTCCGGCCCCGGTATTCGACCCCCAGTATCTCCGGGTCGAAGCGTCGGCCGCCGCAGTCGGGGCAGACGACCTCGACATCGCCCAGGAAATGCATCCCGATCCGTTCGACGCCGGCGCCCTGACAGCGCTCGCAGCGACCACCCTTGTTGTTGAACGAGAACAGGCCCTTGCCCAGCCCTTTCTCGATCGCCGCGGGTTGTTCGGCGAAAAGCGAACGGATGCGGTCGAAGAGGCCGGTATAGGTTGCGGGGTTGCTGCGGGGAGTGCGGCCGATGGGCGTCTGGTCGATGGCGATCAGCTTGCGGATCGGGCCGGTTCCGGCTGCGATGTCGGCGGTGGATTTCGCGATCAGCTCGGCCAGCAGCGACGACTTGCCCGCGCCGGAGATTCCGGTGACTACGTTGAAGGCGCCGAGACGGAAATCCACATCGATGTCGCGCAGGTTGTGCAGGCCGGCGCCGCGCACTTCCAGCAGGCCCGATACCGGACGCGGCTCTTTCGGCGCCCGACGGCTGTATTCGCCGCGCAGGAAAGCCCGGGTGCGGCTTGTCAGCAGGACCGGGTCGTCGGTGTCGGACAACAGGTCGGCGGGCGTACCGGCGAAGAGCACCTCGCCGCCCTCGTCGCCGGCCGCCGGGCCGATGTCGATCAGCCAGTCGGCCTGGAGCATGGTCTGCCGGTCGTGTTCGACCACGATCACCGAGTTGCCCTGGTTCACCAGCCGTCGCAGCACTGCCAGCAGCCGGTCGTTGTCCCGGGGATGCAGGCCGATGGAAGGCTCGTCCAGCACGTAGGTCACGTTGCGCAGACCGGCCCCGACGATGGCCGCCAGCCGGATGCGCTGGGCTTCGCCTCCGGACAGCGACGGTCCCGGTCGATCCAATGTCAGGTACTGCAATCCCAGCTCCCGCAGCAGTCCGGTGCGCCGCAGAACCGCCGCTCTGATCTCTTCGCCGACCGTCGAATTCCGCGGCGCGAATTCCATCCCGCCGAAAAGGCTGTCGAGCTCCTCGATCGTCAGCGCGGCCATCGCGGCGATTCCCATCCCGGCGAAACGCACGGCGCGCGCTTCCTCCTTCAGACGGGTTCCCGCGCACACCGAGCAGGATCGGGTGCGGGCGAAGCGCAGGATGTTCTTGTTCCGGTCGCGGCCGAGGATCTGCTCCATCACCGGAATGATGCCGTTGTAGAAGCCTTCCTGGCGCGGCCGGGCGGTGATGCCGCTCCATTTCAGGCGGGATTCCAGGGTGTGTTTGCCGAAGGGGATGCGGATGCGGCCGCTGCCGTAGAGTACGACGCGGCGCTGTTCGTCGGTCAGATCGCGCCAGGGGATGTCCACGTCGAAGCCGTGGGCGCGGCAGACCTGGTCCAGCACGTCCATCGTCACCTGCGAGTAGATGATGTAGCCGCTGTCTGTGGTTATCCGCAGGGCGCCCTCGCGCAGCGTGCGGCCGGGATCGGCGATCAGCAGTTCGGGGTCGATGGCGTCCTCGACGCCGAGGCCGCGGCAGGCGGGACAAGCTCCGACGCCGTTGAACGAGAACATCCCGCGCGACAGGGGCGGGGCGTCCGGTCCGGTGCCCGGCCTTTCGCCGAGACGGGCGTAGAGCAGCCGCAGATGGTCGTAGAGTTCGCTCATGGTGCCGACGGTCGAGCGCGGATTGCGCACGGCGGTCTTCTGGTCCACGGCGATGGCGGGGCTGAGGTTGTCGATCCGCTCGGCTTCGGGCCGTCCCATCTTGCCCAGCAGGCTGCGGGCGCGGGTGGAGAACGACTCCAGGTAGCGGCGCTGTCCCTCGACGCAAACGGTGTCGAAGGCCAGCGACGACTTGCCCGAGCCGGATACTCCGGTCACCACCACCAGCTTGTGGTGGGGGATGTCCAGGTCGACGTTCTTCAGGTTATGGGCGGCGGCGCCGCGGATTTCGATTGCGCGGCGAACGGATTCGGTGGCGGACATTTTCGCAACTCATCCCCGGCGTGGGTCTCTGCATTAGGCGGATTCCTGCAATCTGCGCCATGGGAGGCTCCGTGGCCAGGGAGATCCGCCTCGGACCGGAAGCGGATCAGGAGCAGATGCAGAGGCGGAAGGGCTGTTTCCGCGGCCTGAATCGGTTTTCGGTCATTCCTGTGCTTCCAGCGCCTTCACGCGTGCGGGATTGGGATAGGTGTACGTATCGCCGAGATAGTTCTTCAAGACCACTTCCTCGCCCAGGCTTTGCAGGTAGCCGGGCAGCAGCGGAATCTTGCCGCCGCCGCCGGGCGCGTCGATGACGTAGGCCGGCACCCCCAGACCCGATGTGTGTCCGCGCAGGGCGCCGATGATGGCGAGACCTTCCTCCACGCTGGTCCGGAAGTGGTCGGTGCCGCGCACCAGGTCGGCCTGGTAGATGTAGTAGGGCTTGACCCGGATCGTAAGCAGCTTGCGCATCAGCCGCAGCATCACCTCCGGGTCGTCGTTGACTCCGCGCAGCAGCACGGTCTGGTTGCCCAGGGGAATGCCGGCGTCGGCCAGGATGGCGCAGGCCCGGGTGGACTCGGGAGTGATCTCGTCCGGGTGGTTGAAATGGGTATTGATGTAGATAGGATGATGACGCCGCAGCATGTCGGCCAGCTCCGGGGTGACCCGTTGGGGCAGGGTGACCGGGACGCGGCTGCCGATCCGGATGATTTCGACGGTGGGAATAGCGCGCAGTTCGCCCAGGATCCAGTCCAGGCGGTCGTCGCCGAGCAGCAGCGGGTCGCCGCCGGAGAGGATGACGTCGCGGATTTCCGGGCGGCTGCGGATGTAGGCGATTCCCTGTTCGATGGTGCGTTTGGTGATCACCATGTCCTCTCCGCCCACCTTGCGCTTGCGGGTGCAGAAACGGCAGTACATGGCGCATTCCGAGCAGACCATGAACAGCACCCGGTCCGGGTACCTGTGTACCAGGTTGGGCACCGGGCTTTGGCTCTCCTCGCTGAGCGGATCCTCAAGGCAGACCTCGTCGTGCAACTCCTCTGCGTCAGGAACGGCCTGGCGCCAGATCGGATCGCCGGGGGCCTTGATCAGGCCCAGGTAATAGGGATTGATCCGCATCGGATAGCGGTCGCCTACTTCGGCCAGCGCGGCCGCGTCCACATCCAGCTTGGCCGCGAGCTCCTCCGCCGTGGTGATGCTCGCCTGCAGGATCTGTTGCCAGGTTTCCATTTCTATCAGTTCCCCTTTCAGTTACTGGAAACGCTTGATGAAAGTGATGCGGTCATCGCCGGGCCTGTAGAAGTCCTTCAGCTGGGCTTCCTGCCGGTATCCGGCCTGCTCGTAGAATCGGCGCGTCCGCCGGTATCCTGCTTGTGACGACGTCTCCAAGCAGATCAGACGTCCGTTCAGCCCCCGGATCTTCGCTTCCACGTGGGCCATCAACTCGCGGCCGATGCCGTTTCCCTGCTTGGCCGGAGCCGTGGCCAGCCAGTAGAGTTCGTAGGCCCCCGCCGTCAGGGGCACCGGGCCATACAGGATGTAGCCGGCGATCTCCCCGTCCGGATCGGCGACGATCGCCGCGTAATCCAGCTGGCCGGGTTCACGGATGATGATTTCCAACAATTCGACCGCGCACTCGACTTCGGTCGCGGTGAACGCCCCGGTATCGCGCAGAATGCGCTCCAGGGCGGGAATGTCGGCGGCTGCCAGATCACGCATCGACTGCTTCCTTCCGGCCGCGGGCCATGTCCAGGACCCGGCCAACCAACTGCGGGTAGTCCATTCCGGCGGCGGCTGCGCTGCGGGCCAGGCCGGCGTCGGGCGAGATGTCGGGGTTCGCGTTGATCTCCAGGATCTGGGGCAGGCCGTCGCGCAGCCGGATGTCGACGCGCGCGTAGTCGCGGCAGCCGAGCAGTGCACAGGCCCGCACGGCTGCGTCGCGGACCGTACGCTCGACGTCCGATTCCAAGACGGCAGGGCAGACTGGCTCGGTGCGGCGGAATTCCGGAGATTCGGGCAGCCATTTGCCGTCGTAGCTGACGATGGGATGGGCCAGTCCGGGACGGAAGACGATCTCCGAGATCGGCAGGGCCAGCCGGGGGTCGTTGCCGAACACTGCGGCGTTCAGCTCGCGGCCGTCGATGAACTCCTCGACCAGGGCGGGCTGATCGTAGGTATCGGT
>CAZYDJ010000032.1:0-2477 GCA_964646035.1 uncultured Fibrobacteraceae bacterium | reverse complement strand
CCTCGCGGCCGCGGATGTACGGCTCGACGATCGCGTCGTCCCACCGGTGGGCCTCGAGGAGAGCGGCATCGAGCCCGCCCGGATCCTCCACGAAGGAGAAACCGACGCTCGACCCCTGGGTGTTCGGCTTGACGATCAGCGGATAGGCGAGGGCGTGGCCGGCCGGGATGTCATGGCCGACGGCGACTGTGATGTAGGGGGGAGTGGGCAATCCGTTGGCCGCCAGCAGGTCCTTGGTCAGCGCCTTGTCCTGGGTCAGTCCCAGGCATAGCGCGGCGGAGCCGGTATGGGGCAGGCCGAGCAACTCGATCAGGGCCGCGGCATGCAACTCCATGCCGCTGTCGCCCCAGTATCCCTCGCAGAGATTGAAGACCACATCCGGTCGGATCGACAGCAATTCCCCGGCGAACCTCCGCACATCGTCGCCGAGGGGCGACATGACGGCGTCGTGGCCGAGCCGGCGCAGCGCCGAGGCCACGGCCAGCGCTTCGGTCTGCGCCCCCTCTTCGGAGATCCGGTCCTGCGATTCGCCTTTTCCCGGCCGGGGCGGAACCCGGTTATAGCAGACTGCAACACGCATCGCGAACCCCCTCTTGCAGGCCCAGACGCCGGTTGGCGGTGTCCAGGACTGCGAGGATCAATTGCGCGTACGACATTCCGGCGGCGCGGGCCGCTTTGGGAAAACAACTGTTCTGTTCGGGGCGGGGCAGGATGCCGGGCAAGGGGTTGAGCTCGATCACGTGCGGCACGCCGGAGCCGTCGAGCCGGACGTCGATGCGGCACCAGTCGCGGCAGCCCATGGCCGCGAACGCGCGCCGGCAAGTTGTCTCGATCCGATCCCGGAGAGCCGGTTCCAACGGGGCGGGGCAGCGGAAGATCCGCAGCGGATCCTCTTCGCGGTCCCAGAGCCACTTGGCTTCGTAGGAGTAGATGGGGTTCACGCCGGCCGGAAGGGTGGCGAAGTCGATCTCGACGATCGGCAGCACTGCGATGTCCTTGCCGTTGCCGATCAAGGCGACGGTGAATTCACGGCCGGGCAGGAATTCCTCGATCAGCGCGGGCTGGCGATAGGTGTCGAGCACCCATTCCACCTGGCGCAGCAACTCCCTGCGGTCGCGCACCAGCGCGGTGTCGTTCACTCCCTTGCTGGATCCCTCGAGTATCGGCTTGACCATCAGCGGATAACGCAGGCGACTGGGGATGCCGCCGGTCTCCGACACCACCCGGAAGCGGGGGGTGGTCACCCGGTAGTGGCTGAGGATCTCCTTGGTCCGACTCTTGTCCAGGCAGTTGCAGAGGGTGGTCGGATCGCTGCCGGTGTAGGGGATGCCCAGCATGTCCAGCATCGCCGGAATCTGGGCCTCGCGGCTGGCTCCAAGCAGTCCCTCGGCGATGTTGAAGACGATGTCCGGGCGCTGTTCACGGAAGAGGTCGAAGGCGTCCAGGTCGGCGTTGACCAGGCTGACTTCGTGGTGTGAGGACAGAGCGGACTCCACGGCGCGGATCGTATGGATGTCGTCCCACTCTGCGTATACGTCGTCCTGAGATTGACTCGGAGGCTCGTCGACTTCGAGAGCCGCATCTTCGCGGAGGTTGAAAGCGAGGCAGACGCGCATGTTGTGAACCCCTTTAAAGCCTGAACTTGTCACCGGCGCCTCCCGCAGGAGGCGGCATATATAGGATGGGTTCGAGGTGCCGGGGATGGCGGCTATAAAAAGGGGCTACTTTTTTAGCTTCGTCGGAACATTCCCCGGCGACGAAACATATCCATCCAAGGGGGTATTTACGTCCGTTTATCCCGAGTGTCAACCTGAAATGTGATGTCGCTGTAATGCGTTATTGATAAACGATTTGCGTTTATCTGATTTCGGTGTTCAGCCCGGGGCGGCGGACTTTCTTTTCCCTGCGGGTGGACAGGGGCTATCATAAAACCATTCCCATGGACGCATCTGCCGGAGAGGAGCCGACTTGCCCGCACCCCCCATCCACGGACGCGACATGACGACCGGCCCGATGACAGGCCATCTCCTGGCGGTCGCCTGGCCGGTGTCGGTGTCGTTCCTGATACAGACCCTCTACAACCTCGTGGACGCATTCTGGCTGGGCAAGCTGGGCAAGACGGCCATCGTGGCGCCGACGGTGACGATGAACCTCGTCTTCATCGGCATCGCCCTGGCGATGGGACTCGGCCAGGCCGGCACGACTCTCATCAGCCAGTATCGCGGCGCCGGCCGCGAGGACGGGATGAGCCGCGCCGCCGGCCAGACCCTCATCCTGCAGGTTATCGCCGGCGTGGCCGTGGCCGTGATCGGACTGATCTTCGCCGAGCCTCTGCTGAAGTTGCTGCGCACTCCCGACGACGCCTTCGCCGAATCGCTGGTCTACATGCGCTGGATCCTGGCCGGCGTGCCTTTGATGTTCGTCTTCTTCGTCTACCAGGGGATCTACACCGGCCTCGGCGACACGGTCGGGCCGAT
>CAZYDJ010000031.1:0-20046 GCA_964646035.1 uncultured Fibrobacteraceae bacterium | reverse complement strand
TTCCGAAGCCAAGAGCGAATTTTGGATCGAGTACTGGGTGATCGTGCAATTTTCAGCCAATCTTTTCCTGGGCCTTTGGCCGTTTACAGCGCCGGGCACGACCACGGACGGACCGTGATCCCCTCCCATGGCGTCGACGGCGACTATGGGTATTTCAGGCGCCTTGCCGGACACGAACCGACCTCCCTGCCGGTCTGCGATCTTGCAGCGGATCGAACCGCTAGGATTCGACGACCATCACTTCACGTTTGCCGTAGTGGCCGCACTGGCGACATACGCGATGGGACCTGCAAGCGGCTCCGCAGTTCGGGCACTTGGCAGGGTCGGGAGTGGTCAGATTCCAGTTCGCCCGGCGCTTGCCCTTGCGGGCGTGGCTCGTCTTTTTCTTGGGTACCGCCATGATATTCCTCGCTTTTCCCGTCGATCAGTCCGGCAAGCCGTCCCAACGCGGGTCGTGATCTTCCGCGGTGCAATCGCAGCTCTCGCGGTTCAGGTTGACGCCGCAGGACGGACAAAGTCCCCGGCAGTCCTTATTGCAGACCATCTTCTGAGGCTGGGCCAGTACTGCCGCCTCACGTAGAGGATCATCGAGATCCACTTCGCCCTGGGCCTGATGCAACACCCAGGAATCGAATTCGTCGGTTTCCTCGATTTCGTGCCGGTAACGGTCGCGGACGATGGTTATGTCCACCGGCACCGAAAAAACGAGTTCGAAACGTTCAAGGCATCTGTCACAGATGGACTCTCCTCTAGCCTCAAGGTCACCGCTCAATATCACATGTCTGTCCGTGTTGTCCACGGTCAATACACCAGCCAAGCACTCGTTCAGCGACTCCTCGCCGTTGTCGGCGGGAACGATGATCGACTGCTCGACCTCGAGTTCGGTGCGGCCCGAAGGCAGGATGTCCAGGTTTAGCTTCATGCAAGCGAAAAAGACTAAGCTGCGGGACCCCTTCTGTCAAGGCGAGGCCCCTGTTCAGCAGTCGCAAATCCTAATTTCCGAAGATGATGCCGATCTCACGCAAGCCGTTCTCGACGGAATCCGAAGCATGCACGGCGTTGGCCTGAAGACTGGTTCCGTACAGGAAACGAATCGTTCCGGCGGCGGATTCGACGGGATTAGTGGCCCCCACCAACTCGCGCAGTTTCAAGACGGCGCTCTCACGTTCGAGCCTGATCCCGATGACCGGCCCGGAAGTTATGTATTCGACCAGTTCCGGGAAGAAAGGGCGATCCTGGTGGACATCGTAGAACTTCTCGGCTGTCGATCGTTCCAGTTCCAGCATCTTGAGGTCGATGATGCGGAATCCCGATCGGTTCACGAGTTCGAGAATGGCGCCGATCTTCTGGTCGCCGGCCGCGACGACCTCAGGCTTGATCATCATGTACGTCTGTTCCAACTTCTATCCCTCCAAGATGTTACGGAGCATCTTTCCATAGGTCCCTTAAGAGCGGGACTACGTCCACCGGGCGATCCGCTACCGGGATGCCGGCCGATTCGAGAATTTTCTTCTTCTCGGCGGCGGTTCCGGAACCGCCGGAAACGATGGCGCCGGCATGCCCCATGCGCTTGCCGGGAGGCGCGGTCCGTCCGGCGATGAAGGAAACCACCGGAATATCCATGTTCTGCTGGATGTATTCCGCGGCGCGCTCCTCGGCGTCTCCCCCGATTTCACCGATCATGACCAGAGCCTTGGTCGCGGGGTCGGCGTCGAAAGCGCGCAACGCATCCATGAAGCTGGTGCCGATCACGGGATCGCCGCCGATCCCGAGACAGGTGGTCTGGCCGAGGCCGGCCTTGGTCAGGGCGTAGACAACCTCGTAGGTCAGGGTCCCGCTGCGGGAAATCAGCCCCACCGGACCTTCGGTGACGATGTCTCCGGGCATGATGCCCAGCTTGGCCTGGCCGGGATTGATGAATCCCGGGCAGTTCGGCCCCACCAGGGTCACGCCTTTATTCCGCAAAAAGGGAATGATGCGGATCATATCGAGCGTGGGCACGCCCTCGGTGATGCATACGACCAGGCGGCAACCGGCGTCGGCTGCCTCGAATACGGCCCCGGAAGCTGCGAAAGGCGGCACGAAGACGACCGAGGCGTCGGCGCCTGTCTCACGCACGGCGTCGGCCACCGTGTTGAAGATCGGGACCGTGCCGTTGAAGGTCTGTCCGCCGCGTCCCGGGGTGACTCCCGCGACCACGTTGGTGCCGTAATCGATCATCGACTGGGAATGGAAGCTGCCGTCGCGACCGGTGATCCCCTGGATCACAACCTTGGTGTCGCCGTCGCAGAATATCGACATGGATCTCTCCTTGTGTCTACGCGCAACGCGCGGCGGATTATTGGTTGTTGTTATTCCCGGCCAGTTCGAGCGCCTTCTGAACGGCTTCGTCCATGGTGGCCGCCGGCACGAGCTCGGTATCCTTGAGCAGCTTGCGGGCCTCTTCCTCGTTGGTGCCGGTCAGCCGGACCACGATGGGCACCGGTATCTCCATGCTCTGGGTGGCCTGGATGATCCCCCGCGCCACATCGTCGCAGCGGGTGATGCCGCCGAAGATATTGAAGAGGATGACCTCGACGTTGGGATCGCGCAGGATGATGGCCAGGGCATGGACGACCTTGTCGGGGCTGGAGCTGCCGCCGATGTCGAGGAAGTTGGCGGGCAGGCCGCCGTAATACTGGACCAGATCCATGGTCGCCATCGCCAACCCGGCGCCGTTGACCAGGCAGCCCACGTTTCCGTCCAGCTTGACGAAGGACAGGTCCGCGACCCGGGCCGCCCGCTCGGCGGCGTCCTCTTCGTTGAAATCGCGCAGCTGCTCGAAATCCTGGTGCCGGAAGAGGGAGTTGTCGTCGATGTTCATCTTGGCGTCGATCGCGACTCCCTGGCCTTCCTTGTTGAAGATGAACGGATTGATCTCCACCAGGCTGGCGTCGGAATCCACGAAAGCCCGATAGAGCTTCTGCATCGCGGAAGCCAGCTGCCGCGCCTTGCGGATGTCGCTGCTCAACTTCAGGGCCACGCCCAACGCCTGGTGATCCATCAGGCCGAAACAGGGGTCGATGGGGAATTTGATGATCGCGTCCGGATTATCCTTGGCGACCGTCTCGATGTCCATGCCGCCCTCCGCACTCGCCATCAGCAGCGGACGCTGCGAATTGCGGTCGACGATCATGCCGAGATAATATTCCTCGGCGATGGAGCTCACCGGAGTGACCAGCAGCTTGTGGACGATATGTCCCTTGATGTCCATGCCGAGAATCGACTCGGAATATTGGCGGACATGGTCCTCGGTCAGGCACATCTTGACGCCGCCGGCCTTGCCGCGGCCCCCGGTATGCACCTGGGCCTTGACCATCACCGGCAACCCGAACCGGTTGGCGGCCGAGAGAGCGTCGCCGACGGTGTGGACGACTTCGCCGTCGGGAACCGTCAGCCCCGCGGCGCGGAAGAATTCCTTAGCCTGGTACTCGTGGATGTTCACGCGAGACCTCCGGGCTTCGTCGTTGGTGCTCGAACGAAAAAAAAACGGGGAGAGGATATCATCCTCCCCCCGTAGGAGTAACACTACTTCAGGAAGTTGGCCAGCAGATCCTCGAGGTTCGGGGTGCCGATCTCCTGCAGTTCGTAACCCACCACCACTGCGGGCTTGTCGATCTTCACGATCCGCCGCAGATCGATCGGGGTGCCGATGACCACGGCGTCACAGTCGACGCTGTTGATGGTCTTCTCGAGATCGGCGATCTGCTCGTCGCTGTAGCCCATGGCCGGCAACAGGGTGCCGATCTCGGGGTAGATCTCGAAGGTCTCGGCCAGCTTGCCGGTGACGTAGGGACGCGGGTCGACCAGGTCGGCGGCTCCGCAGCGCAGGGCCGCGATGACGCCGGCGCCGTACTGCATCCCGCCGTGGGTGAGAGTCGGGCCGTCTTCCACGACCAGCACGCGCTTGCCCTGGATCAGCTCGGGCTTGTCGATCGTCAACGGCGAAGCCGCGTCGATGATCGTGCAGGTGGGATTGATCGCGCGCACGTTCTCGCGTACTTCCTGGATATGATCGAACTGGGCCTCGACGACCTTGTTGATGACCACGACGTCGGCCATCCGGATGTTGGTCTCGCCGGGGTAATAGCCTATCTCATGCCCGGGACGATGGGGATCGGCGACCACGATGTGGAAGTCGGTCTTGTAGAACGGAGTGTCGTTGTTGCCGCCGTCCCAGAGGATGACGTCGGCTTCCTTCTCGGCCTCGCGCAGGATGGCCTCGTAGTCGACGCCGGCGAAGATCACGTTGCCGCGCACGATGTGAGGCTCGTACTCCTCCATCTCTTCGATGGTGCACTCGTGCTTGGCCAGGTCCTCGAGCGTGGCGAAGCGCTGCACGGCCTGCTTGGCCAGATCGCCGTAGGGCATCGGGTGGCGGATGGCCGCGACCTTCTTGCCGTGCTTCTGCAGGATCTCGCTGATCCGGCGCGTGGTCTGGCTCTTGCCGCAACCGGTGCGCACGGCGCAGATGCTGATCACGGGCTTGGTGCTCTTGACCTGGGTCAGGCGTTCGCCGAGGAGCTTGAAGTCGGCGCCGCAGGCGTTGACCATGGCGCACTTGTGCATGACGACATCGTAGGGCAGATCGCTATAGGCCATGATGCAGCAATCCACGTTCAGCTTGGCGATCAATTCGGGAAGCTCGGACTCGTCATAGATGGGAATTCCATCGGGGTACAGCTTTCCGGCCAGTTCGACGGGGTACTTCCTGCCGTCGATATCCGGAATCTGAGCGGCCGTGAAGGCGACGACTTCGTACTTGTCGTTGTCGCGGAACACGCAATTGAAGTTGTGGAAATCGCGTCCCGCCGCTCCGATGATGAGAATTTTTTCCCGGCTCATGCAAGTCTCCTTTATATGAAACCTACCGAAAGCGCCCTCTGTTTTTTGGCCGGCGAAGGCGCGAAGCCGGAAGAACTGCGGATCAATCCCGCGGTAGTCTGCGGATTTCAGCAATCAGACTGGTTGTCGAACGGCCTGGCCGCATGGCCAGCCGCTCCACCCTGCCGCCCCATGAACGGATCTCGCGGGCCCCGACTATTTCGGCGTCACCGTATTCGGCGCCTTTGACCAGGACATCGGGTCTGACGGCGATGATGGTCTCGAGGGGCGTGGGCTCTGGGAAAATAGTTACCACTGCAACCGGGCGCAAGGCGCCCAGCACCCCGGCGCGGTCATTTTCCGAAACCACCGGCCTGCCGATCCCCTTCAACTCGCGGACCGAGGAATCCGAATTGATCGCAACCAGCAGGTCATCGCCTAGTCCCGCCGCCTCGGCCAATGAATCGACATGCCCGAAATGGATGAGATCGAAGCAGCCGTTGGTGAAAACGATAGTCCGGCCGGCGGCTCGGCGTTCGGCGGCCCAGGCGGTCACCTCTTCCCGATTCAGGATAGGCGCGATGAAGCCGCTGCTCATGATCCCATCACCTCGCGCAGGGCGGAGGCGCGGATCGATACGGTGCCCAACTCGCGAACCGCCAGACCGGCGGCGTGGTTGGCGAGATTGGCGGCGCTGAGAAAATCGGCCCCGGCAGCCAGAGCCGCGGTGTAGACGGCGATCACGGTGTCACCCGCTCCGGTGACGTCGAAGACGTTGGTGGCTTCGGTGGGCAGATGATGTTCGCCGCCGCCGCGCTCGAAGAGAGCCATCCCGTGCTCGCCGCGCGTTATCAACACGGCCTCGGCGTCGGTCCGCTCGGCCAGGATCAAGCCGACGCGGGTGAGGCTGGCGTGATCGGTGATCGTCAGGGCCGTCGCCTGGCCCGCTTCCTTCTGATTGGGCGTCAGGGAGGTCACGCCGCGATACTGGGTATAGTCGCCGTTCTTGGGATCGGCCACCACGGCGGCTCCCGTATCCCGGGCCCATTCGATCACCGCGCGCAACACCGGTTGCGGCAGCACGCCCTTGCCGTAGTCGCTCAGGACAACGCCGTTGAAAGGCCCCAGAGCCTGCAGCCGGGATATGATCTCGTCGCGCTGGGACTCGCCGAGAGCCTCGTCATCCTCGATATCGGCCCGAACGATCTGCTGGTTATGGGCGAGAATCCGGGTCTTCATGGTCGTCCGCCGACCATCGACACGCAATAGGCCCGCGTCGGAAATACCCCGTTCGGCCAGCAGTCCGGAGAGGATGCGCGACGTTTCACCGGTGCCGCAGACCGCGACCAGAGTGACGTCGGCCTCGAGGGCCCGGACGTTGGCGGCCACGTTGGCGGCGCCGCCCAGCTTGACGGTTTCCTTGCGCAGGCGCACCACCGGCACCGGCGCTTCGGGACTGATGCGGTCGACTTCCCCCCAGAGGAAGCGGTCCACCATCGCGTCGCCGACCACGGCCAGACGCAGGCCCGAGAATCCGTCAATGATATCTGAGTAGGATCTGGACATTGGATCTCCCGAGAAAAAACCGCAGGGAGCGGCGGTCAGAATCTGCCGGAAAGTGGCGAACGGAAGCTAGCATCGGGCACCCCCGCTGTCAATACGGCTGCGGCGCCATCAGCAGGCTGGCACAGCCGTCGCCCAGGGGTTAAGATGGAGCCGAAACCCGATCATAAGGAGCCGCAAGTGGAAAAGAAACAGCAGACCAAGCAGATCAGCGTCGAAGTGGAGAAGGAAGAGGCCGCGGGTATCTACTCGAACCTCGCCCTGATAGCCCACTCCCCCAGCGAGTTCATCATCGACTTCGCGCGGATGATGCCGGGATTGCCCAAGAGCAAGGTCTTCGCCCGGATCATCATGACGCCGCAGAACGCCAAGGCCCTGATGAAGACCATCGAGATCAACGTGAAGCGCTACGAAGACAACTTCGGCGAGATCAAATTGCCGGGCAAACCGGGACCGGCGTCGGGATTCCACACCACCGAGTCGAAGAACTAGCCGTTACCGCGGCGGCCGTTCGCGATCCCCGGAATCGGATCAGGCCGCCGTCATGCGCCGGAATCGGGTAATCGCCAATCCGAGCAGGATCACCGCAGCGACCAGCAGATAGATCAGCCCGCCCATAGATTCGGCCAGCCCGTAGCCGCGGCCGATCAGATCATGATAGATCCTGATCGCCTGGCCGGTGGGCAGAGCCAGTCCCACCTTCTGCATGAACCCCGGCACAACCTCCAGCGGCCACCACAATCCGCCCAGCGCCGAGAACAGCAGCGAAACCGACAGGCCGATGCCGTCCGCCTGGCCGGGAGTGCGGCAGATCGTGCCGAGCAGCAGGGCCAAGGCCGAGAATACGGCCGCGAACAGGATCGTGAGCAAGGCCAGCGTGGCGGGCGAATCACCGTAATCGATGCCCAGTGCCAGCGAGTTCAGCACCAGCAGGATCGCGGTCTGGACCACCCCCACGAGCAACGGCCCGATGAACAGTCCGGCCGCCAATCCGCTGCTCGATCCGGCGCCGAGACGCATGCGGGTGAGAGTTCCCTCCCGGCGGTCCTGGACCAGGTCCTTCACCGACATCAGCATGAAAGTCATGACGAACATCAGCGTATAGCCGGGCCCGACGTGTTGGCCGCCGCGGGTCAGTTCGAGCTTCATATCGCTGCGCCGGCCCAGATCCCGCGACTCCAGCACCAGCCGGGGTTCGGCCCAGAGCGAGTCGAAGCCGGACCGGTTGAAATCATCCGGAGCCAAGGCAATACCGGCCTGTTCCGCTTCGAGCCGGCGGACAGCCTCGATGAGCGAGGTATGAGCCTGCTGGGCGCTGAGACGGTCCGGGTCGTAGTGGAAACCCAGCGGTTCGCCGGTCCCGGCGGCGGCAACGCCGAATCCGGGCGGGATGTACAAGGCGGCGCCGTAGCCTTTATCGTCGACGAGCGCCCGCGCCCTGGCCGCGGAACCGGTGGTGTCGGCGACGACCACGCGATAAGCGGTAGTGTCTTCGAGGGCAGCGATGAACCGCTCCGATTCAGGATTGCGGGCGGCGTCGTAGACCACGAAAGCCGGTTTGCTGCCCGAGCCGAACGATCCCATCATCATGCCCATCAGCACCGAGAAGATCATCGGCATCAGGAAGAGCCAGATCAGATTGCTGCGGTCGGCGGCTACGCGCCGGAAATGCAGGCGGACGATTGCCGCCACCAGACGCGCGTTCACAGCAATCCCTCCCGACCGCCCCTGCGCTTCAACAGGACCAGCCCCAGACCGAGAAACAATACGGTTATCCCGCAGAGAACGGAGAGCTCGGTGACGATGGATTCGATGCCGCGATCATATACGACGACTTTCTGGAAGCCCTGGTTGGCCCAGAAGTTCGGCGCGATCCTGCCGAGAACGCGCATGAACGGCGGCGCGAAATCGAGCGGAATGAATGAGCCGCCGAGAATGGCGAAGCCCAGGACCATGCCGGTGCCGAGCTGTCCCATCTGCTTCTCGGAACCGGTCACCAGCGCCAGGGGCAGGAAAACGGCGGCCAGAGCACCCGCGGTGCAGATGATCATCGTTGGCAGGGCGAACAAATCGGGCCCGAGGTTGACGCCGAACAGGATCCGCCCGAGCAGCAGCAGAAGAGCCAGCTGGCAGATACAGCTGATCAGGGAATAGAGCCATTTGCCCAGCAGCAGATCACGCGCTCCCATAGGGGTGCAGAAGATGCGGCGCAGAGTGCCCAGGCGACGCTCGCGATGCACGTCGGCCGCGGCCGCGTTGGCCCCGAACATCAGGAAGAAGACCGCCATGACGGGCAGGAAATAATCGAAGACGTTCTGACGTTGGCCGTCCTCGGCCGGCTCCCCGCCGACGGCTTCGCCCTTGGTCCGCACCACGACATCGACGCCGGTCGCGGCGAAGGCGTCCTGCAGGGCGATCTGATGATCGATGATCGTGTCGAAACGTTCCTGAGCGGAGATAGCTTCCGCAGAGCCGTCGCGCAGGCGGCGATAGATATCCAGGACCGACGCGTCGGTGAAAAGATCGGCGAATGGATCCGGGTCGCCGGCGACGGGAAACCAGTCAGCGGACCAGGCGCCGTAGTAGGCTGCTTCCCCGGCGCGCAGATCCAACAACATCCGGCTGAGGATCTGTTCGACGATGCCCGCCTTGATCTCGGAATTCACGTCCCGCCAGAGTTCGACCTCGACCCGTTCGCCGTTGAAATAGGATTCGAGGAATGACGGCGGCAGCAATAACGCGGCCGTCGCCTCCCCCGTGCGGACCATGCGGTCGGCGCTCAGGCTGTCGGTCCAGACCAGGGTGAAGAAACCGGTCTGCTCCAATGCGTCGCTCAGGGCTTGGCGCAGCATTCGCGGAGGGTCGCCGACGATCGCGACGGGGATTTCGCTGATGCCGCCCTCGCCGCCGAAGCCCCCGAAAGAAAGGCCGAAAACCGCGGTCAGCAGCAGCGGCAGCATGAACGCGATCAACACGCCGTTGCGATCGCTCCACCAGCGACGCAGATCCTTGATCAAAACAATTCCCAGAAGCAAGGCGCTGCTCCTATTCACGCAAGGCGCGTCCGGTCACCTTGAGATAAAGCGATTCGAGATTGGGACGGATGATTTCGAGATGTTCGAGCTTGCTGTCCCTGCGGCCGAGGAACGCGTCCAGTTCGGGCAGCAAAGCGGCGCCGTCGGCGGCCAGGATCTCCATCTTGCCCCGGTGCATGGCCAGGGATTCGATTCCCGGCCAGTTCTCGGCGGCCGCGCGCAGGTCAGACTCGAATTCGGCGGGCAACTGGAAGCGGACCTGATCGACATCGCCGATCTGGCGGATCAATTCCTCCTTGTCGCCGATGGCGACCAGTTTTCCCCGGTCGATCACGCCGATGCGGTCACAAAGCTGCTCCGCCTCTTCCAGATAATGAGTGGTGTAGAGAACCGTCAGGTTCTCGCCGTTCATCTCCCGGATCATCTCCAATATGCGCGATCTGGCCTGGGCGTCGATTCCGACGGTGGGCTCATCCAGGAACAGCACTTCCGGTCCGTGGACGAGTCCGGCCATGATGTTCAGACGCCTCTTCATGCCGCCGCTGAAAGTCTTGACCGGACGCCGGAGATGGTCGGCCAATTCCGCAATTTCGAGCAGATCGTCCACCCGCTTGCGCAACTGCTCGCCGCCAAGACCGTGCAGCCGGCCCCAGAACCGGAGATTCTCGCGTGCGTTGAGTTCCTCGTACAGGGCGATCTCCTGCGGAACGACTCCTATCCTGCGGCGCACCGCCTCGGGCTCACGCACGACGTCATGGCCGCAAACGCAGACCTGCCCCGAATCCGGGGACATCAGGGTGGCCAGCACCGAGATGATGGTCGTCTTGCCGGCGCCGTTGGGCCCGAGCAAGCCGAAGATCTCGCCCGGTTCGACGGCGAAGGACACTCCGTCGACGGCGCGCACGGCCGCGAACGACTTCACCAGGTTTTCGACTCTGATCATGATTCCCTCTCCTGAGGCGGCCGCGTCTTCCAGCGGCGATGCACCCAGAAATAATGGTCCGGGTATTCGCGAATGAACTCTTCGAGGATCGCTGCGAAGGCCTGCGTCATTTCCCTGACCGCAGTCTCCTCGTCCCACTCGGGCCGGGGCCATATCGCCGGTTTGAAGACCGCGAGATGGGCGCCGTCAGGCTGACGGACGGCGACCGCGGGGACGATCGGGCAATTGTACTTCCAGGCCAGGAACGCCAGCCCCCGCGAAGCGGATGCCCGGCGGCCCATGAAATCGATGAAGATGCCCTCGCCGCCGGCGTTCTGATCGGGCAGGATGCCGAGGTACTCGCCCTTGCGCAACACTTCCATCAGCCGCCGCACCTGATTCTGGCGGATGACGCCCATGCCGCCGGAAGCGCGAATCCCGTTCTGGACGCGATCGACCCAGGGGTTGGACTGCGTCTTGACCAGGAAGCTGGTCGGGAATCCGTAGGCGTTCATCGAAGCGCCGAGATACTCCCAGTTGCCGAAATGGCCGGTGGTCAGCAGCGCGCATTGTCCCGAGTCGCGGATGGCCCGGACTTCGTCCGCGTTGCACAGGCGCACCCTGGCGCGCAATCCCTCCTCGCCTAGTCGCGGCAGACGGAAGAACTCGATGAATGTGGTGGCGATCTGGGTGTAGGTGCGACGGGCGATATCAGCGATGGCTGCCGCGTCCATTTGGTCGCCGAAGGCGTGGGTCAGGTTGTCGACCACTACCGACCTGCGGATGCGCAGGACATGGTAGACGAAACCGCCCATGACTCTGGCCACGCCCGGTATCCGCCTCTCCGGCACGGCTGAGGTGAGCACCGCCACCGTCCGCAGCAGAAGATACTCGGCCGCCCACCCGGCTTTTTTCGCCAACGACGCCATCGACCTCCCCATCCGGGGAGACTTTCTCCCCGATCAGAAAAAGTGGATATTACGCGCGACCCTGCCGCCGGGCAACACCTGGATCAGTCCGGACATCTCCAAGGCCAGCAGGCCCTGGTCCCAGACAGCGGCGGTGCCTATCCACCGCTGCCGCAGCTTATCGATCGAAGCGCCGTCCAGGTCCAGACGGTCCCAGATCCAGCGCGCCGACGAACCCGGCGCCGGCAACAGATCAGCCGGTTCGATCTGTTGCGCTTCTTTGGAGCCGCCGTCCGGAGGAGCGAAAATCCGGCGCAGATCCGCGGGAGCCTCGAGCAGATGGGCTCCTTCCCGCAACAAATGATGGCAACCCCGCGAATTTTCGACATCGACAGGACCGGGAACGGCGAAGACCTCCCGATTCTGATCGAGCGCCAACAAGGCTGTCAGCAAAGCCCCGCTCTTGCGCGGCGCCTCGACCACGATAGTGGCCAGACACATCCCCGAAACCAGGCGGTTGCGGCGGGGAAACTCGTAACGCAACGGCGGCGCGCCGTCGGGACGTTCGGTTATCGTACAGCCACGCTTATCGATCTGGCGACGTAATCCGGCGTGGGCGGGCGGATAGGTGCGGTCGATGCCGTTGGCCATCACCGCGACAGTACGGCCGCCGGCCTCCAACGCTCCCCGATGCGCCGCGCCGTCGATGCCCAGGGCGAGTCCGCTGACTATCACCCAGCCGTCGGCGGCGAAAGCCTTGGCGAATCCCCTGGCCAGCGCCAGACCACGCGGCGTGGCCCGACGCGTTCCGATGACGGCCAGAGACGGCCCCGTCAGTAGTTCCGGCCGTCCGCAGCCACGCAGCGATTGAGGGGGATCGTGGATTTCACGCCACAATTCAGGCCAGTACGGATCCCGGTCATAGAGAGACCAGATCTGCCGGCCATTGGTCCGGGGATCGGACATGGAACCGCTGTCTTCCCGGGAGGATGTCGGGATGCCGAATCAATCGACCGCCGGAGTCGACTTCAGGAACAGGGCGCGCAGCAGGTTGAGCAACTCGTCCATGCCGGCGCCGGTAACCGACGAGATGGTGATCACGGTCGCCCGCCGGTGGCGCTGGGCCCAGTCGTTCACGGCGGCCAGGGGCTCGGCCCAATCACCATCGGGAACCAGGTCGACCTTGCTCAGCACGACTGCGCACGGCAAGTCGGTCAAACGCCTGCCATAGGCTTCGAGCTCGCCGTAAAGTACGTCCAGGGAGGCAGCGGGATCAGGGTCGGTGACATCGACCAGATAGATCAGGGCCCGGGTCCGCTCGATGTGGCGCAGAAAATCCAGACCGAGTCCCTTGCCCTCGCTCGCACCCTCGATCAGACCCGGAATATCGGCGATCGTGCAGCTCTGGAAATCACCGAGATCGACGATGCCCAGGTTGGGGATCAGGGTGGTGAACGGATAATCGGCGACCTTGGGCCGCGCCGCGGTGACGCGGCTCAACAGGGTGGACTTGCCGGCGTTGGGCAACCCGACCAACCCGATATCCGCGAGCAGCTTCAACTCGAGCCGGATTTTTCGATCCACTCCGCGCCGCCCGGGCTGGGCGAAAGTCGGCGCCTGGCGACGCGAGTTGCGGAATTCCCGATTGCCCTTGCCGCCGTGTCCGCCTTTGGCGATCAGGATCCTCTGGCCGGGATCGACCAGGTCCCCGATCAGCTCACCGGTTTCGGCATCGTGAATGGAAGTGCCGCAGGGAACGGGGATCTCAAGATCCTCGCCGGATTCGCCGGTGCGGTTCCATCCCTCGCCCTGATTGCCGTTCTTGGCCTTGTAGCTGCGCCGGTAGCGGAAATCGAGCAGGGTCGTACTGCCGGGCTCGCCGACTATCCACACCGAGCCGCCGTTTCCCCCGTTGCCGCCGTGAGGACCGCCGCGCGGGATGTACTTCTCGCGGCGGAAGGCGACGCAACCGTCGCCGCCCTTGCCCGAGCTGACCTGGATCTCGGCCCTGTCCACGAAAACACTCAAGGGGTCTCCCGTCCTGCATTCACCCGGTGAAACTGGCAACTCCGCGCCGGAACCTGATGATCGCCTCTTGCAACACATTGTCGGACGCAGAATAGCTCAACCGCAGATGGTTGGGAACGCCGAAGGGTTCCCCCGGAACAGTCGCCAGTTTCTCCTGACGCAACAGATGCTCTGCGAGGCGCCAGCCGCCGCCGTCGCTACGCTCCGGGTCCATCAACTCGGATACATCCAGGAAAAGATAGAAGGCTCCGTCGGGAACGTCGAACTTCACACCGTCGATCCCCTGCAGTCCCGCGACCATCAGATCACGGCGAACCCGGAACGCGGCAGCCATTTTCAGCATCTCTTCGCGGCAGTCGAAAGCGGTGATCGCAGCCCGCTGGGCGATGACATTCACACAACTGGTCGAATGGCTCTGGAGCCTGGTCATGGCCTGGATCGTGCGCGCGTCGGCGATACCGAAGCCGACTCGCCAGCCGGTCATGGCGTAGCTCTTGGAGAGCCCGGTGATGACTATGGTCCGGTGCCTCAGATCCGGGGCGACGGTCATCAGGGACACATGGCCCGCTGGGTTGAAGGCCAGATCCTCGTAGATCTCGTCGGTCAGAACCCAGATGGGATGGGCTCGGCAGAATTCGGCGATGTCCTCCAGTTCGGCGCGGCTGTAGACGGCTCCCGAAGGGTTGTTCGGCGTATTGAGAATCAAGGCCTTCGCTTTTCCGGCTCCGGCTCGCTCGAGATCATCGGCGCACACCTTCCAGCCTGGCCGGGAAGGATGGACCGGAATCATCTCGCCGCGCAGAGCGGCGATCTGGGCCGGATATGTCACCCAATGCGGGACCGGTACGGCAACGCCGTCGCCTTCGTCCAACAGCATCGAGAGCGCGTTGAAGAGCACCTGCTTGGCGCCGTTGCTGACGATGGTCTCGTTGGCCCCGAGGCCGAGACCGAATTTCTCGGCGTAATGTTCGGCCACCCGCCGGCGCAGATCGGGCAAGCCGGCGGTCGGACCGTAGACGTGCCTTCCCCAATCCAGGGCCGAATGAGCCGCCTCGCGGATCGCCAGAGGTGTCGGAAAATCGGGTTCGCCGGCAGTGAGGTTAACCACCGGTTCGCCCCGGGCCAGTAATTCCTGTGCTTGAGCTGAAAGCTTCAGCGTGGGTGAATCTCCGAGAACCTCGGAAAGCCATCCAAGTCGCGTGTTCATGGCGAACCTCCGAAATATGCAAGACCCGAACCGGATTCGATCAACCGCCGGCAAATGTTCCGCAACCACCCATGAGCATCAATCTGGCCTCCCAGGCCACAAAGGCAAATACGAAGATGAATTTCAGATAAAGAATCATGTCAACGATTGCTGACAAGTTTCACGGCGGAGTCAAAGGAGGTTGACGCGGCAGCGCCCGCGTCAGGCGAAACGATCGCGCAGAGCGGCGGCGATCGAGGCGGGAACGAATGGCGAGATATCACCGCCGCAACGGGCGACGTCGCGAACGAGGCTGCCGCTGATCATCACCAGTTCCGGGCGCGAGAACAGGATCACCATCTCGTAATCCGGCCAGAGGGAACGATTCATGGCCGCCATCTGCTGCTCATGATCCAGATCGCCGATGCTGCGGATGCCCCGGATCGCGGTCGGCGTGTCCCGCCTGCGCATCTCGTCGACGAGCAGGCCCGAGAAGGTGGTGACCGGGCAGCGTTCGGGATCTGGCAGATCGGCGATGGCGAGTCCGGCCAGTTCGGCCCGTTCCTCGACCGAGAACAGCGTATTGCGCCCACCCTGGGCCACTGCGACTTCGACCCTGTCGAAAATCCGCAGGGCCCTGATCAGGATATCCAGGTGGCCGTTGGTAAACGGATCGAAAGTGCCGGGATAGATCGCGTTCTGCTGGCTCATTTCATCGCTCCCAGATGGTCAAGGCGGTTTCACCGTAACGACGATGGTCCACGTCGCCGGGCAGGCCGGCCGGGATATCCAATACGGTTTCGACGGAATGTTCGATTACGATCAGAGACGGCGCCTCGCCGGCGGCCACCACCAGCAGCATCGACCAGACCGTGCTGCCGACCGAGGAGGCGTAGGGCGGGTCGCAGAGGATGATATCCGGTTGATCCCCTGATTCGATCCGCCGGCGCAGCCATCCCTGCGCGTCTTCCTTGACGACGGAAATCCGCTCCGGATCGGCGCCGCAGATTTCGAGATTATGCCGCGTGGCGGACAGGGCCCGTTGCGAAACATCCACGAAATCCACTCGGGCGGCTCCGCGGCTGAGCGCCTCGATCCCGAGACAGCCGGCGCCGCAGCAGAGATCGGCGACGGTCGCGTCGACGACCCGGCCGCCGATGATCGAGAAGAGAGCCTCTTTCACCCGATCGGTGGTCGGGCGGAGCTTGTCACCGGCCGGCGCCAGCAGTTTCCTGCCCCGCCAGGAGCCCGAGACGACCCTCATGATGCGCTCTCCGTGTTGCGTGACCAGAACAGGCTGCAAGCCATGGCCTGCCGAGCCAGGTTCTCCACGCCTGACCGGTCCACGCGCAACCGGAAATCAGCGGTGGCGGCATAGAACGGCCGACGTTGACGATAGCGTTCAGCGAATCCGGTCCGGTCCATTTCCCGCAGCAGGGGGCGGTCGGTATCGTCCAGGAGCAGCCGATCCCACAGGTCGCTCCAAGGCGCGTCCAGCCAGATGACGACTCCCCGTTCCCTCAACAACCGGCGGCATTCCGGCGTCTCGACAAGGCCGCCGCCGCAGGCGAGCAGAGTGGTCTCTTCCACTTCGAGATCGCGAAGGGTCTCGGTTTCGCGGCGCCGGAAACCCGCTTCGCCCTCAGCGACGAAAATATCGGCGATCGAGCGCCCGGCCCGTTCGCTTATCAACTGGTCGAGATCCAGTTCGGGCAACAGGGCCGTCCGCGATATGCGTCGCGTAAGAGTCGACTTGCCGCTGCCCATGAAGCCGATGAAGGATATCAACACGTCAGCCTTACCTCCGTTGCCGAGAGCATAGGCGACGTGAGCCGCAGGGGCAAGAGCGGGACGCGAATCAGTGAGGATCCGGGCTGAGCGACACCGATCTCAGCGCGGTGACGGATCGGGGCGAGGATCTGCCGGTCAGGACACAGAGGCAATCATGGTCGGTACCGCCTCTGCCGGTGATGACGTAGGCGAGGGGAATATCGTGGCTGAAGATCGGTCGATATCCGGTCTGGCCCCGGGATGAGACCGGCCCGAATACCGGTTCCGAACAGAGATGCGTGAAGGGATTGATCAAGCCGGCACCGCCGGGCAGCAGGTCCATCAGGGCCAGGCCGTCGCTGGTGAGGTCGTCGGCCGTGGCTGGATAGACGCCCTGGTTCCGCCTGGCGAATTCCTCGACCGCGAACTGCACTATGCGGCAATTGCGCTTCACATCGGTTTCGCGCGCCCGGGTGCGGATTTCCCGGATGTGGGGAAAGAGGATCACGACCACTATCGTCAAGCAGACGACGATCAAGAGTCGATCCCAATGCCGGCTTTTCAACCCGATCACGGCTGTCCCACCTTGGGCGAGGTCTCAGCGAGCCTGATGAGCGCCGACGGCTATTGCTCCGGCTCGTTACCGACGAAAACAGGCTCCAACTCCGTGGCCCTCTCTTCCTCGTCGTCCAATTCCATCTCTTCACAGCTTTCGCCGTAACGCAGGAGCTTGCGATAGAGAGTCGAGGGATTGATCTCCAGGATTTCCGCCGCCCGCTTCTTGTGGCCGTTGACGCTTTCGAGAACGGTCAGGATATGCGCCTTCTCGACATCTTCGAGCGGAACGTGGTTGCCGATCACGTTCACCGATCCGATCCCCTCTCCCAGCGGACAGAGCAGGGCGACCGGCAGATCCTGTTCACCGATCTGATGTCCGTCGCGGATGATGCTGGCGCGCTCGATCACGTTCTCCAACTCACGCACGTTTCCGGGCCAGTCGTAGAACTGCAAGGCCTGGAGCGCTTCCCGGGAGACCATTTTGGCGACTCCGCCTTCGTAATCTTCGCAATGACGTTTGAGGAAGTGATCGACCAGCAGCGGGATGTCGTCGCGCCGCTCGCGCAGGGGCGGCAGATCCACGGGGATCACATTGAGCCGGTAGTAGAGGTCGGCCCGGAAATTCCCGGTCGCGACTTCCTGCTCCAGGTGGCGGTTCGTGGCCGCGATCACCCTGAGCTCCACCTTGATCGAACGGCTCGATCCCACCGGATAGATTTCGCGTTCCTGCAACATCCGCAACAGCTTCACCTGGATCGCGTGCGGTGTCTCGCCGATCTCGTCCAGGAAGATCGTTCCGCCCTGGGCCTGGCGGCAGAAACCGTCGTGGTCGCGGTCGGCGCCGGTGAACGAACCTTTGACATGGCCGAAGAGCTGGCTCTCGAGCAGCGTCTCGGGAATGGCGCCGCAGTTGATGGCGACGAAGGGTCCCGAGCTGCGGTCGCTACGATCGTGGATCGAACGGGCGATCAGCTCCTTGCCGGTGCCGCTTTCGCCGTTGATCAGCACGGTGGCCGGCGTCGCGGCGATCTTGTCCACCATCCGATAGACGCATTGCATGCCGAGACTCTTGCCGATGATCCGGTTGTCGGGCGCGCTGCGTTTCAGCTCACGCTTGAGTTGGACGTTCTCGCGGGTCGCATGGCGCAGCGCGATCGCGTTGCGCAGCACGGTGCGGATCTCGTCGTTCTTGCAATGCTTCTGCAGGTACGAATACGCGCCCAGATTCACGGCGTCGATCGCCGACTGCTCGCTGGCGTAGGCGGTCATGATAATCACGGGAGTCTGGGGATCGATGGCCTTGATGCCCTTGAGCAACTGGATGCCGTCCATGCGGGGCATCTGGATATCCGTCATCACCACATCGTATGGATCCCGTTCCATCATCGACAGGGCCTCGACACCCGAACCGGCCGAGTCCACAACGTATTTTTCTTTTTCGAGGAGTATCGAGAGGTACTGACACATCGATTCTTCGTCATCGACGACCAGAATCCTGACCTCGGACATGCCGCTCTCCTTGGGATGATATTTCATTCGGTGCCGCTGGCGACACTAGTGCAGTCTTCATCTGGAACATCGGTTGCCGGGGAGTCGGCTTGAGCAGAAAAGCGGCTTGAATGCGGTAAAATCAGCAGAAATGCGTTCAGGAGGAGATCGACACCCTATCCCCCGCCAAATCGGATGTCGCCTCGACTTGCGGCTCGGCTGCGGGGATTGCAGCGGATAACGGCAATTCCATCCGGAAGCCGGCTCCGCCGTAACGGGACTCATCGACTTTGATGTTGCCGCCGTGGGCGCTGACGATCCGGGCGACCATGGGCAATCCCAGACCGGTGCCTCCCTTGCGGGTGGTGAAGAACGGCTTGAAAATCTCTACCCGGTTAGCGACGGGAATTCCGGGCCCGTCGTCCTCGACCGAGAGCAGGCATTCCCCGGCCGCCGATCCATCCGCCACCGAAATCAGCAGACGGCCCCGGTACTCCATGGCCTCACAGGCATTCAGGGCCAGATTGAGGAATACCTGCGTCATCTGCTCCTCGTCCAGCGCCAGGATTCGTTCCTGATCGGGAACGGCCAGGGCGATATCCACGTCGCCCGCCCGTCCCTGGACCTGCAAGCGGATCTGGAAGACTACCTGTTCGATAAATTCGCAGATGTTCACCGGCCGGGTTCGCGTGGGCCGCAACCGGGCGAAGCCCAGGAAGTCGGAGATGATCTGGTTGACCCGCCCGCTTTCCTTGAGGATCAGGTCGAGCAGGCGCTGCCGACTGCCGTCCAGTTTCAGCTCCGCGGCAAGCAACTCGGCGCTGCCCCGGATCGAGCCCAGCGGATTGCGGATCTCATGAGCGATGCTCGCGGAAAGCTCGCCAACCGCCGCCAGACGATCGCTTTCCCGGATCCGATCGCGCATCCTGACGACTTCGGTCAGGTCCTGGAAGATGGCCATCACTCCCTCTACGGCCTGTTCCCCATCGAGAATCGGAGTGACCGTGACGCCTACCGGCACGTCGCTCACCGGGCCGCGGTCGATCCGGACTTCCTCCCGGACCAGCGGCAGGCCGGATTCGAGCACCTTGGCCAGGCAAACGGAAAATTCCGCGGCTGCCTCGCCGAGCGCTTCCCGATGACCCATCCCGGCAGGATCGCCGCCGGAGATTCCGAGTATGCGCCGGGCGGAGTTATTGAAGCGGCGCACGGCGCCGGTGCGGTCCAGGATGATCAGGCCGCTGCCGAGGTTGTCGAGAATGCCGGCGATCTCGCGTCGGGTGTGGTCGAGCTGGAGCTTGGCTTGCCGATGGCGGGAAATCGAGATTCGCCACCCCAACACGGCCAGGGCGCAGGACGCGCCGAGCAGAGCGCAAAGCAGGGTGGCGGAGAAATTCGACATCGGGTCCTCCGAGAATCGGCCTGGGCCGAAAACTGGTCGTGGTCTTCTTCAACAGGTTATCGGGGGCGCGGCCTTCGACTTGAGCGGGTCGTGAACCGAACGTCCGGCCCCGGAAATCAGAATACGACCTTGCCGGCGAGTCGGGCCGCGAGTCGGGGACCGATCCCCTTGACGCGCTGCAGATCCAAAGTGTCGGCGAAAGGACCGTTGGCTTCCCGCTCGCAGACGATACGACCAGCAAGCGCCGGGCCAATGCCCGGCAGGAAACGTCAGCCTGCGCGAGGGTGCAGGTTCGCAGCGACCCACAACACGTGCTTCAAGAT
>CAZYDJ010000030.1:0-20178 GCA_964646035.1 uncultured Fibrobacteraceae bacterium | reverse complement strand
TGGCGCGGAGCGCGCATAGGGGCCGTTCCGATCACATCCGTCTACGGAGAAGAGCACAGTTCCATCCGGCCTCTGCGCGACACGGGGCGTTTTCTGCGTCTGGTAACCTTGTTGCTGCGGGACCGGTCAAGTTCCCGGAAAGGATCCGCTGAATGAGCCCCAAGCACATCCTGCTGACCAACGATGACGGAGTGGACGCCTACGGACTCGGCCTGCTGGCCGAGATGCTCACCGAGACCGGTAATTTCCGGTTGTCCACGGTGGCCCCTGCTTCGCAGCAGAGCGCTTCGAGCCATTCGCTCACCCTGCACAGTCCACTGCGGGTTCTCGAACGGGGAGAGGGGCGCTGGGCCGTTACCGGCACTCCCACCGATTCGGTCCTGGTCGCGGTCGAGTATATCCTGAAGGACGATCCCCCGGATTTGGTGATCAGCGGGGTCAATCACGGCGCCAACATGGGTGAAGACGTGACCTATTCCGGCACCGTGGCCGCGGCCCTGGAAGGCTCGATTCTCGGCCTGCCCAGCTACGCCATCTCCTGCACCTCGCATCAGCCGGAAGATTGGGGCGGGGTCAAGGCGTTCCTGCGGTATCGTCTGGCCGCTATTCTCGAGCAGCCCCTGCCCAGGCATTCCCTGCTCAACATCAACATCCCGCCGGTGGCCGAGTCGGAGATCAAGGGTATCCGCGTCGTTCCGCTCGGCAGCCGCATCTATCAGGATGTGATCTCGGTCCATTCCGACCCCCGCGGCGACGATTATCTCTGGATCGGCGGCAACGGTCCGGTCTGGGACAAGGTGCCCGACACCGACGCCACCCTGAACCGGGACGGCTATGTCGTGGTTACGCCGCTGAAGGTCGACATGACAAATACCGCCCTGTTGAAACAGATCCGGCATCTCGACCTGGAAGGCCCCCTGGCGCCTCCCCGCGGAGCCGGCTGATGAAGGATTACGCAGTCGCTCGCAGCCGGATGGTCGATGAACAGCTGGCGGCTTCCGGGCTCGATGATCCGGCGGTCCTGAAGGTGATGCGGGAAGTGCCCCGGCATCATTTCGTGCCGCGTCTGCTGCATCATCGGGCCTATTCCGGCTGCGCGCTGCCGATCGGATACGAACAGACCATCAGCCAGCCTTTCGTGGTCGGTTTGATGACGACGCTGCTCGAACTTACCGGCGACGAGCACGTCCTGGAAGTAGGCACCGGATCCGGCTATCAGGCGGCTGTCCTATCCCGGCTGGCCCGGACGGTGGTTTCGGTCGAGAGGGTGGCGCCGCTGGCCCGCAAGGCGTCGGCGGCGTTGGCTGAATTCGGCGGCCACAACGTCGAGGTGCTGACAGCCGACGGCGGCACCGGCATCCCGCAACGGGGTCCCTACGACGCGATGGTGGTGACCGCCTGCGCGACCAAGGTGCCGAGCCTGTTGCTTTTCCAGCTGCGGGAGGGAGGGCGGATGGTTCTGCCCATCGGCGAGGGCGAGCAGCAGCGCCTCTATCGTTATCGCAAGATGGACGGTCGCGCCGTCGTCGAGCGTTCGGTATCCTGTCGTTTCGTCCCGATGCTTAGCGGAGTCACCGCAGAGGAAGACGATGCGTGAAGCAATCCTGCAATGGAGCGGAAATCTGCCGGCCCCGTTGTCGATCGTCCTGATCGCCATGTTGCCGATCTTCGAGCTCCGCGGCGCGATTCCCTTCGCCTACACCCCGTTGGCCGGAGGCTTCGGCTGGGAACATCCTTTTTTGACCTATGTGTTGGCTGTTTGCGGTAATTTCCTGCCGGTGCTGCCGATACTCTATCTGCTCGGACCGGCCGAACGCCGCCTGCGCCGCTATCGCCGGGCGGATCGTTTCCTGGACTGGCTCTTCGCCCGCACCCTGCGCCGCAGCGACGTGGTGCGGCGGTACCAGGCTCTGGGCCTGATCCTATTCGTGGCTGTGCCGGCGCCGGTGACCGGGGCCTGGACCGGAGCTGTCGCCGCCTATCTCTTCAAGCTTCCCTTGCGCTTTTCGATTCCTTGTATCATCCTTGGCATCTGCGTCGCCGGAATTGTGGTGACGCTTGTCTCGCTGGGGGTTGTGCACCTGTGGTCTATTGTTTAGATTACCGGTCTCCAACGAGGTGAAAAACTTCGAGTCGGGGCGTAGCGCAGCCCGGTTAGCGCGCCTGCTTCGGGAGCAGGAGGTCGGGAGTTCAAATCTCCCCGCCCCGACCATTAAACTGCCGAAAAAATAACGGGTTACCCCAGTCGGGCGACCCGCTTTTTTTTGCCGGGACGTTCGGTCTTCAACCGACATGAATCCGGAACCGACCTCCTGATGCAGGCGTTGATCTACTTGCTCTTGCCTGTCTCGGCGGCATCGGCTAGGTTCTTGCGGACGGAGCCGGCGCCGGTTCAGCAGGACTGTTCGCAGTCCGATCCTTCCGCTCCTGGTCGGCGTCGCGCGGCCTTGCCGATGCAGTGATCCCGGTCCCGAGCAACAACGGCTGATTCAAGAACGATGAACGAGGGAACGGTCGATTGCCAACCCGAGTAATCCGCTACCTGGAAATACTGATGATCTGCGTCATGGCGATGTGCCTGTCGCCGGTTGCGGCGCGGGCCGCGGCCGAGAACGACGCCGTCTACACCGTGCGCACGGGCGACAGCCTTTCGCGGATCGCTTCCCGCATCGGCGTGTCCATCTCCGATCTGCGCCACAAGAATTCCCTGCGCGGCGACGTTATCCATCCCGGTCAGAAGCTGCTGGTTTCGCGGCCCCTGCGGCGTTTCGGCCGCGCCGATAATCGCTGGCGTCCGCCCTACGGCTCTTCCTCGGCCCGGGTCCTGCGTGATTTCGGTCCCCGCCGCAACAGCCTGGGGGTATCGGTGCCCCATTCCGGCGTCGACATCGCCCTGCCCCTCGGTTCCCGGATCGTGGCTCCCGCGACCGGAGTGATCCGTTATCTCGGCGAGCAGGACGGTTACGGTCTGCTGCTGATAATCGAACACGCCGCCGGCCGGACCTCGGTCCTCGGACCTTTCGACCGCGATTCCCTGCGAATCGTCCTGGATGATCTGGTGCTGGGCGGAGATTTGCTCGGCCGCACCGGAGCGCCGGTCGAAGGCGATGTTCCCTATCTGCATGTGGAAGTGCGTATCAACGGCCGCGCGATTCGGCCTAATGTATTGTTGCGCTGAACCAGCCAGGAGTGGATATGGATCTCAAATCGATCATCCGCGACGTCCCCGATTTTCCCAAGCCCGGGATCCTCTTTCGCGACATCACGCCGGTGTTGTCGGATCCCGCCGCTTTCCGTTGCGCCGTCGATGGGCTGGCGGAGCTGATCAACGGGACCGGTTTCGATCGCCTGGCGGCCATCGAGTCGCGGGGCTTCCTTTTCGCGGCGCCGCTTGCCGATCGGCTGGACAAGGGCCTGACCATCCTGCGCAAGCCGGGCAAGCTGCCTTGCGATTCCGTTTCGGTCAGCTATGACCTGGAATACGGTTCCGCCACCCTCGAAGCCCATCGGGACAGCCTGGCCGCCGGCGAACGCGTCGTGATCGTCGACGATCTGCTGGCCACCGGCGGCTCCGCCGCCGCAGCCGGGAAACTGATCCGGGAGCTCGGGGGAGAGGTTGCGGGCTATCTGTTCCTGGTCGAACTGGCCGACCTCAAGGGTGCGGAGCGTCTCGGCGACGCTCCTGTTTTTTCTCTTGTCAATTATCAGTAGCTGCGGCTATTTTCATTAGCCCGGCCTTCACCGGTGCCGCAGGCCGCTTCGAATGGGAGCGGCCCCAGGAATTCCTGCCCCAGTAGCTCAGTTGGATAGAGCATTGGTTTCCTAAACCAAGGGTCGCAGGTTCGAGCCCTGCCTGGGGTACCATATTGCGGGAGCGGCTTTCGCCGCTCCCGCTTTTTGTATCTGCGGAACTGGGGAAGGGTCAGACGCCTGCCGGATCGCGCAAGGCGAGGAATCCCTGGGCTTCCAGCCGGGTCAGGAACATCCAGACGCGATCGGTGGCCTGTTCGTTGTCTTCAGGGAAGGCGGCGTGATACAGGCGGGCCAGGTCGGCGATGTTGGGAGCGTCGGCCATGGCTTCCCAGAGCAGAGTGCCGCGGGCGTCCAGCTTGACCCGGATGTGGGCGCGTTCGGGTTTGATCCGGGGCTGCAGCAGCTTGCCCAGGATGCCGCTGCGAAAGCGGGGGACGAGCAGCTCCGTGGTCTCGGGATCCTCGCGCGACGGCCGGTGCCCGACCAGTCGGTCAGGCACCAGCTCCAGCACGTTCACTCCGTCCCAGCGGGACTTGTTCGGTCTCAGGAATCCCACCGGCTACTCCTTGTCCCGCTGCAGCGGGATGTTGATCATGTACCAGATCATGTATGCGAAGGCCGCCAGGGCCAGGACGTGTGACGTCCAGGCCAGACCGGGGTTGTGGAAGACGGCCGCCGGCGACCAGTCGGGCAGCTGGTTGCCCTGTGCGGGCCGTGCGGCCTTGACGCCGGTCAGCACCAGGGCCATCAACGCCTCGCCGGCCACCAGGCCGCTCGCCAGCAGGATGCCCTTGTTCTCGCTGACGGATTTCAGGGCGGGTTCACCGATGCGCTTGTTGCGGAGGGTCTCGGTGATCAGCTTGAGCAGGCCGCCGCAGAAGATGGCGGCGGTCGAGTAGAACGGCAGGTACATCCCGACCGCGATCAGCATCGGCGCCGGGGCCCGGATCAGCAGCAGGGCGACACCCATGAACATGCCGGCGATGACCAGCGGCCATGCCATCTCGCCGCCGACGATGCCCTTGGCCAGCATCGCCATCAGCCCGGCCTGGGGCGCGGGCAGTTTATCCGATCCGATGCCGCCGCCGTACTGGTCGAGCAGCATGATGGGGATGACCATGACCAGGGCGGCGGCGATGACGCCGATGATCTCGCCCAGCTCCATCCGGCGCGGAGTGCCGCCCAGGATGTGGCCGACCTTCAGGTCCTGCATCATGTCGCCGGCCACGCCGCAGATGCAGCAGACCACGGCCGCGACTCCGAGCACCGCGGTGACACCGGGATCGCCCTTTACTCCGACGACCAGCAGCAGCAGGGCGGCCACGATCAAAGTCGAGAGCGTCAGCCCGGAGATCGGGTTGTTGGACGACCCGATCAACCCGACCAGATAGCCGGCGATGGCGGCGAAGACGAATCCCGCCAGACCCATCACCAGGGTCGCCACCAGGGCGCCGACAATGGTGCGGACCATGCTGATCTCGCCGTTGGCGCCGTGGCTGATGAAGTAGAAGTACAGGGCGAACATGGCGACCATGGCCACCGCGATGCCGCCGAAGATGTACTTGAAGTCGATGTCGCGGGCGGTCCGCAGCCGGGTGTCCGAAGCGCCCGAAGCGCCGATGTCGCGAAAGGCCCTGCCGATGCCGCTGATCAACTGGTCCTTCATCTTCCATAGCGTCGAAGCGGCGCCAACGAGCATGCCGCCCACGGCGATCGGTTTGACGTAGTTGGCGAAAACGTGGCCGGCCAGCGTGATCGGGCCGTCGAAGACAGCCGGATCGGTGACGATCAGTTCACGGATGCCCGAGGGGTTCAGATAGAGGATCAGGGGGACGAGCAGGCCCCAGGCCAGCAAGGCGCCGCAGAAAGTGATCGAGGCCAGCTGTGGGCCGATGATGTAGCCCACGCCCAGCAGGGCGCCGGAGATGCCGGGGCTGGTCGCCACCATGCCTCCCTGGGCCTGGTGTACGTGATAGGTGACCTTTTCCTGCACGAAGCGGACCGCGCTTTGGGAAAATCCGATGAATCCCTGCCAACCGGTCCGCATGATGTTGAACTCGCCCAGGGCGAAGACCACGGCGCTGAGCAGGCCGCTCTTGAATACCACCGCGGCCCCGGAGCCGCCTTTCTGGCCCGCCTTGTGGATCTCGGAGCAGGCGACGGATTCGGGGAAGGGCAGGTCGGATTCCTCGATCAGGATCCGGCGCAGCAGGACCACGAAGAGTACGCCCATCACGCCGCCGACCAGCATGATGCAGGTAGACTCGATGTAGTTGAATTTCTCCCAGACCCCGGCGATCTTGAAGGCCGGAATCGTGAAGATGGCGCCCGCGACCAGGGCCTCGCCGACCGAGGCGATGGTACGAGTCATGTTCTCCTCGAGGATCGATCCCTTCATCAGCCGCAGCGCTGCCATCCCGATCACGGCGGCCGGGAAGGTGGCAGCCACGGTCAGTCCCGCCTTCAGACCGATATAGGCGTTGGCGGCGCCGAGGACGATCGCCATCACCACTCCGAGCAATACTGCCCGCAGGGTGAACTCCGGCAGATCCGTTTCGGCCGGGACGTAGGGCTCGTAGGCTGGTTTGCCGGGCAGGTTCTTCTCTGTGCTCATGCCGTTCCTTCGGAAAAGAGACAGCTGAAAGACGTGAATTCACGTCCGGTGAAATGACTTTACGGGCATAACCATTGGAAATTACCACCTCAAGGATGCGGGGGCAAGAAAGGGAGTCGTCGGCCATGGCGCAGCCGCCCGCGTTAGGCTATAATCGGCACGCCGGAATCAGAGTCAGCCGGGGCATTGACGTCAACTCGGGGGAGTGGCCGTGCAGGAAAGCAGAACTACCGATCGTTGGCTTGGGGCCGTCTGTTACCTCAGTATCTTCGTCCTGATCCCCGTTCTCTTCCGCAGGGATAAGAGCGATTATCTGGCCAGGCATTGCCGGCAGGGTTTCGCGTTGCTGATCGTGGAGATCGTCGCGCTGATCCTGATCTCGGTTATCGAGAACACCATCGGCCGGAGCCCGGTGTTGGGTCTGGTGGTGGTGATCCTACTGGAACTCGCGGCGTCGCTCTGTTTCCTGGCCGTGTCGCTGATCGGTTTTCTCCGAGCGCTCGCCGGTGACGAGTGGCGGATTCCGGGAATCGACGAGCTCGCCGAGCGCATCCCGATCAACTGATTCGATACGGAACGGCGCAGGGGAGTTATCTTCTTTCTTCCCAAGCGATTCCTTTTGTCCCTTCGTGTATTGCGCATAACATATATTATGTTAACTAACATATCCGGGACACGAAAAGGGCCGCCGGAACCAGCCGACGGCCCTAATGCGATATTTAGCTGATCCGGACGTCGCGAACAGATCTGAACGGAAGATCTCACCCGCCGATCAAACCAGCAGGTCGTCGATCTTGCTCTTGATCTTGTCCTTGGCGCCGGCTCCGACCATTGATCCGACCAGCTTCCCGCCCTTATAGAAAAGCAGCGACGGGATGGATCTGATGCCCAACTCGGTGGCTTTCTGGGGATGCTCGGCGATGTCCATCTTGCCGATCACGATGCGGCCCGAATATTCGGCGGCCAATTCTTCGAGCAACGGCGATATCATCTTGCAGGGACCGCACCAGGGAGCCCAGAAATCGACGATCATGGGGATTTTGCTCTGCAGGACGGCTGTTTCGAAGTTCTGATCGGTGATTTCGACACTGTTGGTGGACATTTGGCATCCTTCCAGGGCTCGGTTTAAGATCTCGACGGCTATGTTAAATATTATCAGCCGTCGGCGCAAATAGCCAGGATCGCTCTCTCGAGCACGATTTCAGGGCCCAAAGGACTGCTTTTCACCGCTGAATCGCATTCGGCGCAGGCTGCCAGAGCCCTGCCGATGGATTTGCCGCCCCATGAGCGCACGGCCTGGTCGATCGCGCGGAACGCATAAGGCGACAGGCCGGTCCTGCTCATGATATCGCGATCAGCCAAGCCTTCGCTGCGGCAGGCGTTCACCATCGCGATCTGCTTGACGCGCCAGGCCAGAAGCGGCGCAAGTTCATACGGTGATCTGCCTTCGGCCAGGAACTTATGATATACCCTGAGGCCGTTGGGCGCCTTGCCCGGGCCCAGGTTCTTCACCAATTCGAAGATATCGACCGCTCGTTGCGACATGATCACTTCACGCAGGCGGTCGCTGGAAAGGATTTCCGTACCGTTATCGACCAGCAGCGACAGCTTGGCGATCTCGTTCTGCAGGGCGTTTAGATCATCGCCGACGAGTTCCACCAGCAATACCGCCAGATCCTCGTCGAGTTCGAGTTCCTGTTCGGCCGCCTTGCGCTTGACCCACTGGATGAGTTCGGCGCCCGAAGGCGGCGAGAAATCGAAATGGCATCCGCTGGCCTTGAATTCCTTGACCCATTTCTTGCGACCGTCGAGTTTGACCGCGGTCGCCAACAGGATCGTCTGCGGCGAAGGGTCGGCCAGATAGCGCAGCAGGCCTTCCTCGGCATCGGTTCCGGAGACGGCCTCGTCGACCCGCTTGATCCAAATGACCTGCTTGTCGCACATCAGGGGGAAACTGAGAGCCTGTTGCAGCGCTGTCGCGAGCGGAGTGTCGCCGCCGTCATAGACGTGGTAATTGAAGGCGACGCCGGCCTCCCCCAGCACTTTCTTCTTGAGGAACTCGATCATCGCCGCCATGCGATGGGTGTCTTCGCCCTCGAAAAGGTAGCAGGTGCGCCATTGGTCGGCCTTGAATTCACGTCTGAGATCGGCGAATGAGGCCGCTGATCCACGCCGCGCAGAAGCCATCGCTACCAATCCTCCACCACGGAAGCCAGCACTTGCTTGATGATCTCGGCGGCCGCCTCGGCCCGCGCCGTTTCCTCGGACGTCCCCTCGGGATCATCGACGATGAAGTTGCCGGTGCCGCGAATCCGCTTCTTGGCGAAAACCGCCTCCCCGGACGAGATCTCGGTCATGGTCAGTTCGACCAGGATCTGCAACTGGTACTCGTCCACCAGCAGCTCCGGGTTGGTATAGGCTTCCTTCAACCTGTAATGCAGGACCTTTCCGGCCAATTCGGTGTCGGCGTCGTCGCGGTCGACGACCTTGAGTGTGCGGTCATCCTGCAAGGCGCGGATGATCAGATCGGTCAGCTCGATCTCGATATCCGGCTCGGCTGTGTAGTTCTCGAGATAGGGTACGGTGACCCGGCGCAGATTCTCATCGATGCGGCCGCTTGACGCGGAATAGGCGCCGCAGCCGACGAGCAGCGACAAGGAAGCGATGCTGAGCGCCGACAGCACGAACAAGCTGATTCTAGACATCATTCTTCTTCAATCTGTAACGGAGTTTATCCCGGTTGAGGCCCAGCAGCCGCGCGGCGCGGGATTGATTGCCGGCCGAATCGGCCAACGCCTTGCGGATCAGCGACGACTCCACGCCGTTGACGATCCCTTCGAGGTCGATCCCGTCCTCGGGAAAAGGCTCGGCGAGCGCGGCCGCGATCTCCGCCCCGATCCCCGACACGGGCGTCCTCGTCACCGCCGCCTCCAGGCCCAGCTGGGCGGATGACAGCCTTTCATCCTCTTCGAGCAGGCAGGCCCGCTCCATGACGTTCCTCAGTTCGCGGATATTGCCAGGCCAGGCATGTTCGAGCAGCGATTTCTCCGCGTCGTCGGTGAAGCCGGTCATATGCTTGGAAAAGCGGGCGCAGAAATGGCGCAGGAAATGATCGGCCAGCGGCAGGATGTCCTCGGGCCTCTCGCGCAGCGGCGGCAAGCGCAACGGCACGACCTTCAGACGGTAGTACAGATCCTCGCGGAAGGTGCCCTGTTCGACCATCGTGCTCAGGTCGCGATTGGTGGCGGAGATGATCCGGACATCGACGGTGATGTCCTTGACGCCGCCGACGCGGCGGAAGGTCTGCTTCTCCAGGATCTTCAGCAGCTTGACCTGCAGCGGGATGCTCATCTCCCCTATCTCGTCCAGGAAGAGGGTCCCGGTATGGGCCAGCTCGAGCAGCCCGGCCTTCTGCGAAACTGCGTCGGTAAAGGCGCCTTTCTCATGGCCGAAGAGCTCGGTTTCGAGCAGTTTTTCCGGCACCGCGGCGCAGTTGATATCGAGGAAGGGCTGATCCCGGCGCGGCGAGGCGGTATGGATCAGATTGGCGACAACGTCCTTGCCCACCCCTGATTCGCCTTCGATCAGCACGGTCGTGGCCTCGCCGGCGGCGACCTTGTGCACCGTCGAGTATATCTTCTGCATGGCCGGCGAGCGGCTTGGTACGATGTCCTCGTTCGTGCCGTAAACATCCTCGCGGCGACGCAGCATATACAGTTCGCGGGCGTTGCGGGAAGACTCCAGGCCGCGGTCGATGGCGGCGAGCAGCTGTTCCAGGTTGAAAGGCTTGGTGATGTAGTCGAAAGCGCCGTCGCGCATGGCCTGGACGGCGGTGGGCACGTCGCCGAAGGCGGTCATCATCATCACGCATATCCGGGGAAACTGTTGTTTCAAAGCCGCCAGGACTTCGAGGCCGCTCAGGTCGGGCAGCATGAGATCGAGCAGCACCAGATCGGGAATCTCCTCCTCGATCACGCGCAGGGCGGCGCGTCCGCTGGTGGCAGTCCGCACGGCGTAGCCTTCAAGCTCCAGCGTTTTACGCAGGAATTTCAGGATCGAGGCCTGGTCGTCGACCAGCAGCAGCAGCGGTTTCATGGGGCCTCCGTGCAGCGGATGAGAAGGCTGGCGAATCAGCCTTGCAGATTATCGGCGCAGGGAGCCGACGACGCAAGGCCGAGTTGGCTGGAACGGTCGGGAGCGGATAAAAAAAGCCCCGCGCTCGGCGGGGCCTGACCAGAAGACGGGCCCGGGATCAATGGGCGCCGCGGCCTCCGAGCAGCACCCGGAAGGTGCCCAGGAAGATCGCTACATCGATCTTGGGACCGATGTTCATGATGTAATGGCGGTCGAGAGCGACCTTGCGCCTGACCGACTCGACATCGGTGTCGTAACCGTTGAGGATCTGGGCCAGCCCGGTGATGCCGGGCAGAACCCGCAGCCGGTCACGATAGTTGATGACCTGGGGTTCCAGCTGCCGGATGAAGCAGAGGCGCTCAGGCCGTGGCCCGATGAAGCTCATCTCGCCGCGCAGCACATTGTAGAACTGCGGGAATTCGTCGAGACGGGAACGGCGCAGGAAGCGTCCGAAACGAGTGACGCGATCGTCATCGGGCGTGGCCCAGCGAGGTCCGCTCGACTCGGCGTCGATCTTCATGGTGCGCAGTTTGAAGAGCCTGAAGGGGCGCCCCGGGTAGAGCACCTTGCGACGGTTGAAAGGACAACCCGAATTTCCGCATTGGGTGCGGCGATCGATACCGACTCGCATTTGCGAGAAGAAGATCGGTCCCTTGGAATCCAGCTTGATCAGAAGCGCCAGCAACGGCAAAAGCAAGCCGAAGACGAACAACGCGGGCAGAGCAACCGCTACATCGGAGATGCGCTTGATAATGAAGAACAAGTCCCGTACGGGCACTTGTATGAAATCAGGACAGTCCTGCTCATCCGGAGGACAGACTTCCGATTCACGAGTCAGCGGTAACAGAGAAACACTTCCGTGACCTGCTCCCGCAACCAGGAACTGATCAAAAAGGTCCTTCACTTCTTCCCCCCCTGTTCCGTCCCCCCGAAACAGAAATGCTTAAATCGACGTCATCCATGACTGATGCCAGACCAGATTAGCATAATTTTTGGGGATTTGCAACTTTGTCAATTCATTATAATGGAAAATCCCGACAAAGCAGACCATACAGGTCTTCGAAGTCGGCGGGGAAACGCATTGAAGCCTTGCGGGGGCATCCTGAAAGCCGATCTTTATTGGGAATCAAACCCCGGAGATGGCCGAAATGAAGTATCCACGTGGTCTGACGATGCGCCTGACGCTTTGGGTGGCGGCCGCCTGTCTGCTCTATGCGATTCTCGGTCTGGCGCTGGGCTGGCGGGATTTCAGCGCGGGTCTGCAGGGCGTTCCCTTGCGCTGCTACGGACCACTGCTGGTTTTCGCCCTGGCCAATTATCTGCTCCGCTATCTGCGTTGGGATATCTATCTGAAAATGCTCGGCGTGGCCGTGCCTCGTCACGAGAGCGCAGCGCTGTATTTCGCCACCTACGCCATGGTCGTAACTCCAGCCAAACTCGGCGAGATCTACAAGGCAATCCAATTGCGGGACAGGCGCGGGGTGGCCCTGGGGCGCGGTTTGGCGATCCTCGTCGCGGAGCGGCTCTACGATTTCCTGGCGGTGCTGATCCTGGCCGCCGCTGGTGCTTTCGCTTGGCAAGGGCCCTACGCCGGTCCCTGGCTGGCGACGGGCGGGGTCGTGATGGTGTTGCTCGCTCTGGGCGGACTGTCGGCAGGGAGGCTCCAGCGGGCCCTGGTCGCTCGGATTGCGCGAATTCCCTACCTGGTACGCCATGGCGTCGGCGTACGCGATGTCCTGGACGACCTGACAGCTCTGGCCGGGGGTTGGACCGCTGTCTGGTCGATCAGCCTGAGCGTAGTGGCCTGGGCCTGTGAATGTCTCAGCCTGTGGTATATCTGCAGGGTGTTGGCGATGCCTGTGGATTTCCTGACCGCGATATTCATCTACGCGACGGCCACGTTGGCCGGGGCGCTCGCTTTCCTGCCCGGAGGGCTGGGGGGAACCGAGGCGGTGCTGATCCTGCTGCTGACCCGGGTCGGTGTTGTTACCGGGGCGGCGGTGTCGGTCTCGGTGGTCCTGAGGCTGATGACCCTGTGGCTCGCAGTCGGAATCGGGGTCGCTGTCTTTGTGGCCGCTCGCCGGATTCTCTGGGGCGGCGGCGATTCAGTCGTTGAGCCGATCGACGACCAGTACGATTGACGCGGCCGTGGTGATCGTCCCGAGCAGGATCGGATAGACGGTCCGGAAGAATCCCGGCCGATGCCGGGGCACCTGGATGGTGTCGCCGGGCTTGACCAGCGGGTTGCCGTTCGGATCGCCGGCCAGCAGGAAAGTCTCCATGTCTACCATTCCCGCCGAATAGCGCCCGCTCTGATCGCGCTGGACCCAGCGCACTTCGGCCAACTTGCTTTCCGCGACCGGTCCTCCGGCCAGCATCAGCACAGTCATCAATTCGGTGGGTTCGGTCAGGGCGTAGGTTCCCGGTGCGGCCACTCCGCCGAAGACCTGGACACCGTTCTCGGGGGAAGACGCGGCCAGGGACTCCTCTCCCGCGGACGGCACGAGTACCGTCTGGCCGGAGCGCAGGAACGTAATCGGAACGTCTCCGGTGCCGGCTACGATCGCGTTCAGGTCGTGGTTGGTGGACGAGAATCCGGCCGCGCTGCGGGCGACTACGCGCACCCGGCTCATCACTGCGTCGTTGGAGGCGCCGCCGGCTTCACGGATCGCGTCCCACAACGTGGGCGGCCGATCGAAGGTGTAGCTGCCGGGATTGGCCACGGCTCCGAGCACGTAGATCCGCAGAGCGCGGTACTCGATCACGGTCAGGGAGACATCCACCACGTCACGATGGAAGAGCCGTAATTTCTGGCGGACGAGATCCTCGGCCTCGGCCACGGTGAGTTCGGCGAGTGCGATTTCTCCCACCGGCGGGATGATCGCGGTGCCGTCGGGGCGGATCAGAAGCGTGCGGTCCAGGGTCGGTTGCTGGATCACGTTGAGCTGCAGGACGTCGTCCGGTCCGAGGCGATAATCCCTGGCCCCGTCGGCGGCCTGGGCCAACAACTGCCCCGGGACGATCAGCATGAAGATGTTGATCGCGATCAGAATGCGGCCGCAGAGCTTCTGCATCTCCCCCGTCCTTCCCACGCCGGTGCAGGCGCCGGTCAGTTCCCCTGATTCGCCTGGTACCAGGCGACGGTTGTCGCCAGTCCATCGCTGAAATCGACGAGCGGGCGATAAGCCAGCTTCTCGTCGGCCAAGCTGATGTCGGCTTGTGAATGCATCACATCACCCGCGCGCGGCGGTCCGTGAATCGGTTCGATAGTGGAACCAAGCTCGGACTTGATGATCCCGTAGAGCTCGTTGAGCGTGACCCGGTCTCCGCAGGCCACGTTCATCGTGATGCCGAGCGGATCCTGGGCGGTGGCCGCAAGCATGTTGGCCGAGACGACGTTCTCGATGAAGGTGAAGTCGCGGGACTGTTCGCCGTCGCCGTGGATCGTGGGCGCTTTTCCCTGGAGCAGATTGGTGATGAAGATCGGGATGACCGCCGCGTATTGGCTCTGCGGGTCCTGGCGCGGGCCGAAGACGTTGAAGTAGCGCAGGCCGACCGTGCTCAGGCCGTAGATGCGGTTGAAGACCTCGCAGTAGAGCTCCCCGGCGTACTTGGTGATGGCGTAGGGAGACAACGGCTGGGCCGGCATATCCTCGGTCTTGGGCAGGACCTCGGTGTCGCCGTAGGCGGAGCTGCTGGCTGCGTAGACGACCCGGCCGACTCCGGCCTCCTTGGCGGCCCAGAGCACGTTCAAGGTGCCGTCGACGTTGTTGAAGTTGGCGGCCAGTGGATCGGCGATGCTGCGCGGAACCGAGGCCAGGGCGGCCTCGTGGAAGATGACGTCGACCCCGGCGCAGCATTCATGCACGGTGTCGATATCGGTCACGGAACCCTCGACGAAATCGATCTGGTCGCTGAATCCCGCCATATTCTCGGTCTTGCCGGTGGAAAGATTATCCAGCACCGTCACCGAGCAGCCCCGCTTCAGCAGAGCGTCGACGATATGGGAACCGATGAAACCGGCTCCTCCGGTCACGAGGCACTTCTTCATCCCGGTAGCGGTCCTCTCCCCGGCTCAGAGCCGGCGCAGTTTATCCGAAGTATGACCCTTCAGGGCGTTGCGCGTGTCGATGATGACCGGTCCCGCTTCCAGCAGCAACCCGTGATCGACGCATTTATGCGGAGTGACGATAACGGCGGCGTCGAAGGAACCCAGACTGTCGAGGTCCCAGTCGCACAGCTTTTCGGCGAAATCCATGGCCTCCAGATCCGCGACCAGCGGATCGTACCATGAAACCGAAGCGCCCTGCTTATCGAGACGGGTCATGATATCCAAGGAAGGAGATTCCCGCACATCGTCGATGTCCGGCTTGTAGGCTACGCCCACGACCAGAACCTTGCTGCCGTTGACGGCCTTGCGGAAACGGTTCAGCGTATCGGAAACCAGCGTGCAGACGTGCTTCGGCATCGCGCTGTTGACGACACCGGCGAGCTCGATGAAACGCGCCTCGGAGCCGGCCTGCTTGGCCTTCCATGACAGATAGAACGGGTCGATCGGAATGCAGTGGCCGCCCAGACCGGGGCCCGGATAGAAGGGCATGAAGCCGAAGGGCTTGGTAGCCGCCGCTTCGACGACTTCCCAGACGTCGATGCCCATCGAGTCGCACATCAGCGCGATCTCGTTGATCATCCCGATGTTGACGCTGCGGAAAGTGTTCTCGAGCAGTTTGACGGTTTCCGCCACGCGAACGTTCGAAACCGGCACTACCTTTTCCATTACCTGCGAGTACATGGCGGTCGCGGTCCGGGTGCATTCGGCGGTGATGCCGCCGACGACCTTGGGGATGTTCCGGGTGTGGTAAATCGGGTTGCCGGGATCCACGCGCTCCGGCGAGAACGCCAGGAAGAAGTCGCGCCCCACCTTGAAGCCGTTGCCGCCGAGGCGGGGCAGGATGACTTCCTCGGTCGTTCCCGGATACGTGGTGCTCTCGAGGACGATCAGCATCTGGGAATGCAGATGCGGAGCGATGGAATCCACTGCGGTCTGGATATAGGTGATGTCGGGATCGTGGGTCTTGCCCAGCGGAGTCGGCACGCAGATGTTGACGCTGTCGACATCGGCCAGCACCGCGGGATCCATGGTGGCCGAGAACTTTCCAGAATCGACTATCTCCCGCACATCCGCCGCAGGCACATCGATGATGTAGCTCTCGCCGCGGTTGAGCGCAGCGACCTTTTCCGGGACGAGATCGATGCCCACGACTTCGAAGCCTGCCTTGGCGAACTCGACGGCCAGGGGCAAACCCACATAGCCCAAGCCGATCACGCCCATGCGAGCGGTTTTATTCGCAAATTTCTCCAGAATAGACACGGTCATTTGTTTCACCCCGATGGACTGATGTGGTTAACGGAGACGTGCGCACGCTAACAATCACGCGGCGGAGGGTCAACGGATTTAAACGGCTCCGGCCGCTTTGAGCATAACCGGTGCCAGCGCTGATCAATCGCCGGGATCGTCGATTCGGGACCGCAGGACGCCCATCTCGGCGCGCAACTCACGCAGCGTGGTCAGATTGCGCCAGATCCGGCGAACAAGGAGCCAGCACACCACCGCCAGAGCGAAAAGGGCGGTGCGTTCGTACCAGGGGCTGACCAGGGCGCCGTGTCGCTGGAAGAGGTGGTGCAGGGTGCGTCCGAAAAGCACCAGCGCGACGATGATCCCAGAAAGAACCGCTGAATGAATGATGCGCTGAGTGAATTCGTCGCGGCACCTGAGATACTGACGCAGAGGGAAATCGGCTTCGATCTGGCGAAAGCGCGAGTGGAAGGGGGAATCAGACCTTTGGGTCTTCCTTGATCTCTTCGAAATCAGCATCGCTGATCTCCTGATCGGTCAGGTTGGCGAAATCCTCCGCGGATTCCGGACCAGCAGACCCGGAGGACGGACGTCGGCCGGAGCCGGGAAGCAGCTTACCGCGCACCCACCGGATCAGGAGCCAGAACGCCAACAGTATGAATACGGTGCGCAGAAAACCCATGACATCGACCAGGGATATGGGAAAAACCGAGAAGTGGTACGCCCGACAGGATTCGAACCTGTGGCCTTTCGCTCCGGAGGCGAACGCTCTATCCAGCTGAGCTACGGGCGCGCCTTGATCGACCGCTAACTATGCGAAAAGCTCGGCTTCCGGTCAACTTTAGATTTCGCTTGTATTCTAGTGCGGAACAGCATCTTCGGCAAGCAGAGCCCGGGCATAGGCGGTTCGGGAAATGTCATCGGTTCCCTGGTCGTGCTCACCCGGGGACCCGCCGAGCAGCCGCGCCAGTTCCATGACCCGCTCCTCCCCGGCGAGGCGTCGGACCCGCAGCAGGGTGCGGCCGGCATCGACTTCCTTGCCGACAAGCAAATGCTCCCGGCCGGCGACGGCCATGGTCGGCAAGTGGCTGATGCAGACGATCTGTCCCGACTGGGCCAAGCGGTTCAGCAGGGCAGCCACCGGACGCGCTGCGTCCATGCCCAGCCCGGCGTCGATCTCGTCGCAGAGCATCAGGGGCGGTTCGGGCCGGTCGCGGCGCAAGGCGGCCAGACCGAGATGAATCCGTGAGCGCTCGCCGCCGGAGGCGATGTCGCCGACCTCCCCCATCCGCTCGCCGGGATTGGTTCGCACCATCAGGCGGACGATATCGGCCCCGTCGATTCCGATCCGGCAGGGCTCACCGTCCACGACCAGCTGCGACTCCGGATCAGTCCGGGGTTCGATGCTGAATTCCAGGTCCAGATCCGGCAAGGACAGCGGACGGATCACGGCAGCCGCCGCGTCTGACACCTCTACCGCGGCCCGGAGCCGCTTCGCACGCAATTCGGTGGCGGCCTTTTCCAGATCCCGGGCCGCGGCGTTCGCGGCTGCCTCGAGCTCGGTCAGATCCTGCTCGGAATCCCGGTGCCGGCCTATTTTCCGTTCCAGATCGGCCAGATAGCTCAGCAGGGAAAGGGTTTCGCGATTGTATTTGCGCCGCAGCTCCTGGTAGAGGGACTGCCGCTGCTCCAACGCCTCCAGTCCGGCGGGATCCAGATCCAGCCGATCCTGGAAGCGGGATAGATCGCGCGAGGCTTCGCCGGTCGCCGCCTCCGCCTCGGTCAGCAGCTCGACGATGGCCTTCAGCAGCGGACTGACATCGGCCAGCGGCCCCAGGGCGGACAGAGCCCGGCCAAGAGCGGCTCGCGCGGAGGCATCACCTTCGTCGAGGGAAACGGCGGCGGATTCGGCAGCTTCCCGCAATGCGTTCGCGTGTCGCTTGAGGCCCAGTGCCTCGGCTAATCCGGATTCCTCTGCGGCATCGAGGCCTGCGGCCGCCAGTTCATCCCGCTGATAGCGCCAGAGGTCGAGCTGCTCGAGTGACGCTTCGGTCTCGATCCGCCGCTGGGCCAGGGAGCGTTCGGCCAATCGCCATGATTCATAAGCTGCTTCGACCTGCGCCCGCGACTCGGAACAGCCGGCCGCCGAGTCGAGAAAATCCCGGATGAAGGAGCGGTCGTCCAATTCACGCTGTTGATCCTGGCTCTGGATCGAAAGCAGATCGGGCCCGACCTGCTCGAGAAGCGAAAGAGATGAAACGAGCCCGTTGATCAATACCCGGTTGCGGCCCTCGCGACGAATCTCGCGACGCAGGACGATGATCCCGTCCGAGCCGGCGAGAATGCCGCTGCGCGCCAGACGGTCCCGGGTCGCGGGGGCGTCGGCCAGATCGAAAACGCCTTCGACCCAGGCCAGATCCTCGCCCTGGCGGACCAGATCCTTGGGCACCTTGCCGCCGCCGAGCAGGGACAGGGCGCCGGCGATCATGGATTTGCCGGCGCCGGTCTCTCCGGTGATCATCGTCAAGCCGGGCGAGATGGGTAAGACCAGCTCGTCGACCAGGGCCAACTGGTTGACTCGTAGTTCGATCAGCATCTCAGTCCCTGGCGCGGCGGCGCTTGATCGCGCCCCACTGGAGTTTGCGACGCATGACCCGGAAGAAATCGCTGCGGGGGAACTTGATCAGGTTGACCGGCTTTGCCGCGGTCATGAAGGAGATCGCATCGCCGGTGCGCAACGGGAAGGCCTCCTGCCCGTCGACGGTCAGGGTCGCGCCCTGGCCCACATCCAGCAGCTTGAGACGGATCTTCTTGTCGTCGGGAACGACGATGGGGCGCATGGCCAGGCTGTGCGGGCAGATGGGAGTGACGATCAGGCCGCTTATCCCGGGGTGGATGATCGGTCCGCCGGCCGAGAGGTTGTAGGCTGTCGAGCCGGTCGGAGTGCTGACGATCAGGCCATCGCCCAGGAAACGCCCGAGCAAGGCCGAGTCCATCTTGAGCTCCAGGTTCAGCGCGCGCGGCAGCGGTCCCATGTTGATCACGATGTCGTTCAAAGCCATGGCGTTGATGACGATCTCGCCGTCGCGGCGAACCTTGCAACTCACCCGGCTGCGGACTCCGAGATAGAATTCCCCCGCGAACATCTGCTCCAACGATTCGGTCAGTTCGGAGAGCAGCACGTCGGTCAGATAACCCAGGGAGCCGAGGTTGATGCCGAGCATCGGGGTGCCGGTCTCGCCGGTCAGACGGGCTGCGCGCAGCATGGTGCCGTCGCCGCCGAAGACCACCAGCACATCCGCCTGTCGCACCAGTTCCTGATCGCTGTCGGCCACAACGCCTTGCGGATCGAGCTGCGCAAGCAGCGGCGAAAGGACGTAGTCGATGCCGTTGCGGATGCAGCATTCCCGCACTTCGGCCAATGCGATGGGCAGATCGGGCTTGTCCGGGTTGCCGTAGAGGCCGATCAGCCTGGGTTTGTTGGTGGAGGGTTTCATGATCCGGCAGCCTGTCTGGCTTGGCCCGGATGGGGCTCGTCGGGGGCGGTCGATGCTGCCAGCGTCGCCAGTTCCTTGCGAATCGAGGCAGCGATGGCCCCGGCTTCCAAACCGATTGCGCTGAGCAGTTCGTCGCGGCTGTCGTGGTCGAGGAAGCGGTCCGGCAAGCCCAGCGTGAGCATTCGCGGTCCGGTTTCATGTACCGAGACCGCCGCCCATTCGAGTACTGCGCCGCCCATGCCGCCGGCCACGGAATTCTCTTCGATGGTGGCGATCAGACTATGCGTTGCGAAGACATCGGCCAACAGTTCCAAGTCCAGCGGCTTGATGAAACGCATGTTGACGACTGTGGCTGAGATGCCTGCGACGGCCAGTTCCTCGGCGGCGGCGGCGGCGGGCGCGACCATGGACCCGACCGCCAGCAGGCAGACCGTCTTGCCTTTGCGCAGGACTTCGGCCTTGCCGATGGGCAGGGTGGCGATCGGTCCGGAGATGTCCACGCCGAGTCCGGCGCCGCGGGGATAGCGCAAGGCCACCGGTCCGGCCTCGTGGACCAGGGCGGTGGCCAGCATCGAGCGCAGTTCGTTCTCGTCCTTGGGCGCCATGACGGTCATGCCGGGGATCAATCTCATATAGGAGAGATCGAAGCAGCCGTGATGGGTGGGGCCGTCCTGGTTATAGTTCAAAAAGTTGAGAAGTTTGAGAAACTTTTCAAGGATTACTTAAAGAGATAGAACCTAAAAGAATGCCTCAATTCCGGGGTAACCCAATTTCTCTTTAGCAACTTCTTTAGGATAAATGAAATACTGAACGGTTGCTTCTGT
>CAZYDJ010000029.1:20196-20509 GCA_964646035.1 uncultured Fibrobacteraceae bacterium | reverse complement strand
CGGGCGGAGATGTTCATCGATGATCATGGCCTGGACATACTGACCGGGCGACTGGAACCTGATCTGGCGCGGCCGCGCCGCTTCGAGACCGCCGCGGCACTGAACCGACTCCGGGGAGCCAGGTTCGCGCAGGAAGAACGACAATGAGTCCACAACGGACGCGGGCCTTCGACGGATCCGGACAGGCGGACGGCCGCCTGCTGATTTCGATCGATGTCGACGGCACCCTCATCAATACCGAATTCGATGACAGCCTCCGCTCCCGCGAGATCGCCGCCGTGCGCGCCGTGCGCGCGGCCGGTCACGAGGTTGC
>CAZYDJ010000029.1:10894-20186 GCA_964646035.1 uncultured Fibrobacteraceae bacterium | reverse complement strand
CGCTCTGCACCGGCCGCAACGAGATTTCAGCCGCCGGGATCATCGCCTCGGCCGAAGGCGCTCTTGACGGCGTTCCGCTGGTGCTGCTCAACGGCGCGGTCGTTCTCGGCGGCAGGCCGCATCGCATCCTGCGCCACGCCACGATGACCCGCGAAGTCGTCGCAAGGCTGATCGGCCTTTTCCGCGGCCACGGCCTGGTGCCGATGCTCTTCGACAGCGATGACAAGGGCGGCGTGGTGACCCACGAGCGGCTGCCCCTGAACGCGGTGCTCGGCCGATATCTCCGCCGCCGCCGCCAGACAGTGGGCGGCATCCGCGAAGTGGACGACATCCTCGCCGAGCTGCCGGAATCGTCCCTGGAATTGGGGACGATCGACGAGACGGAGCGGGTTTGCGCGGCCACCGCGGCGATCCGGGCGGAGATGGGCGACGAGGTGCGTGTCATCAACACCGAGTCCCTGATCGCGGACGATTCGTACCTGTGGATCGAGGTCTATCACCACGAATGCGACAAGGGCAGCGGGATCAAGGTGCTGGCCGATGAACTGGGATTTCCCGGGGAACGGATCGTAGCCATCGGGGATAATTTCAACGACCTTGATATGTTCGCGGTCGCCGGCTGGTGCGTCGCCATGGGCAACGCACCCGAATCGGTGAAACAGGCGGCCGGACGCGTCGCGCCGCCGGTCTCCCGGCACGGAGCGGCCGTGATCCTGGAAGAGATCGCCCGGGGAATCTTCCCCGGTTGAAAGAAGATGGGAGCCGCCCGCCCGTTGTGACGGCCTCCCGGGAGGAACGATGTACGACAGCCATTACGCCGACCGGATGGACGGAGGTCCTCTCTCCTTTCCCGAGGAGGATGATTTTCGCCGGATGGGTTACGCCTTCATCGATCTGATGGTCGAGTATCTGCACGGTCTGGAGGGGCGCCGGGTCTACGGACCGGTTTCGCCGGCCGGCCTCGACGATCTCTTCGCCGAGGATCTGCCCGAGGAAGGCGAGTCTTTCGACGATCTGCTGCAGCAATGCCGCAGCAAGATCTTCCCGAACTCGATGGCCATCGGCAGCCGCCGCTATTTCGGTATGATGAACCCGGCGCCGCTGCCGGTCGCGATCTTCGCCGACGCTCTCTGCGCCGCGATGAACCAGAACGCAGCCTCCTGGCGCCACGCCCCGGCCGCCACCGCGGTCGAGAAGCGGGTGGTGCGTTGGCTCTGCAGTCTCTTCGGCATGGGGGCGGAGTCCTTCGGCACCCTGATGCCGGGCGGCTCGATGGCCAACATCACCGGCCTGAAGCTGGCGATCAACCGCAAGCTGGAACGCTCGATGGCCCGGTTCATCGGCAGCGAGGATCCGGTCGGTCCCGATCTTTCGCGCCTGACCTTCTACGTCTCCGCCCAGGCCCATTACAGCTTCGACAAGGCCGCCGACCTGCTCGGCCTCGGTCTCGGGCAGCTGCGCAAGATTCCCGAAGACGATCTCTACCGCGTGAATCTCGAAAAGCTCGAAGAGGCCATCCGCGCCGATGTCGATGCCGGGCTCGAACCCTGCTGCATCATCGGCATCGCCGGCACTACCAATACCGGCAGCGTGGACAAGCTGGACCGCCTGGCCGAGATCGCCAAGCGGCACGGCTGCTGGTTCCATGTCGACGCCGCGTACGGCGGGGCGGTCATGCTGACCGACAAGTACCGCCACATGCTGCGCGGGATCGAGCTTGCCGATTCGATCACGGTGGATCCGCACAAGTGGTTCTACGTCCCGTTCGAGGCCGGTGGGATCCTCGTCCGCGACGGCGATTTCCTGCGGCACAGCTTCCTGGTGCGCCCGGAATACTACATGGAGCAGGCGCGTCAATCGGAGGACGGCCTGCCCGAATCCTACGAGGACCGCCGCGGCTTCCACATGGGCGACAAGGTGAACTTCTTCCAGTACGGCATCCAGGGCAGCCGCCGCTTCAACGCCTTGAAGTTCTGGATGACGATGAAGGCCGTCGGGCGCCGGCGTTATGCGGAATGGATCGAGAAGGACATCGAACTGGCGCGCACCCTGGCCGGGATGCTGCGCCGCGATCCCGGCTTCGATCTGATCGGCCCGAACACTTTGGGCATCTGCACCTTCCGCTGGATCCCGAAACCGGCCGACGCCGACTCGCCGCTGACCCCCGAGGATGTCGATCAGCTCAACCGCGATCTGCAGCAGAGCGTCGAGCGCAACGGCGATGCCTGGTTCAGCCATACCATCCTCAAGGGGAGGGTCGGGCTGCGGGTCAACGTGGAGAACCGCAACATGGAGACCGGGGATGTCGAGCGGCTGTTCATGGTCCTGCGCCGTGCGGCCGCATCGATCGAGCATGACATGGCGCACAAGTCGCGCCGGAGCCGCCGCGCACGCGGAGCCCGCGGGACACACGGCGCCCACGGCGGGAAGGGAAGCGCATGAGGATCGGGATGACCATCGCCGCGCTGTTGCTGCTGTTCGGGGCGGCCGCGACGGCGTTGGCCGGGGCATCCGGGGGCGGCTTCGCGGCCGACGCCGAGCCGGCGGCCGATTCCGCGGGGGTAGTGGCCGTCAGCGTTTCGCCGTCGCCGGCGACGGCCGATCACGGCGATCGTGTCGCCTTCGCGGTCGACTTCGACATCGCCAGCGGCTGGCATCTCTACGCCCACGGCGACAGCGTATTCATCGGCATCGACCTGAAGGGGCTGGACAAGGCGCCGTTGGACTCTATGATCGTGAAGTATCCCGAGGGGGACAGCGGCGAGTTCTTCGGCGAGACGGTCAGCCTGCTCGCAGGCCGGGGACGCGTCGAGGTGTCGGGAGTCCTGCGCACCGGCGCCGAGTTGCCCGCCGCCATCGACCTGGAACTCGAATTGCAGGCCTGCGACAGCAAAATCTGCCTGGCCCCGGCGCGAGTGCCGGCCAGGGTGAATCTGATATCCGCCGACTGAAGATCGGCTAAACACACGGAGGTCCGAAGTGGCCAAGATCCTGCTGGCCGAGGATGACGAGTCCGGACGTCATCTCATCGTTCGGATGCTGGAGAAACTGGGTCATGAGGTGGTGGAGGCCGAGAACGGCGATGTCGCCCTGCAGGCTCTCGGCGAGCCGGACGGCGGCTCCGGATCGGACTTCGCCGCCGTGCTGATGGATCTGCAGATGCCGGTGCTGGACGGTCTCGACGCCACCCGGCGGCTGCGCGAATCGGGTTGGTCGGATCTGCCGGTGATCGCGGTCACCGCCCACGCCTTGGTCGGCGATCGGGAGAAATGCCTGCGCGCCGGCATGAACGACTACCTCAGCAAGCCTCTCACCCTGGACATGCTGCGCGACATGCTCCGGCGCTGGATAGGCTGAAACCGCAATAGGTTCGATAATTGGAAAGGGGCCGCAGTCCAGGACTGCAGCCCCTTTTCGCCGTCCGTCCCCGGCGGGAGGATCAGCCCTTGTTGCCGAGGATCTGGTCGAAGGCCTCGCGCATTCCGGCCCGCAGGGCCGCGACCTGCTCGTCGGTCCACTCGGAGCGGTCGTTGCGGATGAAGCTGGTGCGGTCGACCCGATTGTCGAAGCGGCCGAGCGGCAGGTTGAATACACGCCCGTGGGCCTCGATGCGCACCGTGTCCGGCTTGTCCGATTGTTCGAGCAGCCAGCTCATGTCGTCGCAGCCGTAATCGTTGAGCATGACCTCGATGGGCACGCCGTGATGCAGGATGGAGCCGGGATCGTTGGGGTCGGCCCGCTCGTCGTTCTTGCGCCGCGACTCTTCCGGGGTGACCCAGATGTAGAGGATGGATGCCTTCTCGAGCATCTCGGGGCAGAGCATCCGCAGCGAATACTGGTAGCCCCAGGGATCGGGCAGCGGCATCGCGGAGCCGTCCTTGCCGCCGCGGGCGAATTCCACGACCACGGTCTTGCCCTCGAGGCTGTCCGGCACCTCGGCGACCTTGTCGTCCAGCAGCTTGCGCGAGTCATCCTCGATTGCCGCCTCCAACTGCGTGCGCGCCGCCGCGGGGAGCTTGCCGAATACCGGCTCGGCCCCGACCTTCTCCCGCGCCGCGTCGTAGCGGTCCAGCAACCAGGCGCCGGCCTTGTCCGCGGTCGGCTTGCGGTGTTCGACCATGTCGCGGTAGTCCTCGTTCAGCAATTCCATCAGGGTGCCCCAGTCCAGCGGATTCTTCATCGGCAGACTGTCGTCGTCGAAAAAGACTCCGTCATGTCCCAGTTTCCGCATCTCCTGGCTGACCCGCCGCATCATGTGCACGTAGGGATAGTCGTCCAGTTGTACCGTATGGCCGATGCCGAACTGCGCCTCGCATTCCTGCGGAGTCAGACCGGCCAGATAGGCGCGGGCCTCGGACTTGCCGGATGCGGGCAGTGCGGTCAGCAGCAGGATGTCTATGTGCTTTGACATTTTTCCGTCGCTCCCTTTAATCGATGGTTGTGACCCGTTGATCACGGAGCCGGACCGACCGGCCGCGTCCGCCCACGATAGGCCGACGCGGCGGTCGTTTGCAAGTCGGAGTTGTCCGGGGCGGGCCGCTACCGCTCAGGCTTCGGCCGGATCCACCGGGCGGGCGGGCGCGGTTTCGCGTCGGGGACGACCGTGCAACCGGCGCGCGGCCATCCAACCGAAGCGCACGTTGATCCAGTAGAGGGCGGGGATCGTGCTCAGGATCAGCACCGTGCTCGAAGCCAGCCCGCCGATCGAGGAGAGGGCCAGGTTCTCCCAGATGTCGCGGCCTTCGATCTCGGTCAGGCGCACCAGCAGGGGCAACATCCCGGCCACGGTCGTGCCGCTCGTCAGCAGGATCGAACGCATCTGGATGCGGGTGCCGTTGCAGATGGCCGCCTTCAGCATCTCCTTGCGCTCCGCACCCGGCAGGCGCCACAGGTCGACGCCGCCGAGGCGGCTCTTTGCCGGCACGAGGTCGGCGCCGTAGCCGCGTTCGGCGATGGTTTCGCGCAACTGCAGCCGGAACCGGTTCACCAGCAGGATGGCGTTGTTGACGACGATGCCGAAGAGCAGCACCAGTCCGATGCGGGCCGAGGAGTCGAAGGTGGTGCCGGTGCCCCAGAAGATACCGATCACGCCGATCATGGCCATCGGCAGCGACAGCAGCACCAGCAGGGGCAGTTCGAAGCTCTCGAAGAGGGCGGCGAGGGTCATGAAGATGAACGCCGCGGTCAGCCACAGCACCGTGTTCATCTGCTCCTCCTCCTCCTCGGAGAACTGTTCGCCCGAGACGTCCTCGGCGGTGTAGCCGTAGGGCAGCTCGATGCCGGAGATGACATCCTGCAGGAATTGCTGGCGCATCTTGTCGGTGCCGATGTACTCCCAGTTCAGCTGCATCTTGTAGCGCTGGTTCTCGCGCACGATGGTCGAGATCACCGAGCGCTCCTCCATGGTCACCAGGTCGGCCAGACGCACGCGTTCGCCGGAAGCGGTGGCCATGGTATGGGACGCGATCTGGTCGTACTGGATGGCGTCGGCGCTGGCGAACGCCATCTGCAGTCGCTGGTTCTCGCCGTCGACCATCATCTGCCAGGGGAATTCCACGCCCAGCAGCCGACGCAGGTAGGCCACGACCTCCATCACCGACATGTGGTGGGCGGCGATGGCTTCGCGGTCGATCACGATCACCGTCTCGTCGGTGCCGGCGCGGTCGAACCTGTCGCCGCCGGTAAGCCGCACGTTGCGCACGCGGCGGTTGCGGTCGAGACGGGCCATGGTCGTCTGGCAGATCTCGTCCAGCACCTTGCTGTTGTAGCCGGTGATCTTCAGCAGCGAATTGCTCATGCCGCCGCCGCGGCCGCCCTTCATGTAGGGATCGCCGAATCCGTTGATCCAGATGAACATCCCGCCCAGTTCCTCGGCCAGGATGATCAGCTTGTTGCGGTAGAGCTCCGGGTACTCGGATTTCAGCATGTCCTCTTCGAAGTTGACGGTCATGTAGGCGCGGTTCTCGGCGCTCCACGACTTCATCTCGATCCCGTCGGGGATCGGCAGCAATTCCTGCTCGAACTTGCGCATGGTCTCGGTGGAAAGCAGCACGTCGGTGCCGACCGGACGCTCCAGGTAGCAGACCAGGGTTTCACGATCCTGCTGATGCCAGAATCCGCCCTTGTCGACCTCGTTCTGGTAGATCCAGATCCCGCCGACGATCAACGCCGCGAAGCCGATGGTCGGGATGAACCAGAAGCGGATATTGAAGGCGGTGATCCGTTCGACGTTGGCCACGAACACGCCCACCAGCATCAGCATGGCCACCGCACCGGCCAGCCAGGGCCAGAAATCGGTCGCCGCGCGCAGACCCTGCACGAAGGCCATCAGACCGAAGGTGAAGGCCCCCAGCACGATCACGACCACGGCCCAGCGCCAGATCATCGCCATCCCGGTCGCTTCGGCGGCCCCTGCGGATTCGGCGGCCGGTTTCTTCATCTCGTTCTCGGCCGTGCGGCGCAGGGCCACCGGGATGAACCCGAAGGCCACGAAGATCGAGGCGAGCATGGCGATGCCGACGCTGATCGCCAGGGGCACGTAGTACAGGGCCAGCCGGCCGGAGAGGAAGATGAACGACAGGAAGGCGACCACGGTGGTCAGGGTGGTGGCCGTGATGGGGAAGGCCACTTCCCGGGTGCCGTTGATCAGGGCCCGCCGCGCGTCGTTGTGCCGCCGGCGGACGAAGCGGCGGTGGATGGCGTCGAGCACAAGGATGCTGTTGTCCAGGAGCATCCCGAAGCAGACGGTCAGACCGCTGATGGTGATGAAGTTGATCGAGATGTCCAGGAAGTAGAAGAGCGACAGGCAGATGACTATCGCCAGCAGGATCGAGCTGATCACGATGGCCGTCAGCTGCACGCGGCGCAGGGCCAGGGCCAGCAGGATGAACAACAGTCCGAGGATGGCCAGCGAACGGTAGACCAGCTCGGTCAACTTGTCTTCCAGCTCCTGTCCCTGGTCGGTGTCGATGTCGAAGCTCAGGGGGAAGGGCAGGTTCTCCTGGATCCCGGGCAGGGCGTTGCGGATACGGCGGCTGACCGATACCGCATTGACCCCGCTGCGCTTGGCGACGCTGGCCTGGATCACGTTCTCGCCGTTGATGCGCACGAAGTAGTAGGGATCCTCGTAGTCGGGCACCAGCTCGGCGATGCGGTCCAGGGTGATCGGCTGTCCGCCCAGGCTGGCTATCACCGTGTTGCGCAGCTTGGCGGAAGTCACCGAATCCTGCACGCTGACCGCCAGTTCGCGGCCGGTGCGGCGGATCGATCCGGCCGGCATGATGTCGTCCAGGACGCTGAGCCAGGCGAAGACCAGATCGGCGGAGATCCCGTATCGCTCCAGCAGCTGGAAGTCGAGCTTCACCTTCAGCAGGGGCAGCGCGCCGCCCTGCAACTCGACGTCGGCCACTCCCTGGATCGCCAGCAGTTGCGGCAGCAGCCAGGACTCGGCCTTGTCACGCAGATCGTTCGCGGTCAGCGGGGAGATCAGGCTGATGGTCAGGAAGTCGCCGGTGCGGAATTCCTCGGGCACGTAGGGCACGACCTGCGGCTGGCTGGCCGCCGACGGCAGGGTCGAGCGGACGCCGCCGAGCTGCTCGGCCAGCTCCAGCTGGGCGAATTCCATGTTCACGTCGCGGCGGAAGGACACCTGCACGCTGCTGCGGCCGGGCCGCGACCGCGACTCGATCTCCTCCACGCCGTGGACGCGGCGGGCCGCTTCCTCGATGGGAATGGTCAGCGAGCGCTGGACGGCCGCGGGAGAGGCCCCGTTCCAGGTCGTGACCACCGACAGCGACGGCAGTTCGGTCTCGGGCATGGCTTCGATCTCGAGCCTGGGCATCGCGTAGACGCCCATGATCACCAGCGCGGTGAAGAGCATCCAGGTGGCTACGGGATGGTCGACGAAGGCTCGAATCATTTCATCTCTCCGTCATAATCGCGGTCGAGGCGGCTGTGCATGATCTCGTAGACCGTCGGCGTCAGGAACAGCGTCAGGGCGGTGGCGATGGTCAATCCGCCCAGGATGGTGATGGCCAGCGGCCGCTGGATCTGCTCGCCGGTGCCGATGCCGATGGCCATCGGGACCATGGCCAGCACGGTCGAAAGCGTGGTCATCAGGATCGGGCGGAAGCGCAGCCGGCTGGCTTCCATGATCGCCGGCCGGCCCGGCATCCCCTCGCGCCTCAGGCGGCGGATCGTCGATACCTTCACGATGGCGTCGTTCACTGATATTCCAAGCAGGGCCACCATTCCGATCAGCGAGATGATGTTGAGCGTCTGTCCGGCCAGGGCCAGGGTGAAGATCGCTCCCATCACGCCGACCGGCAGCACCGCCGAGATGATCAGCGGGTCGAGGAACGATTCGAACTGCGCGGCCAGGATCATGTAGACCAGCAGGGCCGAGAGTATCAGGGCCCAGCCCAGGTCGCGGAACGAACTGTTGATCTCGTCCTGCTCGCCGCCGGTGATGAAGTTGGTCCCGAGAGGCAGCTCCGTGTTGTCGATCAGGACCTGGACATCCTGCCAGATCTCGCCGATGCGGCGGTCGCTGACGTCGGAACTCAGGGTGATCTGCCGGCGCTGGTCGCGGCGGATGACCTCGCGCACGGGGCGGTCCTCGGTCAGGCTGATGAAGGTGCCCAGGGGGACGGTGCGCCCGGGGGCCAGCGCGACCGGCGAGGCCAGCACCGAGTCGAGGTCGCGGCGTTTCTCCAGCGGCAGGCGCACCGCGATGTCGATGCGCTGCTCGATCTCGTTGTAGGTCGTGGCGACGACCCCCTGGATGCGGGCCTGGAGTTCGCGGGCCAGCACGTCCGGCTGCAGCCCGAAGCGCAGGGCTGCTTCGCGGTCGATCTGGGCCTCGACCGAGGGGTTGCCCAGCACCCGGTCCATCTGGACGTCGTCCAGCCCGCGTATCCCCTGCAACAGGGGCAGGAGTTTCTCGGCGGTGTCGACCGCGTCCTGGGGTTTTTCGGCGACGATGCCCAGGTTGAAGGCGGATTCGCCGCTGGCCAGGATCTCGCTCAGGCCGATCCCTTCGTCGCGGAAGGTCCAGTCGATTCCCTCCATGTTCTCAAGCCGGGTCTGGAGAAAACCCTTCACCGCGGCCAAATGCTCGGCGCCGTCGCGGGTCGGATGGAGCAGGATGCGCATGCGGATGGTGTTGGCGGCGGTGTACTCCTTGAGCGCGGCCAGGGTGCGCTCGGTCTCGCCCACCTGCGAGAAGACGGTCCGCACTTCCGGTCTGGCGGCCAGCTCGGAGGCTATGGCCGCGGCGGTCACCTCGGTGCCT
>CAZYDJ010000029.1:0-10884 GCA_964646035.1 uncultured Fibrobacteraceae bacterium | reverse complement strand
TGCGGCAATGTTTGTTTATGGCATTAATCACCTCGATTTCGATCCGGCAAAACAGCAGGCGCTCAGCACGGCATTCCAGCCAGTCCTGATAAAAATCAGCAACATTGTTCGTCGGCAACTCCAACAGGAGGGTGAAGTCGCCGGTGTTGCGGTCGGGCATGAAGGTCTTGCGCATCGAGGACGCTTCCCAACCGGCCAGCGCGATCGAGATCAGCAGCCCCGTCAGCAGCACGGCCTTGTGGTCCAGGGTCCAGCCCAGGGCCCGGTGATACACCGAGAACATGCCGCTGAAGAAAAGGTCGGCGAGGCGGAAGGGGCCGCGCGGATTCTCCGGGCCCTGCTTCAGGATGCGCGACGAGAGCATCGGCTGCAGCAGCAGCGCGGTGGCGATCGAGATCAGCAGCGAGATGGTCACCGTCAGCGCCTGGTCGCGGAAGAACTCGCCCGCGATCCCGGGCACGTAGATGACGGGGAAGAAGACGGCGACGGTCGTCAGGGTCGAAGCTATCACCGGCGTCGCCACCTCGCGTGTGGCGCGGGCGCTGATCGCCGCGGTCGAACCTTCGGCCTTCTCGGCCAGATGCCGCTTGATGTTCTCGAGCACGACGATGGCGTTGTCCACCAGCATTCCCGCAGCCAATGAAAGCCCGCCGAGCGACATCAGGTTGATGTTGACGTCGGCGAAGTACATGAAGGCGAAGGTGGTGCAGATGCTGATGGGAATCGACAGGCAGACCACGATCGGGCTGCGCCATTCCTTCAGGAAGAAGAAGAGCACCAGGAAGGCCAGGGCCGCGCCGTAGAGCAGCGAGTCGCGCAGGCCGCGGAACGACTCCTGCACGAAGTCGGCGTCCCGGTAGATGAAGCGGAAGCCGAAGTCGGGATACTCGCTCTTGATGATGCCCAGGATGTGGTCCATCGCCTGGGTGACCTGGATGGTGTTCGCGCCGACTTCCTTGTAGAGCAGCATCGAGACAACGGCCGTGTCGCCGGTCAGGGTGGCTCCGTCGGGCTCCTTGGTCGTGTCCAGCACCTCGGCGATGTCGCCGACGGTGATCATGCCGGCGTTCTCGGTGGCGATCTCGGTGCGGCGGATGTCGTCCAGGTTTTCGAACTCGCCCAGGATGCGCAGGGGCAGGTGCAGCGGTCCGCGCCGAACCCGGCCGCCGGGAAAGCTGATGTTGGCGACATTGAGAGCGTTGCTGACGTCGGCCATGGTCAGGCCGTAGAGGCGCAGCTTCGCGAAATCCGGTTCGACGCGGATCTCGCGGTCGGCGCCGCCTATCACCTCGGCCTGGCTCAATCCCTCTACCTGCTCCAGGGCCGGCTTGGCCACTTCGCGGCTGAACTCGGTCATCCGCGGCAGGTCGTCGTGACCCTCGAGGGCCAGGATGGCTACCGGGCGCGCGCCCGGATCCCAGCGCAGAATCAGTGGACGGTCGGCTTCCTCGGGGAAGTCGTTCCGGAACGAGACCTGGTCGACCGCTTCGCGCAGGTGGAGGTTGGCGAAGTCCATCTCCGTGCCCCAGTCGTACTGCACGGTGATGGTCGAGACGCCTTCCCGGGTGCGCGATACGACCCTGCGCACGCCGGCCAGCCCGGTGATGCGCTCCTCCAGCGGCTGGGTCACCAGGCGGGCGAGGTCGTCGGCCGGCACCTCGGCGTAGCTGGTGATGACGGTGAGGTTCGGATAGTTGATCGCCGGCAGCAGATCGACCGGCAGGCGTCCGAACGAGAGCAGGCCGATCAGAACGAGGCCGGTGAACACCATCACTACTGCGACCGGACGGTCCACTGCGAATTTGATCATTGGTCGGTCCCCGCGGTTACGGCCAAGTCCGCCCAGCGGTCACGCGGGGGGATGGTGCGCCTGATCTTCAGTTTCGCCTCGTGGGCGAGGGTCAGGTGATCGCTGACGACAACCATCTCGCCCGGGGCGAGCGAGCCGCCGCTATGCACCTTGAGCACCTCGATCCAATCGCTGTTCTCGAGCCCGGTATCGACGTAGAGCCACTGGGCGTGGTCGTCGTCGATCACCTTGAACAGCAGGTTGCGGTTGTCGCGGGAGAGGATGGCGTCGCGCGGCACCATCAGCAGGTCGTGGTGCACCCGGGCGGCGATCTCGGCGCGGACGAACATCCCCGGCCGGAATCTGCCGTCGGGGTTGCCGAAGCGGATCAGCACCTCGCATGTGCGCGAGGTCTCGTCGAGGCGCGGACTGATCACATCGACGGTGACGGCGATCGTGTCGTCCACCGCGGGCACGGCTACCAGGGCGGAACGGCCCTCGCGCAGATCGGCGAGGTCGGCCTCCAGCACGTTGACCACGGCCTCGAGGTGGGAGTTGTCGTAGATCGAGCAAAGCAGTTGGCCGATCGGTATGATCTCGCCCGGTACGATCGTGATGCCGTCGATGACGCCGGCTCCCGGCGCCCGGATCTCGGTATATTCGAGGTTGAGCGAGGCCCTTTCCTCGGCAACCCGCGCATCGGCCAGTCCGGTGCGCTGGGCGAAGACATCCTGGCGGAACGCGCCTTTCTGCAGCGCCTCCAATTCCAATTCCAGGATCCGGGCCTGATATTCGGATCGGGACAGATCGCCCGATTCGAGCATCCGGTCCAGCTTCTGCTTGCCGTCCGCGAAGCCCTGCTCCGCTTCGGGATTGCCGCCCAGTTCATCGTCTTCGGCGGCGATCTGGGATAACGCCTGCATGTGGCGGTAGCGGGCCTCCTCGCGGGCCAGGGCATATTCACGGTCGTCGATGCGGGCCAGGAGCTGGCCTTTGCGCACGAGATCGCCGTTGCGGACCAGGACCTTGGTGATCTCGCCGCCGATCTTGGCGCTGATCTTCATCGCGCGCGGGGTGCGGATGACGCCGTCGGCGAATACCGACTGCACCAGATCTCCCCGCCGGACGGCCGACTGGTCGACGCTGATCGATTTTTCCGTGCGGGGTTTGTTTTCGGTCGCGGAAGTGTCAGCACCGGCGGCGGTGGAATCGGCTCCGGCTGCGTCTCCATCGCCTGTCGAACATCCGGCCAAAGTCAGCAGGAATGTCAGGATCAGGATGGCCGGGAAAATTTTGCGTATGCTCATGGGTACGCGGTCCCTCCTCGGGGTGGCGAGATGCGCCGGACACTGCGGGGTGCGGTTATCGGGAATCGGAGTCTCGGTCTTTAGAACTCGGGACGGCGCCGCTGATGGCGGCGCCGAACCCAGGGATTCCAACGCAGTCGAAATTGAAAAGTTGCGCTGCGATGTGGAGCCTGATCAAGGCTTGGCGCGGTAGCAGACCACCTCCATCGGCTCAGCTTCCTCGCCGTCCTCATCGCCGCCGCCGCCGGCGGCCGACAAAGCGGCCGAGGTCAGGTTCCGCACCAGCACCCAGACATCGTTTCCAACCGGGAACAACTGATCCTCGGTGCCGTCGCCGGGACAGGAAACGGCGGCCTGATTGACGAAGCGTCCCTTTGTGTCGAATACGTCGTAGGTGACCAGGATCCCCTCGGGCTGGTCCTGCCGCCCCTGCGAAGGCAGGACCCAGAGTTCGCCGTCGTCGCGGTACCTCAGGCTGAAGATGTCGGGATCGTTCGAGTCGATGGTGATTTTCGGGGGCACCGGGTAGTTCCGGCCCTGGGCCTCGAAGAACGCCCGGGTGCGGGCCAGATCCGTTTCGTTGCGGACCCGATGTTCGTAGTCACGGGTGACGGTCATCAGGACGGCGCCTTCCCGGTCGCGCACTTGGATGCTGTAGGCGTCGCGGGCCGGCGCCAACGCGACCAGTCCGCCGGGACCGATATCGAAGCGGCCCCAGCTGAAGTCGGTGCTCACCTCGTCCAGGGTGGGATTGGCGAAGTCCATGAGGGACTCGCTCTGGTCGTAGACCGCGCCCTGGTTGCCGTCCATGTCGAACGCGGCCAGGAAGCGGTTCTGGGTGAGCTGTCCGGCGGCGAAAGTCTGGCGGATTCCTGTCAGTACGAGGTGGTCGTCGCGGCACATTCCCCGGACCAGCACCGCGAAGCCGCCGCCGGCCGGGTTGCCGCTGTCGAAGGGGAAGTTGCCCGCCGGATCACCGGCCAGATCCACCTTCACGATCCTGCCCGGGAAGATCTGCAGCAGGCCGAGGCTGCCGTCAGGCAGAAAGAACATGTCGTTGGGGCGGCGGATCTCGCCGGGGCCGTCGCCTTCGCGGCTGAGCGAGCGCAGGGGAGTTCCGTCGGGACCCATGACGTGCACCTGCGAGAGCTGGCTGTCGAGCAGGTAGATGTTTCCCTCGGCGTCGCCGAGGACCTGGGAGATGGCGCCGAAGAGGTTGACCTCGTCATCAGCGCCGCCGGCCCGCCAAAGCTCTTCCATCTGCATCGTGTAGACGCCGTCGGCCGGAACGGCGCCGTTGGCCACGACCGGCGCATCTCCGGCGTGGGCGAATACGGCTACTGCGAGCATGGCTGCCGGAACCAGGGCGCGCAGAAGTAGACTTCGTTTATGGGACATGACCCGAATCTCCTGTTGATTGATATGATGGAACGCGGAGCGCTCCCCCTGAGCGCCGAGCCTAGAATACTACATAACGGGCTTGTGGAGAAAGACCTAGTCGGTTTTGCCGAGCCGGCTGGCCAGATGGTCGGCAACGTCCGCTGGAGTGGGGTATTTGGGCAGATCGACCGGAGTCATGTCCGCCCCGGAAATCGCGATTGCGTCGCGGATCGCGGAGGACGGGCTGAGATTGCCGCCGGCGATGGCGAACGTGATCGGAGCCGCGATCCTGATCTTCGCATAGAGGTCGGCCGCGCGATCGGGCCAGGGGGCGTAATTGTCCTGGACCACGACGTAGAGATCGTCGACCAGTCCGGGAGCCGCGGCGGCGATGTCCAGGGCGGCGGCGGCGGCGCTTTCCACCGCGACGATCCGCACCGGACCGCCGGGGAAGAGAGATCCGGCCCATTCGATGGCCGTGATCGCCGCGTTGATCGTTTCCCGGGACCAGGGGCCGGCGCCGGGAGCGTCGCAGTCCGGCAGGGCCATCACGGAACCGTCCGCTTCCGACCGCGAGCCGAGCTCGCGCCAGACTTCGCGCCCGAAATCTCCCTCTGCGCTCAACATCACCACAACGGGATATTTGCTGCCGGGGGTCCATGCGGCCGGCAGCCTCAACTCGCAGGATCGGGGATCGCCGGAGTCGGATTCGAAGGCGGCGGTGAACCCGACTCCCGGGGGCAGGATGCTGCCGGTGTCGCGGTCGTTGAGCAGGAATTGATCGACTTCGTGGACGGTGGTGGCCATGGGATAGGGATCTTCACGCGGGTCCCGCTCGGCGATCTGCTTTTCGATGAGATCCAGGCGCCAGGACACCGTAGGCCGCTCCAGGGGCTCGACCTTGTCCAGCCGCCGCCTCGCGGCCGGCAGCCAGCTCTCGCCGAATCGGAGCAGATTGGTGGACCACTCCAACTCGTCGCCGTCGGGCAGGGTCATGTGCGCCGTCATGCGTATGGGGCCGTAGGCCACTGCGGAAATGTCGGTCTGCCGCTCCAGGATGTTCAGACCCTCGCTGAGTTCGACCTCCAGGCCGTCATCGCCGATCGAGATGAGCGTTTTGCCGCCTTCGTCGGATATGCCCAGCCGCAACACGGCTCTGCCCGCAACCGGCGACCAGACCAGCAGGCTGAACCGCAGCGGTTCGGTCCCCACGATCGTGCTGTTCACGTCACAACCGATACGAGCCGGTGAATCCGGTCCGAGACGCAGTACGAAAGGCACGACCCGGGTCCATTCCGCGTCGGAGGCGAAGCCGGCGGGATCGGCTGTCAGCACCGCGTTTGGTCGGGACTCTCCGCGGGGAGAGAAAGCGGCGTTCACGCCCCAGATCCGGTCCACGGGAGGCGAGTAGGGCTCCAGCAGATTCCAGGGGACGGCGATCCGGCAGATCTCGGCGCCGGTCGCCTGGTCGCTGAAAAATTCGGGAGCCAGTTCGGCAACGACCTGGTCGATCGCGAGGCGGGGCCGGGCCGATTGGACGCCCACCGGTGTCTTCCCCCGGAGCCCGAAGGCGAAGCGATAAGGGCGGTCGGAATCGAAGTCGTCGGGAGCCGTCAGCGGGGCCAGGGTCAACAGCAGGAGATCGCCGCTGCGCCAGCCTTCGTTCAGCCCTTCCACGCTGAACTCGATTTCCAGGGCGGTCTGACCGAAGCGCAGCCTGATCTGCGCCGGAAACTCCGGCGCGGAACCGGGCCGGTGCGGAATCGCCCCGGACAAGGGAACGGCCTGCGACCATTGCCCGTCCGGCGCTATCACGCGGCGATCCACGGCGTCACGGCGCAACCCGGCTGAAACGGATCCGATCAACTCCAGAAAATCGGGGTTTTCCGCCAGCAGGCCCAGATCGGGGTCGCGGAGCGCCAGGCGGATGTCATCGAAGCCAAGAGAGAAGGCGTCCGCCAATTCCGACAGGGCGCTTCGCGAGTCACCTGTCCGAGCCGAGATGCAGGCGCTGTTATAGGCCATGAGGGGCTCGTCGGGGAAGGCCAGGCGGTAGCGTCGGACAACATCGCGGGCGGCGGTCAGGTCGCCCGCCGTCATGTGTTCGCGCAGCTCTCGCAACAGGGTGGGCTTATCCGCTTCGGCGTCGGGCTGGGCGGAGACGGCGGCCGGTCGGGCCGGGGCCGGGCCGGGAGCGCAGAGGCAGATTCCACAGAGCAGGAAGCAGAGCGGAGTCAGCAGCCGGCCGGCCCGCCGCTGTCGGGCGGACCGGCCGGAACAATCGGAGCCGATTTTTTCAAACAGTGGTCTTCTCATTGCTGAAAGCCAGTTTCAAGGTGTCCCTGGCTATCATCAACTCCTCGTTCGTCGGGACGATCATTATCTTCACCTTCGAGGCGTTCGTGCTGATTGTCGCCTCGTCGCGCCGGGTCGCGTTCTTGAAGGTGTCGAGCTCGGCTCCGATGATCCCGAGCCCGCGGCACGACCACTCGCGGACCAGGGAGTCGTTCTCGCCGACGCCGGCCGTGAATATGATCGCATCCACCTTGCCCAGGGCGACCGCGTAGGCGCCAATGTACTTGCGGATGTGGTAGGTGTAAACCTCCAGCGCCAGCCGGGCGCGGTCCTCGCCGTTGGCATAATGGCTTTCCACGTCGCGCAGGTCGCTGCTGATTCCGGAGATGCCCAGCATCCCGCTCTTCTTGTTGAGGATCTGATCGACTTCGTCGAGGCCGAGACCGAGGCGGCGCTCCAGATAGCCGGTGATGGCCGGATCGATATCACCGCTGCGGGTGCCCATCATCAGTCCCTCGAGCGGAGTGAATCCCATCGAAGTGTCGACCGATTCGCCGTTGCGGATCGCGGCCACCGAGGCTCCGTTGCCCAGGTGGCAGGTGATGAGGTTCACTTCTGAAGTCGGTTTGCCGAGGATCTCCGCGGCGCGCAGGGTGACGTAGCGGTGGCTGGTGCCGTGGAACCCGTAGCGGCGGATCTTGTGCTCGGAGTACATCTCGTAGGGCAGGGCGTAGATGTAGGCCCAGTCCGGCATGGTCTGATGGAACGCGGTGTCGAAGACGCCGACCATCGGCACGTCGGGCAGAACAGCCTTGGCGGCGTTGATGCCGACGATGTTGGGCGGATTATGCAGCGGCGCGAGGGGGATGCATTCCTCGAGGGCGGCGACCACGTCGTCGGTGATCATCACGCTGCCCGCATACTTCTCCCCGGCGTGCACGACGCGGTGGCCGACGGCGGCGATCTCGTCATAGCCGGTGATGACACCGTGGTCGGGGTCGGCCAAGGCCTTCATCACCAACTGGACGCCGGCCTCATGGTCGGGGATGGGCAGCACCTGGTCGAAATCATCTTCGCCGGGCCGCTTGTAGACATGATGACCCTCGTCCAGGCCGATCCGTTCGACCAGGCCCTTGGCCAGCAGGGTCTCCTGTTCCATCTCCAGCAGCTGGTACTTCAGCGAACTGCTGCCGCAGTTGATGACCAGAATGTTCTTCACTGCTCGGATCCTTCGCATTGCAGGGCGGTGATCGCAACCACATTGACGATTTCCTCGGCGGTGCAGCCGCGGGACAGGTCGTTGATGGGACGGGCCATGCCTTGCATGACCGGTCCGACGGCCTCGGCTCCGGCAAGCCTCTGGATCAGCTTGTAGCCGATGTTGCCGGCCTCGAGGGTGGGGAATACCAGTACGTTGGCCTTGCCGGCGACCGGGCTGCCCGGCGCCTTGCTTTCGCCGATCTCCGGGACCAGGGCCGCGTCCGCCTGCAGAGGGCCGTCGGCCAACAGCCCGGGAGCCTTGGCGGCCAACAGGGCCACCGCTTCCTGGACCTTCTCCACCTGCGGCCCGGAGCCGCTGCCCTTGGTGGAATAGCTGAGCAGGGCGACGCGCGGTTCGTAGCCGCAGAGGGCCTTGGCCGTGCGGGCGGTGGCGATGGCGATGTCGGCCAACTGGCCGGCGTCGGGATCGGGGTTGACGGCGCAGTCGGCGACGGTGATCATGCCGTTCTCTCCGTAGCTCCACTCGGGCTTCACCATCACGAAGCAACTCGAAACTATCGAGCAGCCGGGGGCCGTGCCCACCACCTGGAACCCGGCGCGCAGCACGTTGGCGGTCGAGTTGACCGCTCCGGCCACCATCCCGTCTGCGGCTCCCTTTTCGATCAGCATGCAGCCGAAGAAAAGGGGATCGTCCATGGCTGCTGCGGCCTCGTCACGGGTGATTCCCTTGTGGCGCCGTTTCTCCAGGAAGGCGTCCACGTAGGCCTCGCGCTCCGGGAAGGAAGCGGGATCCAATACATCGATGCCTTCGGTTTCGATGCCCAGCTCGGCGAAGCGGCCGGCGATTTCGATGGGATCGCCGAGTAGCAGGATGTGGGCGAAACCTTCGTCCCGAACCTGTGCGGCTGCGCGAAGCGTGCGTTCATCCCCGCTCTCGGGCAAGACGATGGTTCGCTGCGACTCTGCCGCTTTTGCGCGTAGTCGTTGGGTGAATTCCATCGGAAGACCTTCTCTCGATGCGGTGTATTGCTGCATGTGGGTTCTTGGAGCGGGCGGTCTTGATTCAATGTTGTGCAACCGGCTGCGGGTTGTCAAATCGTTGACGGGTGTATGCTGGGAGGCGCTAATCCGTTGCTGACATAAAAGAACACCGCCCCGACTGCGTCGGTTGGACGGTGCTCTGAATCCGAATTCAATCAGGCAGAAGGCAAAGCGGATTTGGCCTCGCTCTTGGCTGCCTCGATCTCATGATAGTGGTTGACCAGATCCTGCAGCGTGAAGCTCTCCCAGAAGCTGCGGAGCTTGGTGTCCAGCAGGGTCCAGATATCCCTTGTGGTGCAGGATTCGGAGCGGGGGCAGGTTTCCGGATAGTGGATGCATTCCACCAGGGGAGTGTGTCCCTCGAGACAGCAGAAAACATCCCAGAGGGAAATTTCGCTCGGCTCGCGAACCAGGAAATACCCACCGCGTACACCCTTGCGGCTGCCGATGAAATCGCATTTCCGCATCGAAGTGACCAGTTGCTCGAGATACTTGCGGCTGATGTCCTGGGATTCCGCAATAGTGCTCAGAGGAACGGGCTCCCCTTTGGATGTGATGGCGATTTCCAATAACGCCCGGAGTCCGTAACGGACCTTCGTGGTGATCTTCATCGTATCCCGCCTTAATTTTGTCCCCTGTGATGGGGGTTATCTAAGGCAAAGCTAAACGCTGTTTACTTTAGAACAAGCGTTAACATCAATATCGCTGAGTAAAACCTACTAAAAAACAGGCTATTTGTCCACTTCTGAAACATCCTCCACCAGCAGCGGCGCCAGATGGAGTGGGAGCGTGGTCGCGCGCTTCCGCTCGATGTCGTGGTAGACCCTCTCGACCTGTTCTGTTTCCAACTCCAGTTCGGCTGCGCAGACCGCGGCCGGAACCTCGTGGTTGCGGGCCCAGAGGATGGGATCCATCAACTGGTAGGGCAGGGCGAAATAGAATTCGTCCTGTCCCTGGGGCAGGCTGTAGGTGTCGGTGGTCGGGGTGGTCGAGCAGATCTCGTCGGGCAATTCCAGATGCCGGGCCAGATCATAGACCTGCGACTTGTAGAGGTGGGCGATGGGTTTGATGTCGGCCGCGCCGTCGCCGTTCTTGACGAAGAATCCCTGGTCGTATTCCAGCCGGTTGGGGGTGCCGAGGACCGCGTAGTTCAGGCGGTCGGCGTGGAAGTATTCCAGGGTCTTGCGGATGCGTTGCTTGAAGTTCGTGGCGGCAACTACTTCCAGGTAGGCGCCCACCGGCATCCGTTTTTCGAAGCGCTCTCCGTCGGGGTTTTCCGCCACCAGCCGGAACACGTTCATCCGTTCGCCGTCGAGCAGTCCGGGCAGCACGATCTTGCTGCGCCAGCCTTCGCCGTAGTCCGGAAATATCGAGGCGAAGGCGGCGTCGCGGCGGCGGTAGCAGCCGATCGCCTCGAGCGTGGGAGCGATGTCCTCGACCACGTATTCGATGCCCAGATGTTCGGCCAGCAGTGTGGCCAGCTTCACGCTCGCCGAACCGGAATCGCGCTCGGGCATCAGCAGGCCGAAGACCTTCTTCGGGCCCAGGGCGCGGACCGCCAACGCGGAGGTCACGCTGCTGTCGATGCCGCCGCTCATGCCCACCACCGCGCCGCGGCGCAGCATGGTGCGGCCCACCAACTCGCGCAGGCGGCCTGCTATCTTTTCGACGGCGGCATCGGCCGCGGAGTGCAATGAGTACGTAAAAGTAGTGAATGGTTTAATATTCATCAATGAAATCCAAAAAAACAAGGATTTTCCATTTTTTTTTTATATTTGTCAGATTAAACCGATACATGAAAAAGAATTATGGCATTTAACATCCAGGATTGGGTTAAACAAAATAGCAAGG
>CAZYDJ010000028.1:0-20585 GCA_964646035.1 uncultured Fibrobacteraceae bacterium | reverse complement strand
GCTGGAGCAGTCGCTGCAGGTCGCCTACGGACGGGGCACGCCGCCGGTGTTGCTGGTGCCCACCCCGGTCCGAGTATTCATCAAGCGCTTGATCGAACCTACGTTCGCGAGTTTGGCTGTGGTCGGATACACGGAGATCGCCCCCTCCGCGAAGATCCAATCCGCCGGAACCGTAACGATCCAGGGAGAAAGACATGCTCATGCAGCAGCCGGCTGATCAGGATCGCAACCGGGTGATCGGACGCAACCTGTCCGAGGCCCTGCGCAATGTCCGCCGAATCCACGGGGACGAGGCCAGGATCGTCGATAGCCGTCACGTCTATCGTCGGGATGAGACCGGTCTCGGACGCACCCGGTACGTCGAGGTGAGGGTCGTTTCGGAGGATGATGTATTCCTGGACGGGAGCCGTCCGGCTCCGAGCCCGAAGGACGAGGCCGGCCGCCTGGCCGCCGCCTTGACCGGCGAGGTCGCGCGCATCGAGGAAATGATCCGCGAGATCAGCGGCAACCAGGCGGAGGCGAAGGGAGAGGGCGACACTCGAACGGCCGATTACCCGCTGGGCTCAGCCCTGCGCGTTACCGGTGTGTCCGACGAGACGATCGCCAGGCTGGCCGGACTCTTCGCGGCCGAAAAGGGATCCGCCGCGGCCGGGTCTGCGGCTCCCGGCCATCTGGCCACGCATCTGCAGGGATGCCCGGGAGGCTGGGATGATATCTCGGGCTGCCACCTGTTTCTCGGCGCGCCGGGCGTCGGCAAGACCGATCTGCTGCTCGCCGCCGCCGCCGAGTTGCACGAAAAAGAGCGCAAGGTGCTGGTGCTTTCGTTGGCCCCGCGTCACGACGGCGAGGTGCGGCGGCTGCAGCGTGAAGCTTCCGCACACGGCTACGACGCCGCGATCATGAAGGAAGCCTGCCAGCTCGAGCGCAGCCTGGAATATTTCGACCGTTATGACGCGGTGCTGATCGACACGCCGCCTCTGGGCAGCGGGGCCATGGCCGATCCGGAACTGCGTCTCTTCGTTTCGGGACAAGAACTGATCCACCGGCATCTGGTGCTGCCCCTGGACGGGGATCTGCAGGACATGGCCGATTCCCTGGCGGCAGCCAAGGATTGGAATTGTGACTGGACCGCGGTCACGCGTCTGGACCGCAGCCGTCATCCCGGAAAGCTGGCCGATCTGGCTTTCTCTCTGACGACTCCGTTCTCGCTGTTGAGCGCCGGTTCCTGGCCGGGCAACCCGCCCCGGATCGCGTCTTCGGATGAACTGGTGAAACTGGTGCTGGGCGTCGGCCGCTCCGCGGTAGACGGCGCCGTCGATGTCGCACGGGCGTCCTGAGGGAGTGACGATGCAGAGGTTCGTCGGATCGATAGCAACCGCGGCCGCCGTGGTCGCCATGGTCACCGGGCTTTGGCGCGGTCACGATCTGCTGACGGCGCTCAAGCGGGCGGTGATTTCTAATCTGGTCTTCTACGGAGTCTCGGCGTTGCTGGCCGTCGTCTTCAGGACCGGAATCGTGGACGAGGTGAAGCGCGCCGATGCCGAACATGATGCATCTCTGAAGCGCAAGGCGCGGGAAGGCGGGCGCTAAAGATGACCGCAAGCTCCGGTCGCCAAGGCAGACGGTTCGCTGGCATGGAAACTGCTCGCAGCATGATAAATCGACAACCTGTACAGAGGGGTCATAGATGACGCAGACATCTCCCATACCTCACGCCGACCTCTGGCGGACTCTGATCGACAAGCGCGACAGCGACGCCCGGCGTCAACTGGTCGAAGCTCATGTGAGAGTGGTCAAATATGTTGCGGGGCGGATGGCCATCGGCTTGCCGCATTACGTCGAATTCGGCGATCTCGAGGCTTCCGGCCTGCTGGGCCTGATCCAAGCGGTCGACAACTTCGATCCGACCCGCGGCATCAAGTTCGAGACCTACGCCATTCCCCGGATCCGCGGGGCCATTCTCGATGAGCTGCGCAGCCAGGATTGGATTCCCCGTTCGCTGCGGCGCAAGGCCAAGCAGTTGGAGCACGTCTATTCCGAATTGGAGAGCAGGCTGGGACGGCCGGCCACCGATTCGGAAGTGGCGCGCGAACTGGGCATCGACCTGCGGGAACTGGACGAGATGGTGGACGAGGTCTCGGTGGCCACGATCGTGTCGCTGGACGCCGATCTCTCGGGCGACGACGACGAGCAGCCCTCCTGCCTGGGCGACTACCTGCCGGATCCCAAGTCCGAGGATGTCGAGGCCGTGGTCTCCGAGCGCGAGATGAAGCTGCTGGTGGCCAACAGCCTCGAGGATATGCCGCGCAAGGAGCAGCTGGTCCTGGTCCTCTATTATTACGAGGATCTCACGCTCAAGGAAATCGGTGAGATCCTGGATGTGACCGAGTCGCGGGTCTGCCAGATCCACACCAAGGCGATCCTGCGTCTCAGAGGGCGCATCCGCAACAGCGAGGGCAAGAAGTCCCTGACGCGTCTGAGTCACGACATCCGCGCGGACAAGGTCAAGGGCGTCGCCATGAGCGACTGCCGCGATCATGACGGAGCCCCGTTGAAGGCCAGGGTGAATATCATGGCCGGATTGGTGCTGCCGTCGATGCTGAAGTTGGCGGCGATACTGCTGGAACAGGGAATGCTGACACGGGCCTGATGCCCGTAACGCAGGGGAGTACACGATGAGCGCCGACGGAGTTTCCATCCAGACGTCCATCGCCCAGGCGGTCGCCGCGGCCCGCACCCAGGCCAAGGTCCAGAACAAGGCCAAGGAGAAGCCGCCCGTTTCGCATCTGCTCGAGAACAGCAAGGACACGCGGGTGGAAAAGGCCAAGGAAACCGATGAGGCGGCCAAGGGCAGGGTCGATGAGGAGCGGGAAGAAGGGCGGCGCCGCGACCCGGACGGTCATGCCGGCGACGAACACGAAAGAGACGAAAACGCAGAGAACGCGGCCGACGGTGTCGGACTGGTAGTCGATACACGGGCTTGATCAGATCCCGGGAGGAATCGTGACGGATATCATGAGTATGCTGACCGATGGAAACACCACGATCTTCTGGTTGGCCGCGGTAGCTGCCGCCGGTGTCGGTACGGTTCTGGTGGTTGCGGTCTATCTGCGCGTCAACCGGATCGTGACCCGGCTCAGGGCCGGGCGGCGGAACAGCGAGAATCCGGCTGTCGGGAAGATACCCGGAGCCGGGGCTGTTTCCGGATCAGAGGCTGTTTCCGGCAAGGCGGCCCTGGCGGAACCCAGGGGGATCGCAGCTTATCAGGCCGCGTCCCGGACCCAGCGCAGCATGGCCACCATGTCCCGTCAGGCTGATTTCACGCGGGAGATAGGCGCGCCGACCGAGCCGGTGGCCGAGGCGTCCCTGGTCGCACTCGAAGAACTGCTGGGCAGGCTGCAGACGGCGGCCGAGTCCCTGGAGAACCTGGCGGGCAGGGCCGCGCGTCCGGTTTCGCGTCCGGCCGGAGTGAAATATCTGCATCGCACTGTCTGATCCCGACGCGCTGAATCTCGGCCCCGGTGGATGACCGGGGCCTTATTCCTGCCATCGACCTTCGGCTCTGGAACACGGTTCCATCCCGCATAATCCGCTATCAATATGATTTTTCTGGTATCCCGACGATCCTGGTGTATGATCGGAATGTCAGTCCATGTGACAGAATAGCAGGAGGTATCAGTTGGAACGCTCGACATTCGTTCTGCTCGGCCGGCGGACCGAGCTTTACAAGACCGTGGCCAATTGGCGCCTGCCCGACGTCGAGCTCTACGTGAACGAGTCTCCGTCGGAGGCCTTGGCCGCCCTGGCCGACGGCCAGGGGCTGATGCTGATCTTCGATACCGTTGGTTACAAGCGGATTCGCCATGTCATCGCCAAGTTCATGTCGCTCAAGGGCGATGCCGATCTGATCCTGCTCGGCGATCAATCCATGCTCGACGGAGCCGTAGCGGTTCCCCACGAAGGCATGATCCGCCGCCTCGATCCCGATATCCCGGCCGATGAACTGCGCCTGGTGGTCGAGAGGCTCCTGCGTCTGCGTTCGGTGCGCCAGCGCAGCGGCATCGTCGGCCGCAGCCGCGCCGTCACCGAGATGATCTCCATGATCGCCCAGGTAGCTCCCCTCGACGTCAGCGTCCTGATCCAGGGGGAGAGCGGCACCGGCAAGGAACTGGTCGCCCGCGCCATCCATACCCAGTCATCCCGCAGCAGCGGACCTTTTCTCAGCCTGAACTGCGGCGCCATGAGCGAGGGCGTTCTCGAATCCGAGCTTTTCGGCCATCAGAAGGGGGCCTTCACCGGGGCCGTGAGCCGGCATCAGGGCGTGTTCCAGAGGGCGGACGGCGGAACCCTTTTCCTGGATGAAGTCGGCGAGATGCCCCTCGGGATGCAGACCCGTTTCCTGCGCGCTATCGAGTCGGGGGAATTCACGCCGGTCGGGGGGTCCGAAACCCTGCACAGCGACATCCGGCTGGTGGCGGCCTCGCATCGGGACCTGACGCGCGAAGTGGCCGAGGGCCGGTTCCGGCAGGATCTCTACTACCGGTTGCGGGTGGTGGTCATCCCCGCGCCGCCGTTGCGTGATCGTCGCGAAGACGTGCCGGTGCTGGCCGAGTTCTTTCTCGGTCTGGAGAACCGCAAGCACGGCCTCTCGGTCCGGGGATTCTCCCGCCCTGCCCTCGATCTGCTGCAGGCCGCATCCTGGCCGGGAAACGTCCGCGAACTGCGGAACATGGTCAGCTCGGTGGTCATCCTCAAACAACGCGGGATGATCGAGGCCGATGATCTGCCGGCCGAGATCCGCACGGGGGGAGTATCCGTCGGGTCGAGCAACCTGCCGGTGCCGCTGGGACATCGCCGGCACGAGGAGATCGAGATCGAGCTGCTGGCCACGACCCTGCTCGAGTTGCGCGAGGACATCAAGGACATCAAGAACATGCTCAGCGGCAGGTTGATCGTGCAGCCGGACGTCGCGATCCCGTTCGGCGAATCCCTGGTTGAAACCTTCGGCGCCGATTCGGGTTATTCGACCGAGCCCGAAGGCGGCGGCGGCGATCTGCAGAGTGCTGAGCGATTCCTGATCGAGTCCGCCCTGCGTTCGACCGGCGGCAAGCGGCGCCAGGCTGCGCAGAGGCTTGGCATCAGCGAACGCACGTTGTACCGTAAGCTGAACAAGTACGGATTGAGTTGAGTCCGGAGCTATGGCCTGCGGACTCGGGATGACGTATACTCTGACAGGTGGGCGACTCCATGCCGCACCCGCAACCACCCCTGGCTAGTGAGGAATGTTCAATGTCGAGATCCGGTTTTCGGCACCGTATCCGCAAGGGCGCGCTCGGTATTTTTCCGTTGGTCCTGGCCGTCCTGATGTTGACGGCGCTGCCCTCGGGGGCGGCCAAATTCGCCGGCGCCTTCATGGACGACGGCGGCGGAGCCCGGGCGCTCGCGCTCGGGGGGGCCTTCACGGCCGTCGCTTCCGACCCCTCCGCCTGCTATTGGAATCCGGCCGGTCTGTCGGGAATCGGCTCCCGCCAAGTGCTGCTGATGCATTCCGAACGCTTCGGCGATCTGATCGACCGGGATTTCGTGGCCTACGTCCAGCCGGTGGACTGGTCGCTGCTCGGCGGCACCGAGTCCGGCTTCGGCGTCTCGGTGATCCGGCTCGGGCTCGATGACATCCCTTTCACGGATCATCTTTTCGATCAGCTCGACCATAACGGCGACGGCGTGGTCTCGGACGACGAGATCCTCGGCATCGACGATTTCCCCGGCCCGAGCATGTTCGATCTCCAGGATGAGATCCGTTATAAGAGCGATTCGGAACTGGCCCTTTTCGTCAGCTACGCCGAACGCAAGGGCGATTGGCGGATGGGCGGGTCGTTGAAGCTGATCCGGCAGAGCATCGGCGACTACAACAGCCTCGGCATCGGCTTCGATTTCGCGCTGCTGCGGCCGCGGATCTGGAAGGCGATGGACTTCGGCGTGAAGTTCCAGGACATCACCACGACCTATCTGTCATGGAACACCGAAGACGGCACCAACGAGACAATCTATCCGGTCATCACTCCGGGGCTGGCCTATCACGTGCCGGTGCCGTCCTGGGACGCATCGGTGATGTTCGCCTCCAGCCTCGAGACGCATTTCGATGATCGCCGCGGCGCCGACCAGTACTGGGGCGGCGGCTTCAGCGCGAACCTGCGATTGGGAGCCGAGGTGGGTTTCAAGGAGCGGGTGTTCCTGCGCGGCGGATTCGACAGCGGATTCGAGAACGAGAACCTGACCGCCGGTGTCGGGTTCCGCCTCGATCGTCTGATGGTTGATTACGCCTACGCCGGCGACATTCTCGACACCAATGACGAAACGCACCGGGTCAGCATCACGGCGCTGTTCTGACCGGGATCATTTCCCGGGACGATAGACGTAGAGCCGCTGGCCGGGCCGGATCAGGCTCGTGCCGTGGATGTTGTTGACCTTGCGGATGTGGTTTACCGTGACTCCGAGCTTATGGGCGATGCCGCCGAGGGTGTCGCCCTTCTTCACGCGATAACTCGTCCGGTCGTATCCTTCCGGCGCCACGTAGTATCCCTTTTCCGAGATTCGTTTCTGGGCCCGCTGCGCCAGATCGGCCGGCATCGGGATCAGCAGCCTGTCGCCGGGATGGATCAGGGTGACGTCGGTGATCTTGTTCACCCGGGCCAGGTCCGCGACGCTGGTGCCGTAGGCCAGGGCGATGCCGCCCATAGTCTCGCCGGGAGAGACCTCGTGGCGGCGCCAGGTCAGGCGTTGGGAACGGGGAATGCGTTTCAACTTGTTCATCGCCGTTTTGCCCACGCCCCGGGGCACGCGCACCGGATAGTCGCCGTTGCCCGGAGGGGTGGCCGCGCGCAACAGGCCGGGATTCAGACCGCGCACCTTCTCCACCGGGACGTTCGCGCACTCGGCGATCAACCCGAGATCGGTCGCGTCGGTGACCTGGATCACGTCGTAGGCCAGGGGCTCGACGTCGGGGGTCTCGAAGCCGTAGTCGGCGGGGTCGGCCCCGATTCGCGCCGCGGCGATGAATTTCGGGATGTGGTTCCGCGTCTGCCACGGCAGATGAAGGGTCCAGAAATCATCCTTGCCGGCCATCCGGACCGCCCGCTCGACCCGTCCTTCGCCGGCGTTGTATGCTGCCAGCACCAGGGCCCAGTCGCCGAATCGGGCGTAGAGCTGGCTGAGGTAGGTCGCCGCCGCTTCGGTCGCCATGCCCAGGTCCCGCCGCTCGTCGACCCACCAGTCGCAGCGCAGCTTGAAGTGGCGCGCGGTGCCGGGCATGAACTGCCACGGGCCGACCGCGCCGACGTTCGACCTGGCGCTGGGACTGATGCCGCTCTCGATCATGGCCAGATAGATCAATTCCCGCGGCAGGCCGGCATCGTCGAGAATCGAGTAGACTACCTGTTCGTTCGCGGCCTTGCGTTCGAGCCAGCGTCGCATCTGGTTGCGTCCGTTGCCGGTGAAATAATCGATCCAGCCTGCGACCCGGTCGTGATCGACCCGCAGCAGGTCGGTTTCGATCGATCGCCGCGAGGGACCGGACAGGGGCACCAGGGAATCGGGGAAGGAGAACCCCCGGATGTCGGCGTAGGCGCGGTCGAGCAGGGAGTCGGATCCGGCCGGACCGAGTCGCAGGGCCGATTGCTCGGCCAGGACGCCGGACAGCAGCGACGCCCGGCGCGCGAGGCTGCCCAGGAAGGCCGCCGCCAGGCTGTCGCGGTCCGAAGGGACCGCAGCCGCCGATTCGTCGAGCAGCAGGTAGAGGATGTCTCGGGCCGGTTCCAGGCTTCCCGCGGACATCAGACGCAGTGATTGCCGGTAGAGGTCGTCGAGTTGGGCCAGATCCGGTCTTTCATCGAGATACGCACGCAGCGAGGCCTCGGGCGGCTCGGCGGGAGCGGTCTCGACGGCTGTATCGGCGGCGATTTCCGGCGCGTCGGTGGAGCCGGGCGCCGCGGCGCCCGCAATTTCGCGGTCGTCCCCGGATGTGGCGGCGGAGGCGGAAATGCTCCCGGCGGCTGCGTCGTCGTCGTCGGCGGTCGAACCGGAGTCGGAGGTGACATCGGAGCCGAAAATCTGGGCGGCGGGGCCGGGCAGGGTGCAGCCCGAGCAGAAAAGCGCCATTATTAAGAATATAGCGGCGATCAATACGGATTCGGTCCTCGCGGAAATAATCCGGAAATCGCTGAATCGGCGCTGACGGGACGGCATCGTTGGCTCCTCCGTGAATTTGTTTTCGTCGTCACGATGCTGTTGTTATTGCAATAAACCTGACGATGGGTCATAATTTGAATCTAGGAACCTGGGACCGGGTTAGGCAATATACATCGTTGCAACTCCCGGGAAAAGGCATTCATTACGCGATCGGATCGGAAGCGTGCGCAAGTTGCTGCAGCAATTAATGGCGTTGGTGGAAGTGGGGCCGGCGTTGCGTCGTGCTGCCAGGTCCGCGCTCGCCGAGGGGTCGCAGCAAAGGATGCGCCAAGCGGGGCGCAAGATCATCGGCGAGCTCCAGCGCCGGGGTGATCTTTCCCGCGTGCTGGTCAGCGGCGGCAATGACAAGCATCTGTACGCATTGCGAGGGCGCGATGAATTGCTGGATCTGAGCGTATTCTCCGTTCCCATTCCCGCTATCGCAGATGAGGAAACCGACCCCGCCGCGGCCGAAACAAGCCCCGACGGAGCGCACGATCCGCTCGGCAGCTACGATATCAGTGCTCACGAATTGCTGCTTTCCGCGATGGAATCGGCGCAGAGCCTGCAGATCGATCAACCGGCCAACGGTGGGCCGTCGGAAGTTTTGGATTCGGTATTGGGGATGCTGGAGCCCTATATCGCCGGTTCGGGTCTGTATCTCGAGTTGCAGCTGAGCCCCGATCCGCCCACGCCCGGGGGACGGGTTTTCGTGGCGGCCAAGATGGGCAGGCCTTTCTGGGCCGCGGGCCGGGTGCCCGGCGAGGCGATCTGGATTCCCGCGTGGTCCGAATTGCCCGGCTACCTGAAGGATGCCACCCATCCGCGGGACGAGAAGGGCAGGCCGCAGACCAAAGCCTTCGGCTGCGGCGTGGCGATTCCGCTTTTCGCGCCTCGGGAGGAAGTTTCCGCCGAGCCGGGCGCCGCCGTCGAGGCCGGCTTGCTCTATCTGTTGCATGACCGCATGGCCGATCGCGAGCAGATGCTGCGTCTGGGGTTCCGTCTTTCGCGTTTCGTGACCCATTGTTGGCGCCAGAAACTGATGATGAGTCAACTGGTTCACACCGACAATCTCACCGGCGTCCGCAATCGGGCGTTCTTCGATACCCAGTTCAATCTCGAGATCGAGCGCGCCAGGCGCAACGGATCCCCTCTCGTGCTGCTTCTGGGCGATATCGATCATTTCAAGCTGGTCAACGACCGGTACGGCCATCAGGTCGGGGACAGGGTCCTGCAGACGGTGGCCCGGGAGATGCTGCACGGCCTGCGCCGGATCGATATGGTTTGCCGGGTCGGCGGGGAGGAGTTCGCCCTCGTGCTGCCGGAGACGGGGCTCCAGTCCGCGATGGAGGTCATCAACCGTATCCAGGTGAGGATCGGTAATCTGCGCCTGAGCGATCCCAGCTCGCCCGAGCCGATCCGGGTCACGATCTCTTTCGGCGGCGCCCAATTCCCCGAAGGCGGATCCGATACGGACGAGCTTTATCGTCAGGCCGATCAGATGCTCTATCTCTCCAAGGAGCGGGGTCGTAATCGTTGCCACTTCTGGAATCCGGACGGAGAGCCGCTGCTGACCTTGCCCGGTTATCGTTCTACATAAAGAAAACCTCCCAAGTACATACATTCAGAACATTAACATCGGCGCGTCGATGCTGGCCTTTGGCTTGGGCCTTGATCTGGCTGCTTGCCAACGCCGGGGGACGCCACTGGTGCGGCGGCCCCCCGGATCAGATTTCTGCAGGCGACTGCGGGCGTTCGCGGGCCGCTGCCGAACTCATCGCCCGTGGCGCAACGGTGCTGCCGGCGGCGATGGCTGTTTCCGGCGGCGCCCTGCTCGATTGCGCAGTCTGGGGCGGTGTCGGACTGATGGGCTGGCTGTCGGGCCGGGAAGCGGCGCGGGCGGAGGCTTTCCGTCCGGACGCGACGGCCGAGGATCGCTGGTCCGTTTCCCGACGTCCCCGCTGGACGGCGGGCGCAGCTTTCAGATTCACGGCCTGGCCCCGCGTGAAGGGAGGCCGCTGGACCGCTCCGGCGGTGCTCAGCGCCGTCGGCGAGCGGATCCGGGGAGAGGGCTCGCCCGCTGTCGGGGACGGAGTCTGGCTCAGCGGCTCGGGCAGACCGCCGCTGATCTGGGAGCAGGGATACGGTGTGGTGGAGGGAAGCCCGCCAGGTCACGCCCAGGCGCCGGGCGGATTTTCGACGGCCCGGTTTCTCGGCGGACGCGGATTGCGGTGGCGGGCCGTTTTGGCCAAGGATCCCGCTGCCGCAAAGGCGGCTGTGGATCTTCCGGCCTGGATCGGCGCCAGGGCGCTCGCTCCCCTGCGCAATTGGATTTCCAGCACCTTGGACGCGCATTTCCCGCGCCGTGAGTCGCTGTTGTTGCGGTCGGTGCTGCTGGGGGATCGCGACTCCGGCCTGGCGCCCCAGAAGGAGAGTTTCGCCCGGCTGGGGCTGGCCCATCTCTTCGCGGTCAGCGGATTGCACGTCGGCATCCTGGCGGCGGTGATCCTGGCGGCGGTGCGGCCATTCGCCAAGGGACCCGCCGCGAGTTTGGCCGGCCCCGCGATCATCCTGCCGGTATATGTCCTGCTGACCGGAGCGGCCGGATCGACGCTGCGGGCCGCCGGTCTGACGATTCTACTGCTCTCGGGACCGGTCTGGGGACGCCGCGGCAACAGTCTGCGCTCGCTGGGGCTGCTTTTCTGGCTGTCGATTCTCTGGTCGCCTCAGGTTGTCGACGACACCGGCTTTCGTCTGTCCTACATGGCGGCCTGCGGCATTGTCGCGACGCAGAAGTTGCTGGGACCGGATCTGAAGCGATTGCCGGTCGCACCGCGTTGGATCGCGTCGGGACTGGCCGTCAGTTGCGGAGCCCAGTGGTTCACCATGCCCGAGGTAGCCGCATCCTTCGGCTGGATCCACCCGCTGTCGCCGCTGGTGAATCTGGTGGTGGTGCCGACGTTCTCGATCGCTGTCTGGCTGGCGGTCTGCGGACTGGTCTCGGTCCCGGTTCCGTTGCTCGGATGGGCCGGCCAGGGCGTTCTGGCCTGGTCATGGTTGATCCTGCGGGTCATTGAGGGGGGGGCGTCCTGGGCCGATGCGCGCGCCGGCGCACCGGCCGGGCTGGTGGGGTGGGGGCCGCTGCGGGTGTCCGCGTTCCTGCTGCTGTCGGTGGTGATCGTCGCGGGACTCGGCCTGCCGGATATCCGCAGGCGAACCGGGCGTGTTCTCGCATTGGCCGCCGCGGTTGGAATCGTCTGTCTGCTGCCGGCCGGAGGCTGGAGCTCGGCGGGCGGAATGCGTGTGATCCAATTCGCCGTGGACCAGGGGGATTGCGCCGCCTTCTTCTTCCCGGACGGCGAAGTCGTGGTGCTCGATACCGGCGACCGTTGGCGCGGCGGCGGCTCTCCCTGGGCGCGAACGGTGGCCCCCTGGCTGGCTCGCGAAGGGGTCCGCGTCTGCGATGCGGTGGTGCTGACCCACGGCCATGCCGATCATACCGGCGGCGCCGCGGATCTGGCCGGTCGCTTCGCGGTGGGCAGATGGTTGCTCAGCGGCTCCGCGAAGGCTCCGCCGGACAGTTTTTCCGCGGCTCCGCGGCAATCGATCCACAGGGGGGATATCGTGCATCGGGCCGGTGAATGGTCGCTGGTCTGTCTCTATCCTCCGGCCGGAGCCGAATTCTTCGAGAACGAGAACGATAATTCCGCCGTTCTCGCGCTGCGCCGCGCCGACCGGACGGTGGGCATCTGGAGCGGAGATCTCGAAGAGGACGGCGAGGCGGTCCTGCTCGAGTCGGGTCTGCTGTCGGGATGTGAAGGGATCCAGGTGCTGAAGGCCGGGCACCACGGCAGCCGCACCTCGGGCTCGGCGCCATTCCTGGACGCATTGCGGCCGCGACTGATCATCGTCAGCTGCGGCGTGGAGAATCGCCATAGCCATCCCAGCCACGGACCTTTCGTGGCGGCCGGCGATACGGTGCCGGTTTTGAGGACGGATCTGGAGGGCGCCGTCAGGCTGGAATGGGACAGCGGCGGACGCCTGAAAACAAGGACCATGCGGGTGTTCCGGGCCGGAATCGGCAGCGAAGGGGAGAGCGGAAGCGGCGCGTCTTGACACCGTCGGAGGCGCAGCGTACCATGCCGTCGCCGGGGCTGCCGTCCCGGTCGTTTCCTCAAAGCACCCACTGGCCGCCGCCCCCGGGGAGAGCGATGAAAGCGTTGCGCAGCACTGTCGACCTCGGCCTGAAGCCGGATCGCACCGGGAAGGTGCGCGAGATCTTCGATCTGGGCCGGGAACTGTTCATCGTCGCCACCGATCGCATCTCCGCCTTCGACGTCGTCATGGATCAGACGGTGCCGGGTCGGGGAATCGTCTTGACGGTGATGACCCTGGCCTGGCTGAAGCATTTCGCCGACGTACCCAACCATCTGATCACCGCCGATCCCGTCCTTTTCCCGGCTCCTTTTTCCAAACACGCCGACGCGCTGGCCGGCCGCTCGATGCTGGTGCGCAAGGCCGAGGCGTTTCCCGTCGAATGCATCGCCCGCGGCTATATCACCGGTTCGGGCTGGCGGTCCTACCAGGCCGACGGGACGATCTGCGGACATGAACTGCCGGCGGACCTGCTCAAGAGCCAGAAGCTGGAACGCCCGCTGTTCACGCCTTCGACCAAGGCCGCAGAGGGGCACGACCAGAACATCTCGTTCGACGAAGCCGCCGGGATCATCGGCGCCGAACAGGCCGCCGCCCTGCGCGACCTGACGTTGCGCCTCTACGTCGAGGGCACTCTGCACGCCGAAGAGCGGGGAGTCCTGATCGCCGACACCAAATTCGAATTCGGGCTGGTCGACGGGCAGCTCACCTTGATCGACGAGGTGTTGACCCCCGATTCGAGCCGCTTCTGGCCCGCCGCCGAGCATCGTCCCGGAGAAGAGCCCCCGAGTTGGGACAAGCAGATCCTGCGCAACCATCTCGACGGACTGGATTGGAACAAGGAACCGCCGCCGCCGGTCCTGCCTCAGGACGTGTTGCGGCGCACGGCCGATCGTTATCTGGAAGTATTGGAAATCCTGTTTCCCGCGGAGGTGGAAATATGGCGAGCGGTCCTCAGCTGAAGCGGCGCCGTCGAGCCCTGATCAGCGTGACCGACAAGACCGGGCTCGAGAACGTGACAGCTGTGCTGCAATCCTACGATTATCAGCTGGTGGCCAGCGGCGGCACCGCGGCCTATCTGCGCGAGCACGGACACGAAGTGATCGACGTGGGCGATCTCACCGGATTTCCGGAAATATTCGGCGGCCGGGTCAAGACCCTGCACCCCCTGGTTTTCGGGGGGATCCTCGGCGCCGCGGAAGAGGATTTCGCGGCGGTGGCCGAGCTCAACGTCGATCCCATCGACATCGTCATCTGCAACCTCTACGATTTCGCCGGCGCCGTGGCTGACGGCGGCGACCCCGCGGCGATCATCGAGAAGATCGATATCGGCGGGCCTTCGCTGCTGCGCGCCGCGGCCAAGAACCACTCGCGGGTCTGCGTGGTCTGCGACCCCGAGCTATACGAAGAACTGATCTTCGAATGCAACAGCAACGACGGTTTTCCGAGCGCTGATTTCCGGATGCGGATGGCCGCGGCCACCTTCGCCCTGGTCACCGACTACGACGCCCAGATCGCCGAGTGGTTCTTCCGCGACGAGGCGCAGGATCTGGCCGTCACTCTGCGCTACGGCGAGAATCCCCATCAGGCAGCCGAGATGATTCTGCCCGCCGGCGAAGACGAGCAGAACCCTCTGGCCGGGATGGGACTGAGCCAGCTCAACGGCAAGGAACTCTCGTACAACAACCTGGTCGATACGATCGCCGCCCTGAAGCTGTCTCTGGATCTCGACGGCATCTGCTGCGTCGCGATGAAGCATACCAATCCCTGCGGGGTGGGGACCGGGGCCACCGCGGTCGAGGCCCTGGAGCGCGCGCTGCGTTGCGATCCGGATTCGGCCTTCGGCGGCATCTTCGCCTTCACCACGAAGTTGGATCTGGCCGCGGCCGAAGTGCTGGCCGGCAGGTTCTGCGAGGTGATCCTGGCTCCCGACTTCGAACTGGACGCCCTGGCCCGTCTGCAGAAGAAGAAGAACCTGCGCGTGTTGACCTACGACGGCGAGATCTTCGCCGCGGTCTCCGAGGGGATGGAACGGAATTACGGTTCGCTGTCCCTGCGCCAGCAGGAGGACGCGGGATTTCCCGAACTGGCGGAATGGAAGCACGTGGCCGGGCCCGCGCCGGACTCCGATCTGAAAGCGGGCCTCGCCTTTCTCTGGAAGATCTGCAAGCACGTCAAGAGCAACGCCGTGGTGCTCGGCGACAAGACCGCGACCCTGGGCATCGGGGCCGGGCAGATGAGCCGCGTCGACTCGACCCGGATCGCCGTCATGAAGGCCGGCGACCAGGGCATCGATCTGCAGGGTTGCTCCTGCGCGTCGGACGCCTTCTTCCCGTTCGCCGACAGCATCGAACAGCTGCATGCGGCGGGAGTGAAAGCTGTCGTGGCCCCGGGCGGTTCGATCCGCGACGAGGAGGTCATCGCCGCCGCGGAGCGCCTGGGCGTGACATTGGTCCACACCAACCGGAGGCATTTCCGCCACTAGGCGGCAATTGCGCCACCAGAGCGACGGAGGCCGGTATGAGCGGCAAGCCCCACAAGAGCGGTCAGTCAGAGGTGGCCGTAATCGATTTCGGTTCGCAGTACACCCAGTTGATCGCGCGTCGTCTGCGCGAGCTCGGGGTCTTCAGCGAGATATATCCCTATACCCGCGTCGCCGAGGTCCTGGACCGGCCGGAGATCGAGGGGATCATCCTTTCCGGGGGCCCGTCTTCGGTCTACGCCGATGGAGCGCCCGATGTCGACGCCGCCGTCTTCACAGCCGGGAAACCGGTCCTGGGCATCTGCTACGGCATGCAGCTGATGTGCCGCAATCTCGGCGGAACCCTCGAACCCTCTTCGCAACGCGAATACGGCCCGGCCACCATCTCGATAGTCGGCGGCGGTTCCCTGTTCGTCGGCACTCCGGACGACGGACAGCGGGTGTGGATGAGCCACGGCGATCGCGTGGGTTCCCTGCCCGGCGGATTCCTGCCGCTGGCCAAGTCGGAGAGCATCCCGTTCGCTGCCTGCGGCGATATCGACCGCCGGCTCTACGGCGTCCAGTTCCATCCCGAGGTCGCCCATACCGAACACGGGATGCGCATCCTCGAGAACTTCACCCGTGAGATCTGCGGCATCACCGTCAAGTGGTCGGCCGCCGCGTTCATCGAGGAGACCCTGGACGCCGTGCGCGAGCAGGTGGGCGGCGGCAAGGTCCTCTGCGGAGTTTCCGGCGGCGTGGATTCGACCGTCGTGGCGACCATGATCGATCGGGCGGTCGGCGAACAGCTGCATACCGTCTTTGTCGACAACGGGCTGCTGCGGCTCGGCGAGGCCGACGAGGTCGAGCGCAACCTCAACGCATTTTTGCACCGGCCGGTATTGCGCGTCGACGCGGCCAACATCTTCCTCAACCGTCTGGCCGGGATCAGCGAGCCCGAACATAAACGCAAGATCATCGGCAACACCTTCATCGAGATCTTCGAGAACGCCACCCGCGACATGGGCCCCTTCGAATTTCTGGCCCAGGGCACTCTCTATCCCGACCGCATCGAGTCGGTGACCGTGGCCGGCCCGTCGAGCACCATCAAGACTCATCATAACGTGGGCGGTCTGCCGCAGGAGTTGGGCTTCGAACTCATCGAGCCGTTGCGCGATCTCTTCAAGGACGAGGTGCGCCGGGTGGGCATGCAGATGGAGATCCCGGATCAGTTGCTGATGCGGCATCCTTTCCCCGGTCCCGGACTCGCGGTGCGGATTCTCGGCGACGTGACCCGGGAAAAGGTTCGCCTCCTGCAGGCCGCCGACCATATCTTCATCCAGGAGCTGCATTCTTCCGGAGAGTACGGGCGGATCTGGCAGGCGGGGGCCGTCCTGTTGCCGGTCCAGACCGTCGGCGTGATGGGAGACCAGCGGACTTATGAATCAGTAGTCGCCTTGCGCGCAGTCACCAGCCAGGACGGAATGACTGCCGACTGGGCCCGGATTCCGGATGAGGTCCTGGGACGGGTCAGCAATCGCATCATCAACGAGGTTCCCGGGGTCAATCGTGTCGTTTACGATATCAGCAGCAAACCGCCCAGCACGATCGAGTGGGAATAGCAGTCGCGGTCCGCGCCTGCGGCGCCGGGCAGTTCTGCTGGCGCTGGGGTTCTGTCTGGGCCTGATCCAATTCGCCGGATTAGCCGCGGCCGGCGACGACGGTTTGCGGTTGCTCCGTTCACAGAGGCGGGCGGCTGTCAAGGCCGCCTCGATCAACGCCGAAGCCGTGGGCGAAGCGGCGCCCTTCGGTTTGATGGTCATCCCGGTGGACTTCGCCGACGCCAGGCTTCCGGCGGGATGGGAGCCGGGCGCCGCCATCGGATCGCGACTCTCCGACTCCACCGACCCTTCCGCCTTGATCTCCTACTTCGCTGAGGCTTCCGGCGGTCGGATCCGGTTGGAGATCCTGCTCGCGCCCCTGGTTAACCTGCCCGGCGAACGGCAGGACTACTCGGACATCGATCTCAATCTCTTCACCCGCACCCGGCGCATGGCGACCGAGGCCGCGGCCGGCGTGGCTGAGACCGGGGTCGATTTCCGTCTCGTGGACCTCGACGGACCCGACGGCCTGCCCGGCAGCGGCGACGACGACGGCGAAATCGACGGCGTACTCATCCTGCATGCGGCGCCCGGTCTGGAGAACGATCCCGAAAACGGCATGGTGGTGCCCCTGGCCTATTATCTCGACGAGCCGGTAGTTCAGCGGGGAGTGGCGGCGCGCAGCTACGCCGTGGCCAGCCTCCAGTCCGAGCTCGGGGTCTGGGCCCACGAAGCTGGACATCTGATGGGGTTGGAAGATCGTTACGATCCCTTTCTGCCCTCGTCCGGAGCCGAGCTTTCCGGTCGCGGCGGACTGGGGATCTTCAGTCTGATGGCCGCCGGGGCCTGGGGCGCCGGCGACGCGGTTTCGCCCGCGTTGCCTGACGCCTACAGTTGCGCTGAACTCGGTTGGCTGGATGTGGCCGACTGGCCCGGCTCCGCGCAACCCCTGTCGATGGCGCCGTCCGGCGAGTCGCGAAGAGCCTGGCGGGTGTGGCGGCCGGGAACGGCGGGAAACGAGTATTTCCTGCTCGAGGTCCGCGGCGGCGCCGAGCGATACGATCCCTTGCTGGCCGAACCGCGTCTGCTGGTCTATCACGTCGATGAATCGGTCCCCGAAGGCTCTGTCTCCTCTTTCTACGCGGACGACAGCCATCTGCGCGTGCGGTTGGTCGAAGCCGACGGCGACGGAGCACTCGCCGCGGGTGAGAATCCGGGCGTGATCGCCGACCTCTTTCCCGGCTCCGGATCGACCGCGAGTTGGACTCCGGACTCGGTTCCCTCGACTGACGGCTACGACGGACCGACCGGAATCTCTTTCACCGCCATTTCAGTCGCTGAAGGGGACGTCGTACTGACCGGCGGCCTGCCGCGGGAAGCCGTCTTCAGCACGACCCTGGGCTTCATCTCCGGCGATGACACCGTACTCGCGCTCGAGGCCACGGAACTCGGTTCGACTCCGCTGATCGTTCGGGCTCGGGTCGCGGCCCTGTCCACCGTCAACGGCGACTTCGCCGGCGGGGGGCCGGTCGATCTCGAATTGACCCGCACCAGCGCCGGGATCTGGCGGCCGGTCCTGCCTGTGACATGGGAGCCGGCAGCGGGGATTTCCACCGGCGCCGCCACCGATTTTTCGATCGCTCTTATCGCCGACGGTCTCGAATTGCCGGCGGATGTCCACCGCTGGATCTGGCTCGACCAGGTGGATCCTCTGGATCCGGCCACGACCTGGCCCCAGGATTGGGATGTCATCCAGGCGGGATCCCCGGGTACGTCCTGGCATCTGTGGACGGTGGCCGGCAACCCGGTTTTCGTCTGCACTGATGATGAAGCATCCACTCCCGCGGCGGTGCCATCGCCCATCTATTCCAACGGCGCCGACGTCATCCTGCGCAGCCCGTCCTTCTCGCCCGGCGGGCGCGTCCTGCAGTTGATCCATCGGATTCGGGTGGAGCAGTGGACACCCGGCGCCGGGCCCGACGCAGCGGTGGTCGAGATCGAGGACGCTTCCGGAACGGTGTCGCCGCTCGATCCCCGCGGCGGTTATCCGCAAGCCGTCGATCCTGGCTCGCTCGGGGCTCTGCACGGTCGGGGGGCTTTCATCGGCGGCTACGAGGGCGATGCCGGTCCTTGGCGCCTCGATTATTTCGATCTGCCGGCCGACGAAGCGCCGGTTCGGTTGCGCCTGCGTTTCGCCAGCGATCCGCTCTGGCGCGATTTCGGCTGGTCTATCGGCGATCTGTCGCTGGTCGCTCCCGCAACCGCCGCCGACGGTTTCACGGCTTCATGGATCGATCCGTCGGATTCCGCGGCCGGGTTCCTGGTCTGGGACTGGCCGCTGGGCGGGGACGCTGACTTCACCGTGGATCTCAGCGATGACCAGGGGCAGCAGTGGGCCGAGGCCTGGAGCGGCGAGCCCGGCGTTCCCCTGGAGCAATCCGGGTACAGTCTGGATCTGGCCGTCCTGGAGCCGAATCCCTATCCCGCGTCCCGGCGTCTGTTGCGGGTCCGGGCCCTGGACCCGGCATGGGGACAGATAGCCTGCCGGCCCGTGGCCTGGCATCCCGACGGCGGGGCTGGAATCGTTCGATTGATGGGAATGCCCTGGCCGAATCCGGCCCGCAGCGAAACCCGCGTGCTGTTGGACCTGCCGGATTCAGGGGGCGGGGGGATCCTGTCGCTGATCGATCTGCGCGGACGGCGGTTGCGCCGGTGGCAGGTCCCGCCGGGAACCTCGCTGCAGATCTGGGACGGAACCGATTCGGGGAACCGCGCATTGGCCGCGGGCGTCTATCTGCTGTTGCTGGAGGCGAACGGCTCGACATCTTCACGCAAGGTGGTGCTGGTCAGATGAACCGCGGACGTTATTGCATGGTCCTGCTGGCTCTCTGCCTCGCCACCGCTTTCGTCTCCGCCGCCGAAGGCGCTTTCGAGGGCGCTTACGTCGACCCGTTCCGCGAGGGACTGTTGGTCGGCCGTTACGCGGATCCCGATCTTATCGAGATGGACGGCGTCTGGCCGCGCGATCTCTTCGCGCCGCCGACCGTGGATCCCGCCTGGCGCGAGGCCTGGCTCCAGTATTTTCCCGGCCATCGGCAGCGGACCGAGGGGTTGGCGTGCCGGCGATTGCTGCGGTCGGCTCTGGGCGATGAGGCCGCGGCAGGTGAATGGCTGGATGACCGCGAGACTCTGCTTCGGGATCTCATGAATCCGAAGTCATACGATTTCAGCGATTTGGATAATATTCCCGATAATCTGCTCGAAGTACTGGTCCTGCAGCTCTGGCAAGACGGCGAGTATGAATCCGCCGCCTATCTCGCGGACAGGGCCGCGGCCGCCGCCGCCGCCGAGGGCGATGTGATGGGGGCCTTGCTGATGTCCGTCCGCCGTCGGGCGGCCGAGGATAAGGCTGCGACCGCCGGCGCGGATATCGTCGCAATCGCCGGCGCGGACACCTCCCGGACGGTTGGCGAGTTATGGCCGGAGCTCTTGGCTTTGCGGGCGACCGACGCGCGGATCGGATGGGCCCTGTGGACGGCGCATCGGCTGGCCGCCGGCAGCCCTTTGCTGCCGCCGGGATGCGGCAGCGACGAATTGGCGCGATGGTTGATCTCGTTGTCGAACCTGAAATTGGACCTCGACGAGGTGAAAGCAGCCGGATTCCCGGCCGAGGCCGAAACCGCAGTTTCCCTGGTTTATTTGCACCAGAGAAAGTTGGTGCGCGGCCCGGCCATGCGGAACTATCTGGCCGAACACCCGATGCCTTTGGGAGACACCGCATTCCAGTGGATCTGGCTGAAATCCTGCCGCTGGGGTTGTATCGAAGATAAGAGAGTGCCGGATGCGGAATTGGCGTGCCGGGAAGGGATCCGGGACGCCAATCGATCCCGACTGCTGTCCCTGAAGGCCGACCGGGATTTTCAGCAGCGGCGATGGGACGAGGCCCTGGAAGTGCTGGCGTTGGGACGCGGCAAGGGATTACAGGGGCCGTTGGCCGTCGAGTATCACCGCGGCGCCATGCTGGCCCTGGCTTATCGCGATTCCGGGAACGCCGCGCGGGTGGTCGCGGCCGCGCGCGAGAATCTGGCGCAGGATGTCTGGGCGCCTTTCGCCGCGAAACTCGAATTGATGCACGGCGCGGG
>CAZYDJ010000027.1:9336-21076 GCA_964646035.1 uncultured Fibrobacteraceae bacterium | reverse complement strand
GCCGCCGAACCCCTCGTTATTGTATTGGCTGGAGAGCACGCCCCCGTTCTGGTCGATGACCGAGACCTGCGCGGTCTCCAGGCCCTCGACGCTGCCGGAGACGAGGCTCTGGATGCCGTTGATCTGGTTCTCGCTGAGGCTCGCAGTCCTGCCCATGCTCACGACTACCGATGCGGTGGCCGGCGACTGGCTGCGCTTGAAGATGCTGGGCTTGGGCAGCACGAGGTGCACCCGCGCCGTGTGGATGCCGGATATCGATTCTATGGTCCGGGTCAGCTCGCCCTCGAGCGCCCGCTTGAAGTTCACGTTCTGGACGAACTCGGTCATCCCGTACTGCTTGCCGTCGAAGATCCCCCAGCCCACAGTGCCGTCGGCCGGGATTCCCTTGCCGGCCAGGTCGACGCGCAGTTCGTGGACCTTGTTCGACGGCACCTTGATGGTCGAGCCGCCGTCGGTCAGTTCGGCGTTGACGTTCTGCTTGTGCAGTTCGTCGATGGCCATGGCCGCGTCTTCCGGCGAGAGATTCGTGAACAGGACCGCCGTTTCCTCGGTGTCGAGCCAGGCGGTGAAGACGACGACGCTCAACGCTGCGGTGATCAGGATAGCGCCCAGCAGCACCTTCTGATTGAAGGTGAAGCGCCCTGTCCACGCCGCGGTTTTTTCGAGCAGATTCTTCATCGGGTCCAACTCAGCTCCTTCTGATTAGAACGCCGCCGTGCGTTCCTTGCGGCTCTCCCTAGATCTGGAGGCTCATGATCTCGTTGTAGGCTTCCAACAGCTTGTTGCGCACTTCCAACATGAGTTCGAAGGAGAGTTGCGCCTCCTCGGCGGCGATCATCACGTCGTGGACTTCGCCCACTTCGCCGGTGACCATGCCCTGGACCATGTCGTCCCGTCCGGTCTGCAGCTGGTCGACCTTCTGCATGGCCTTTTCCAGCTGACCGGTGAACGATGTCTGCGCTTCTTTTCCGGAGTTGATCGTCCCGTACAGTTGCCGGGGATCAATCGCGCTGTTGATGCGAACCGGTCCGACTGCCATCACTCGACCTCCGGTACCCTGGTCAGATCTCCAGGGCCTTGGCGAACATTTCCTTGGCGGATTGGACCGCCGACACGTTGGCTTCGTAGGCGCGGCTCGCGGTGATCATGTCCACCATCTCGGTGATCACGTTCACGTTGGGCAACAGGACGTAACCTTCCTCGTCCGCGTCGGGATGTCCCGGGTCGAAAACGACCTTGAACTCGGACGCGTCTCCGGCGACGCCCACTTCGGCGTCGACACCGGCGATGATCTCCCGCGAAACCCCGGAAGCGCCGCCGGCGATGTGCCGGGGGTCGGTCCGCGACAACGCGGAGCGTCCGGTGACGGCGTCGCCGGCCATCCGGTTGCCGATCCTGGTCGCCAGGGTCTCGGAAAAACTGACGACCTGGCGCCGATAAGGGGTGCCGTCGGCGGTCCGCGTCGTCTCGGCGTTGGCCAGATTTCTGGCAGTCGTGTCCATTTTCAGACGCTGGCCGCGCAGGCCGCTGGCGCTGGTTTGGATCGAACTGAACAGGCCGTTCGCCATCTCTGAAACCTCCCGCTATCGAACCCGGCCGCTGACGGCCTCGCGTAGCTGGCTGTACTTCATGCTCAACAACCGGGTGGCCAGACGGTAGGAAAGCTCCGTCGTCGCCAGGTCGGTCATTTCATGGTCGATATCCACGTCGTTGATCCCGTTGTCGTAACCAAGGTCCTGGTCGACCAGCTCGCCCTCGGTGTCCTGGATGCCTCCTGAGCCCACTGGAAGGTGATTCTCGTGGGTTCGGGTTCCCTGGACCTTGCCGACGCCGGCCCCGCGAAGCAGATCCTCGAAGCTGTACTCCTTGGCCTTATAACCCTGTGTCTCCACGTTGGAGATGTTCTTCGCGACGACCTTCTGACGGCGCGAATACACATTCAGCGCCTTCTTCAGGTTGTCGAGATGGGCTCGGTCGAAGAGTGTCGTTTCGATCATTTTCCGCTGCTCCTCCAGCCTCTGTGGTCAACGGTCACGGAGTGCGTGTTAACAATTCCCGTTCCAGAATCCCGTTATCAGACGGCCGCGCCGTCGATGAGCATGCGATCGATCTCCGCCTCGATGCCCAGTATCTCCTCGATCCGATTCCCGGCCTGCCGCAACAGGCGCTGCAGGGATGCCTGCTCGCTGCCCACGGTGTGCCGGCGCCGTTCCCAGACGATCTTCACGCCGGCGTTCTCCTCTTCCAGGGCCGAGATGAGTTCGAGCTGGTGCTTCTTCTCCATCAGCAGGCCCTGCAATACTTCCATACCTTCCCCACGCCGAACGGCGGCAGCCTGGCGCCGGGTCAGTTCGAGCACATGCTCATAGATCCGCAACTCGTTCTGGTAGAGAACGCAAAGACGGTCCAAAACCTTCGACTCGGGCCCCGAGCCGCTAGCGGCTGTGGAGATCGGCGATGCCATACGACTCTCCCTCGTTCCGGATCCGATCCAGTTTCGCGGTCGTGGCGGCCAGGGCGCGAACGCGCTGGAGCCAGAGTTCGCCGCAGTTCGAATCGGCCTCGGCCACGATCTGTTCGAAGCAATCCGCGGCGCCGACGTAGTCGCCGCGCTGAAAATGAATATTTCCCAATTGGAACCTGCCCCAGGGCCGGCATTCATCCGGTCCGTCGGCCGCAAGCAGGGTATAGAGCTCGGCGGCCGCGTCCACGCGACCCACCCGCTGCAGCAGATCGGGAATCGCTCCGGCCACCCAGGCGCCGGCGGCGGCGGGCAGTTCATCCAGGACGGGCGCGGAACAGATCAGCAGCCGCAGGTGATATAGGGCCGCGGCGTAATGTTCCAGATGATGTTGGGCGAAGGCGTGCCAGAAGCGGATGCGCAAAGGCATCGGCGAATCCTGGCCGTCGACTTTCTGCATCAGCAGATCGAGGTCATGATCGGCCCCGCGTGAAAGCAATGTCCGATATCCCAGCTCCACTTCCTTGGCCCGGACGTCCAGGCCGCTGGAACCGATGATGTTCAGCAACTCGCGGGTCACCTGCAGGGAATCGCCGTGAAGCACCGCGGTGGTGAAGGCTTCGGCGGCGAGGCCTGTATCCGGCATCACGGCCAGGGTGCCGCGATAAAGTCCAAGTGCCTTGTCGTATTCGGTCAGATGACGGTAGTTGCGCGCCAGGGCGACGGCCAGACCGGGCTCGTAACCTGCTGCCGGCTTCCGGCTGCGGGCCAAGGCTCCTTCGAGTTCCCGGGTCGATTTGGCGATATCCAGCAGCGACAGCGCGAGGCCTGCGGGATCGCCGCCTGCGTATCCGGTTGGATATAGCGGATCCTCGCCCACGGTCGAATCAGCCGCGGCGACCGCCTGCAACCAGGACACATAGGCTGCGTCCTCGATCCCGGTCCAGATCTCGTCGCAGCAGGCGACGCCGGCGGCCAGCAGGGTCATAACCATGACCAAGGGCCACACCAGCTTCGGAACCCTGTTTGCGGGCAAACTGAACATGGGACGGGAACTCCTTCCGGGTTGCTTCCACAGCTCGCCATCCGCAATCCCCGTGCCCACGCCGGCCCTGGCCGCGAGCTGTTCCAGACGACGGAAACCGGCGCCGCGGCAACCTGGACATCTCCACAAACCGTTGAAATATTGACACTTGAAGAATAGCGGGTCGATATGCCTAATCACTGGCCGAAATTGGATGTGACTCCCCGTCCGGCATCACCGCAAGGGTGAAGGCCAATCTCCCTTCACAGCTGTCAAGTATCTACCCAGCAGCATAGGATCACAAAAAAACGGGGACCCGGTCGGGTCCCCGTCGCTCCGGGCCGCGGCCCGGGATCAACAATCAGCGGCTCAGGCTTCAGCCTCGTTCTCGGCGGCCTGGCTTTCGTCGGAGTTCTCGCGGCCTTCCTCGTACTGGCGCAGCTTCTCACGCAGCGTCTGGCGGGAGATGCCCAGGATGCGGGCGGCCTTCGACTTGTTGTTGGCGGTCTTCTCGAGCGTGTAGAGGATCTGCCGCTGCTCGACTTCGGAGAGCGGCACCAACCCGGTGGCGCTGCCGGCCACCGACTGGCTGTCGAGATAGCGGGGGTCACGTCCCTCCATGATATGGGCCGGGAAGAAGGTCTTCTTCAACTCGACGGGCTCTTCGAGAATCATGATCCGCTTCAGGACGTTCTTCAGTTCGCGAACGTTGCCCGGCCAGGGATAACGCTGGAGCATCTCGACCAGCGCGGGATCGGCGGGGGCGCATTCGAGTCCCAGCTTGGCGTTGAAGTCGGAGATGAAGTGATTGGTCAGCACCGGAATATCCTCGGGGCGCTCACGCAGGGACGGCAGATTGATCTCGACCACCTGCAACCGGTAATAGAGGTCGTTGCGGAAAGTGCCGGACTTGATGGCCGACTCGAGATCGCGGTTGGTGGCGGCCACGATGCGGGCCTTCACGCTCTGCTCCTCGTTCCCGCCCACGCGGCGGAACCTGCGGTTCTCGATCACCCTCAACAGTCGGCTCTGGAGCAGGACGCCCATCTCGCCGATCTCGTCCAGGAAGATGGTGCCCCTGCCGGCCACTTCGAACAGACCTTCCTTGCGGGCCTTGGCATCGGTGAAGGCGCCCTTCTCGTGGCCCATCAACTCGCTCTCGAGCAATGTCTCCGGCACCGCGGCGCAGTTGATCTCCATGAACTTCTCGCCGCGGGTATCGCTGACCTCGTGAATGGCGCGGGCGATGATCTCCTTGCCCGATCCCGACTCGCCCTGGATCAGCACCGATGTGTCGTTGCCGGCCCGGCTGGCGCCGACCTTCTCGAGCAGCTCGGAGATGCTGCGCAGCCCGGGGCAGGCGCGAAGCATATCCATATAAGGTGTCTGGCCGTGGAGATCGGCCGGAACGGCGGTGCTTTCGCGACGGGCGGCGGCCTTCTTGCGCGCGGGGGCGGTCTTGACGTTGGTGGCGCGCAGGGCGGCGCGCACCTGGCGGCGCATCTCGCTCAGCTTGAAAGGTTTCTGGATGAAATCGTAGGCGCCGGAGCGGATGGCGTCGACGGCGGTATCCACATCGCCGTAGGCGGTCATCATGATCACCGGCGTGGTCTGGCCGCTGTTGCGCAGGGCCTTGAGCAGTTCCATCCCGCTGACGCCGGGCAGTTTGAGGTCGGTGACGGCCAGATCGTAGGGGTCTCCGTGCAGACGGGCGAGAGCCTCCTCGCCGGTCTCGGCGGTATCGACTGCATAACCGTCGTTCTCCATGGCCTCAGCCAGGGAAATGCGGATTGCGGCCTCGTCGTCCACGATCAGTATCCGTTTGCTCATGAGGACTCCTGTGCTTGCTTGCTTGAAGAGACCGCGATGCTGCGCGGCAGCAGGACCCGGAAAACGGTTCCCGCCGATTCGTTGGCGGCGACTACAGTCCCGCCGTGCGCCTCGATTATCTTGCGGCAGAGCGAGAGACCCAGACCGGTGCCGGCGGCCTTGGTCGTGTAGAACGGACGGAAGATGGTTTCCTCTTCCCCTTCAGCGATTCCGGAACCGTCGTCGATCACTTCGATGCTCGCGCCGGGCGCCAGGCGCACCGAACCGGTGGAAGGCTCGGCCAACGTCAATTGCCCGGAACACTGGACGCGCACCTTGACCGAACCCGCATGGGGGGCGGCGTCGCAGGCGTTGAGCACCAGGTTCAGCAATACCTGCTTGATCTGCGCCGCATCCAGGTCGAGCGCCCAGAGCGGATCGCCAATATCACCCGGTTCGAATTCCGCGTCCAGCACCAATGACTTCGTCGCGGCCCGGGGAGCGGCCAGATCGAGGCAGTCCCGCACCAGTTTCGGCAACCGGGCCGATTCGCGGCGGGGCTCGTATGGCCGCACGAAATGGAGCATGCGAGTGATGGTATCGTTGATGCGGCCCACCTCGTCGGTGATGACGTCGATGTAACGGGCCCGCTTGTCTCCCGGCTCGAGATTCTCGGCCAGCTGTTCCGCCTGAGCGCTCAGGCCCCTCAGCGGATTGCGGATCTCGTGGGCGAGCGTGGCCGACATCTCGACCAGACCCTGCAGATTATCCGCTCTGCGGCGCTCGGCCTCCAGCTTGCGCGTCTCGCGCAGATCCTCGAGAACGACCACCAGCCAGCTCTCACCATCGCCGCGGCCGGGCATCACCGAAGTATGGGCCATGACCGGGATCATGTCCTCGCCCGCGGCCGAGATGCCGCCCTCCCCCTGGTGACGTCCGTCGGCGACGTTGCGCAGCGCACTGAGCAACGGTCCGTCCAGGCCGTCGAGCCTCAAGACACCGTCGAGCAGGAGTTCGGGCATCGCGTCCAGGCAGAAGGCCTCGCGTCTGAAGAAGGATGCGGAGGCCGAGTCTGATTCGCCTTCACGGCCGCGGCCGATTCCGAAGCGCGGTTCGGCGAAGATCTTCGGCTCGTGGCTGATCCCGGTCAGCATTTCCCGTCCGGCGCGATTGCAGTAGATGGTCCGGCCCTCGGCATCGACGACCCAGATGCCGCTGCGCACCGACTCCAGGACCCGGGAGTTGAAGGTGCCCAGTTCGCGCATCCGGTCCAGCATCTGCGCCGACGCCACCTCTTCGGCGATGATCACCTGGACCGCCTGCAGGAAAGGCATGAACCGCTCGCCGCCGGCAGCGGGATCGAAATCCAGGAGCATCAGATAGCCGAGGCAGATATCCTGGTATTCCAGGGGCAAGGCGGTCACCGGCGCCGCGGAACCGTCTTCGGCGGTCGTGTCGGTTGCAATGGTGAACGCTCCGGACAGCGGTTCCCCGGCACCCCGCCGCCGCTGCCTCTCCACTTCCAGGCGCCGATTGATCTTGTCCCAGGTCGAGTCCTCCCAGCAGAAGGTCCGCCGGGGAGAGAACGGAGCGTCAGGCGCCGGACGCAGAACCAGGGCGGCGCCGGCGGCGCAGACGAAACCGGAGAGATTCTCGAGGATGTTCTCGAGGGTGCGGTCCCAGTTGGCCGCCGAGCTCAACTCGCGGCCGAACTTGTAGAGCAGCGACAGTTGGGCCATGTGGTCGGTGAGTTCCCGGTTCACCAGTTCGAGGCGCTCCTGGGTGGCCGCCAGACGTTCGCCGACCTGGGCCGACTCCATGGCCAGACGCTCTCGATGCTCCCGCAGCAGACGACTGGTGGCGGCGGTTTCCTTGAGCAGGCTGCGGCGCTGGGCAATCGCCGACAGACGGCGATCGGCGCGATCCAAAACTTCATTCCAGCGTTGCGGCGAAGCGGGGACCTGCAAGGCGTCGAAAAGGCCGCAACGGAACAAGCGGGCGCAGGTGGAGCCAGACATCTCATCGAACAGCAGGACCGGCAAGGTGTCGCGAGGCAGGTCGCGCAGGACTTCCAGACACTCGGCGGCGGCGGCGGGCCCGGCGGCGACATTCAGATGGCCGCCATGGAGCAGGACGATCACACCCGTGGGCTGCCCCTCGGCCGGTAAAACCGCGGAAAGAGAAGAAGCGTCAGCCTCCAACAACAGATCGCCGGCGCCTTCCCAGTCATCCGGGCCCACCAGGACGGTTGCCGAAGGCAGATCTGCTAAAAGGGCGAAATCTGAGGTAACTGACATTGGTTAACTGTTTCCCATCATCCGTGATAAGGCTCTGCCGAGGTTTATTGCTACTCAAGTGTAAATTTTCTTACCAGGGTCTGCAAGGATAAATAGAGACAAACGAAAAGGACCCGCAATCTCGTTTGCGGGTCCAGATTCGAAGCTTGCAGGAATATGTCAACCGATGAAGTTGCCGATCTTCTCCAAAGTCGCCGCCAGATTCTCCGCGAAACGGCTTCTGACACTTGGTTCATCATAATGTCCGGAGCTGATCCGCTGCTTGGCCGCGGCTACGCGATCCTCGCGGATATCCGGCTCCTTGGCCAGGGCCACCTTGCCCGCATCGAGCAAACCCCGCATTTCAGACAGCTTGTGGGCGGAATCGGATATTTCCAGCTTCTCCCCGGAACGAACCGCATCGGCGGCGTTGGAGCCGGCGGCTGCGGATCGGGCGATGTCACCGTTCTTCTGGGCGTCGGTGCGAGAAGCCTGCTGAAAATTCTGCAGCATCTTGGACTGCAGATTCAGGGAGCGATCAATCTTATTCGTCGCCATGGAATTCCTTCCGGTATTGGACCCGGTTACGATCCCGAGCCGAAGCTACGATCCACCGGCAGACTAGCAATCTCGATACCCGTTGGCAAGCCTGCCGATTTATCGCCGTTCCTGAAAACATATTTCGACTCCCGGCCAGAAATCTTTAGTACGTTTGGGTAAGTTTTTTGATTTTTTCTTATCGGATACGCTTAAATTGTTCAACCACTCCATATATAGATAGTGATGTGATGCGCCTCTCGATCCGCTCCGCGCGCTCGTCCGTACTCCCGCAGCCGCAATGGGCGGTTCCCGACCACGCTCCGGTCGGATGAAGAGACACTCAAGCATTTCGACAATTAATATCCACAAAAACCTAAAGGTCTGCGCGGAGCAGGTCGATAGACGCGTTAGCCGTTCCATCCGGTTCCACGATCTGGGGAAACCGGGATCAGCAAGTGGCCAGGACCAGAATGGGAGAAATCCAAAGCGGGAACCTGGTCGGGAGCAGTCCAAGGCCGCGAGAAGAACCTCAGGCATGGACGTCGGTACAATTCAAGGAGGATCCACAGTTATGCGCATCAACACCAACATCTCCTCGCTCAACGCTCAGCGTCAACTGGCCAATACGACCAGCGCGCTGAACAAGACGATGGAGCGCCTGAGTTCTGGCTTGCGGATCAACCGCGCCGGCGACGACGCCGCGGGGTTGGCGATCAGCGAGAACTTCAAGGCGGACATCCGAGCCCTGGAGCAGTCCTCGCGCAACGCGGGCGACGGCATCTCCATGGTCCAGATCGCCGAGGGTTCCCTCGACGAAGTCAGCAGCATCCTGATTCGCCTGCGTCAGCTGGCCCAGGAATCCGCCACCGAGACCCTGGGCGCCACCGAGCGCGGGTATCTCGATACGGAGTACCAGACGCTGCTGACCGAGATCACCCGGATCAGTGATTCCGCCCAGTTCAACGGGACCAATCTGTTGGACGGCTCGGCGGCCACCCTGTCGGTCCAGGTCGGCCTCGGCACCGGCGCCGGCGACCAGATCGACATCAACCTGTCCGCCGACATGGACGCCACTGGTCTCTCTCTGAACGCGACCGACCTGACCGGCGCGGACAACACCAACCCGCTGGCGGCCATCACTGCCATCGAGACGGCTATCGATACTGTCAGCGGCGCCCGCGCGGCCCTGGGCGCGGCCCAGAACAGGCTCGAGTCGACCCAGCGAAGCATCGCCAACTCGGTCGAGAACATGTCTGCCGCGAATTCTCGGATCCGCGACGCCGACATCGCAATCGAGAGCGCCAATCTGGCCAGCCAGCAGGTTCTGCAGCAGGCCGGCATCTCGGTGTTGAGCCAGGCGAACATGACTCCTTCCTATGCCCTGCAGCTGCTGCAGCGGTAATCGAGTCATCAATGGCGGCGGATCGCGTTAGCGTGATCCGCCGCCGGCACGTCATTCCGGGGGGAACGACATGAGTACGATCAGCTTTGGCGGACTTGCTTCGGGGATCGATACCGGAAGCATCATTTCCGAACTGCTGGAGATCAAACGCCAGCCGATCTACCGGCTGGAAGCCACGATCCAGAATTGGCAGGCCCAGCAGACCGCCACCGAACAGCTCAAGGCCCGGGTGGAGGCCCTGCGGCTCGCCGCGGCGGACCTGGACGACCCCCAGGAATTCGCCTCACTCTCGGCCATTTCCAGCAACGAGGCCCTGGTGTCGGCCACCGCCGGCAGCACTGCGATGCCCGGCAGCTTCGACATGACGGTGAACTCGTTGGCGGCGGCCCAGAAGGATATGTCCCAGGGCTTCGACAGCCTGCTCACCGAGGTCGGCACCGGATTGCTGAGCATCGGCAGCGGCGGCGAATCAGTGAGCATAGTGCTCGAAGCCGGTGCCAACAGTCTCGCCGACGTCCGCGACGCGATCAACGCTTCCGGCGCCGCGGTCTATGCCACCATCATGTACGACGGCTCCGAGACCGGCGGCTATCATCTCGTATTGACCGCCGAAGAAACCGGAACGGACTCCACATTCAACGTGGGCGCCGGCGGTCTTTCCGGCGGAGCGGGCCTGACCCTGAACACGGTCACCGCCGCCGCGAACGCCGAAGTCGTCATCGACACCCTGACCATCTCATCCCAGACCAACACCATCGCCAACGCCATCCAGGGCGTTACCCTGGACCTGCAGGGCGCCGAGCCCGGCACCGTGTTGACACTCGACGTGGCCACCGATCCGACCCTGCTCGAGGATCAGGTCCAGTCCCTGGTCGACGCCTACAACGATCTCTACTCGTTCATCGAGACCCAGAGCGCCGAAGGCGGCATCCTGCGCGGTAATGCCCTGCTGCGGGACGTCAGCTCCCAGGTAGCCACCTGGATGTCCTCCCCCGTCACCGCGGCCACCGGCAACGTGGCCATGTTGTCGCAGGTCGGCCTTTCGCTCGGCGACGGCAACCTGCTCGAATTCGAGTTGGATACCTTCAACGAGTCCGTGGCCGGCGATTTCATCGCGGTACGGGATCTCTTCGCCGGAATCGGCGAGAACGAGGGCGTGATGGACCGCGTGGAGGGGATGATCGATGCGATGACCGACTCGATCGACGGCCGGTTCAAGCTGGCGGCCGAAGGCTTCGACGCTCGGATCGAAAACGCCGAGGATTCGATCGAGCGTTACGAGTTGAGCGTCTCGAACTACGAAACCCTGCTCGCGGCCAAATTCACGGCGATGGAATCGATAATCGCCCAACTCAACGTCCAGAGCTCATATCTAACCCAGTATCTCGGCAATCTGAGCAACAGTGACTGACCGGGAAGGGAAGCGCCCGATGCTACGAGCCCAGGGAATTCGCCAGTACCAGGAAACGGCGGTCCATACCGCCGGACCGGGGAAGATGATAGTCATGCTCTACGAAGGGGCCATGCGTTATCTGCGGCTGGCCAGAGCCGCGCTGGACGAGGGGAATCTCCCGGAGAAGAACCGTCAGATCAACAACGCCCAGGCCATCATCAGCGAGTTGAGACACGCTTTGGAGCCCAAGCACGACGCGGTTCTGGTCGAGCGGCTGGACGCCCTCTACGACTTCGTCTTCCAGGAGAATCTGGCCTGCCAGATCGATAATCAGCCGGGTCATATCGAAAACTCTCTCCGGGTGCTGCAGCCGATGCACGAGGCATGGAGCCGGATTCCGTCGCATCCGCACCCAAAGAAAGCAGTTAAGCCGGAAACGACGAGGCCCGGCCCGGATCCTGCTCCAGCCCAGGCGAAAGAGGATGTTTCCGCCGAGAATGCGGACTCCGAAGAACGTAAACTCAGCCTGTCGGTCTAGAAAATGAGCTCCAACTTCAACAACCTGATCGCCCTGACCCGCGCCATGGGCCAGGCCCTCGCCAGAGACGATCTCGAACTCTGTTCGATGCTGATCGATGAGCGGGGGCGTATGCTGGCCAAACTGATCGGCGAAAACAGCGACGAAGACCATCTCGAGCCTCCCCTGCGCGAAGCCCTGGCAGAGGTCAGTCAGCAGGACGCCGAACTGGAGGAGCGTCTCTGCCTGCAACTGGCCGGAACCGGAAGCGAATTGACCCGGTTGCGCGGACACCGCTGCGCGGGCACGGGCAAAGGC
>CAZYDJ010000027.1:1816-9236 GCA_964646035.1 uncultured Fibrobacteraceae bacterium | reverse complement strand
CGGGCAAACAAAAAGCCCGGCGCTTCGATAGCCGGGCCTGATCAGCGAATCCATTCAATTTTTCCGCACCGTCCGGATCAGTCCTTCTCTTCCTTATCGTCTTCACCCGATTCATCGGCCTGGTCCGGCCGCTGCTTGCGCTGCAGCTTGCCGACGTCGGGCTGGCCGGAATCGGCCGCCTTCATCGTGATCTTCTTGATCTCTTCATAGATCTCATGACGATGCACGGGAATGGAACGGGGGGCGTCGATGCCGATCTGGACCTGATCGCCGCGTATATCGACGATCATGATCGATATGTCATCACCGATCATGATCCGTTCATTCCGCTTGCGACTCAGTATGAGCACGTGACCTCCATGTCAGCCGGCGCAGAGGGCCCAACCAGGACTCTAGCACATAAGTACCCGGATTCCGCCACCTAAATTTCGATGGCCAGATCATCCACTGTCTGGGCCTTGCGTGCAAGCTCAACCTGCCCCAACAGAGCTGCGACTCGGGCTCCTTCCCGACTCTCACGACGCATCCGCGCCAGAACGACACGGAACTTCTCCACATCCATATTGGTGCTGAGACTGTAGTTACGGTCTTCGAGGACGGTCTGCAACCCGATCCTGGTGCCGGGATCGATCAGCAGCGGAGCCGTGAGGTTGCCGGTAATGCGGTCCCCGCCGGGATGGATCGTGGAAATTATCAGAACCGCCGGGCGGGACACGGCTGATACGCCGAGCAGCCGCTTGGCGTCGGCCGGCATCTCGAAATCATAATTGTCGGTGTAGATATCAGGAGTTGCGACCGGCACCCGGAATCCCGGCCGGTCCAGGGACGCCAACCAGCGCAGGGGCAACGGCGGGTCCATCTCCTTGATGATCCAACGCTTGAGATCCGGAAGACCCACCAATCCCATCGGCAGGGTGATGACCCTATCTTCGCCACGACGACGTCCGCCGATGGCTTTGCCGGCGGTCAAAGGTTCGAGTGTGGCGGTTCGATCGCTCATTTCAGCAACCCCCATGGACTAGAGATAATCGAAGAGGCTCATGCGCATCAGGGTGCTGGACACTGCCAGACTGGCCTGATAAGCGGTTTCGGCCTGACTCAGATCGGTAGCGACGCGGGTGAGATCGGCGTCGCGAATCATCGAAAGACTTGTCTGCAACTCGAGGCCCCGGTCCGAAAGAGTGGTATCCGCCCAATCGAGCATCGTCGACTTGCCGCCGGCCACCACGTTCAACCCCCGCAGATGGTCCTGCGCCGACTGCAGGGCGAACATGGCCGAACGGACACCTTCCTGGTCGTGCGCCTCGAGGGATTCCTTCAGGTTCTCGAGACCCCGGAATACATCATTGGCGCCGCCGTCGCCGGCTATGCCGAGCAATGTCGCGGTGCCGCCGGTGATGTCGTCCCGGATCGTGAACGGGGTCGAAACCGAACTCGTGACTCTCAATCCACCCGGTCCGAATGTCATATCCATCGCGGGCAGGCCGCCGGCGGTCACCTCGGCCTCGAAGATGCTTTCGATATCGCCGAGATCGGTCGCGGACGAGAGATCGATCACGACCTGGACGCCGCCCGATTCGACGATGATCGAGCCCAGGGGCAGCGATCCGTTCAACGAAGGGATGGCGGCCAGGGTCGTGCCCGCCATCGGCACGGTGCGGATGTCGGAGCCGTTGATCGTGCCCGAGTTGGACGATCCGGCTATGCCCAATGTCTCCGCGGCCCGGCCCGAGCCGAGGTCGGTCAGGGTCAAGGGGCCGCCGCCGGGATCCACGACCTGGATGCCGCTGCCGTCAGGCGTGATCGAAGCCGAGAGGCCGCTCGTATTCAGGATTGTCAGGATGTCCTGGACGGTCCCCGCTCCGGTGATGTTGAGGATCTTCGCCATCCCGGACGAATCGGTGACCATGATCGCGCCCGGTGTCCAGCCGGCGCCGCCGTTGATGTCATCCAGACGGTCGGATCCGACCAGGTTCGGCGATAGATCCGCCGCGCCGACGAGTTGGGCCATGCTGTAGCCCAGCAACTCGTTGCCCGGGACGTTCAGCACCAGCTCGGAATTCGGTCCGATCCGGCTGGTCATATCGCCGTCATCGCCCTGGTAGACCACCTCTCCGGTCGCGGACATCACGAACGGAGAAACGTTCGTGCGCTGGCCGGCGAAGATATAGCTGCCGTCGACCTGGCTGTTGGCCAGGGCCAGCATCTCGTCGATGATGGACTGCACTTCCAGGGCCGCGAAGCCCATGGTCGAATTCGTCGCGGTGCCCGTGCTCTGGCCGAGAGCCAACTCGGTGGCTCGGACAGCGGCGTCGTTCATGGCCTGCAGGGCCGTATCGGTGGCGTCGACGATCGTGCGGCCGCGGGTGACGTTGCGCTGGAACTGGGTGTTCTGCTGCAGCATCGCCTCGTAGCGGCGCACCATGCCCAATCCGGCCGGATCATCGGCGAAATCGTTGATTCGCCGGGTGGTGGCCGCCTGGGTCTGCAAATTCATCATCCTCAGCTGGCTGAACTGCATCCGCCGCACGAGGTTGGAATTCATGATGTTGTCGGTGACTCGCATCGTCTGCCTCCGCTAGACCATGTTGAGCAGCGTATCGAACATCTGCTGAACCACTTGCACGACTCGTGCCGCGGCCTCATAGGCGTTTTGGTACCGCATGAGGTTCGCAGCCTCCTCATCGGTGTTGACGCCGCGGACGCTTTCCAGCCGGGTGGCAACGGAATCGACCACCTGGGTCTGGGTTTCGTATTGGAACCTGACCGTCGAAACGCTGGACGCCAGATCCACGATCAGCGAGTCGTAGCGGGCGACGACACTCTTGCCCCCGTCCGGCGCGGCAAGGGAAAGATCGGCGATCTCGCGGGCCAGATCGGTGTCGCCGGCCAGCCCGGAGCGGGAAATCGCGATCAAGGTGGGATCGTCGGCGAGCGCGGTGCTCAGGGCGATATCCGCGGCACCTTCGCCGGTGAAGAAATTCAATCCGCCGCCGCCGGTGCTGCGACCCTGGCGATGGAGTTCGTTGACCTGATCGATCAGATCGGCGGCCAACACGTCCAGGGCTTCACGGGCATCGGAGACCTGGGTGTCCCGGGCCAGGACCAGGCCCGCCAGGGAGCCGTCGCTCAAGGCGATCTCGTCGCGCGATCCCTCCGGAGTGACCCGCAGGGTTCCCGAGGCCGGATCCTTGATGATCGTAAGGTTGCTCGCCATATCGCGCGAGACCATGGTCCGGCCCCCGAGGGAGACGTCCACGGTGCCGTCTTCGCGTTCCATGACATCGGCCCTGGTGATCGCAGAGATCGCGACCAACAACTCGTCCCGCTGGTCCCGCAGATCATTGGCCGTCACCTGATGCGATTCCGTTGCCAGGATCTGGCGGTTCAACTCGGCCACGCCGTCGAGCATGTTGTTCAGGGTGCCGACCTGATCGATCATCTGGGCGTTCAGGGAGGCTTCCAGGTCGGCGAGCTGGGCATGGGTGGATTGGATATCCGCAACCAGGGTCCGGGCCGCGTTGATCACCGCCGGCCGCGTGGAATCGTTCACCGGCGGCGAAGCCAGATCGCTCCAGGCAGTGAAGAAGTCGTTCAGGGCATTACCCATATGATTGTTGTCGACCGAGCCGAAGATCGTCTCGACGTTCTGCAGCGTCTGATCCATCTGCTCGTAACCGGACAGCAGAGATTGCTGGTCCCGGTACTGCGAGATCAGCATCTGGTCGGTCTGACGCCTGATGCCGGTGATCAAAGTCCCCGATCCCAGGACGCCGTAGCTCATCTGGACGCCGGGCATGGTGGTGATATCCACCTTCTGCCGGCTGAAGCCGGGAGTGTTGACGTTGGCCATGTTGTGGCTCGTCGTCTCGAGAGCCGTGCGGGCGTAGTTCATCCCGCTGAGGCTCGTGTTCATGATGCTGTTGAGGCTCATCCCCGGTACCTCCGTATCAGGCCTTGCGCTCGATCACACCCGGGTTCGCGGCCAGCGCCGGTGCGCCGTCCTCGCCGTAGCATCCAGCCGGATGGCCGGTCACTCCGTCCCGGAACAAGGTGGTTTCGTCCTGGATCAGGTCGATGCAGAAACGAGCCAGCAACCCGTTCATCGAATTCTGCCGGTGCAGGTCGGCGCAGGTGTTCTGCCAGCTGGCGACCGCTGCTCCCAATTCCCTGCGTCCCGCGGGACACGCCAGCTCCACCAGCCTGGGCATGGTCACCGACTCCGGCGGCAATCCCCTGCCGAGCGCCAGCGAAGCCAGGAAACTCTCCCGGCGGCGCTTGGCCTGGCCGGCCTCCGGCAGATAGCGGCGCCATTCCGCGGCGTTGGCTTCCAGCCGGGCCACATCGTGACGTCTCATGTACCGGTTCTGGCGTACCGCCAGACGCAAGAGCCGCCGGTAGGCGCCTACTTCCGTCTCGAACAGCTCGCTGATCCGACGCACGTCCGATCTGTCCAGCGTCTTGTCTGCGACGGCTTCCTGCATGATCAAACCATCCTGCTATCGGTTGATTGTTTCCGGCCCATGGGCGAATTCCCGACCGTCGAGACGGTCGTAGAGGGAGGAAACCCTGCTCACGTAATTCTCGGTCTCCGGGTATTGCGGAACCCGGTCGCCGGCCCGGCTCACCGAGCCCGGACCCGCGTTATAACCGGCCAGAACCAGATCCAGGCGGTCGCCGAACCGATCCCGCAGCCGGGACAGGTAACGGGCTCCGCCGCGGATGTTCTGTCCGGGATCGTCGATGTTCTCGACCCCGACCTCGCGGGCCGTGGCCGGCATCAACTGCATCAGCCCCCGGGCTCCCTTGCCGGAAACAGCGTCCGGACGTCCCGCCGATTCCTGGGCCATTACCGCCAGCAGCAGTTCCGGTTCGACTCCGGTCTCGGCGCTGGCCTGGTGGATCTCGGTCTCGAAACGGTTCAGCGAATCGGCTACCGCGCCGCCGATGTCCGCCGCCCGCTCGCGCAGTTGCGACTTCGGATCGTGGACGGCCAGGGCCTGCTCCAACACCGGCTGCATCGCCACCCGCCGATACTCCGCCAATCCCTTTTCCGGGAGCACCTGCGGCGCGGCCGGCGCCCCGCCCTCTTCGTTCCCCTCTTCCAGGTAGGGCAGGTAGCGGCTCACGATCATGTCCGCGATGCCCAGCCCGGACGGTCCGCCCGCGGTCTGCTGGGCGAGGGCGTCGTCGTACATCTGGTTGTAATAGCTGATCTCGCCGTCGTTATCGATCAGGTCGGACTTCGGCACCGTCTCGCGCATCGAGCGCAAGAGCGTGTTCATCAGGAGCGACTCGAATTCCTGCGCCACCTGGCGCAGACGCTGCTCCCGATCGCCCAGACGAACGTCCGCGGCCTGCGACCGCGGGTCCATCGTGGGTTGGATGCCGGCGGAGACCTTCACGAAACCTCCTACATGATCACCAGTTCGGCCTGGAGGGATCCCGACTGCTTCAAAGCCTGCAGGATCGCGATGATGTCGCGGGGGCTGGCCCCCACCTCGTTCAGGAATCCGACCACGTCGGCCACGGTATTCGACTCTGGCAGATGGATCACCGAAGCCTGGCGGTCCTGGACGTCGGTCAGCACTTCGGGCGTGACCACGGTCCGGCCGCTCTCGTTCCAGGAATTGGGCTGCGAAACGTCGTAGCGGGTCTTGATGACAACCTTGAGGTTGCCGTGGGCGACCGCCGCCGCGCGCAGCATCACGCCTTGGCCCACGATGATCGTGCCGGTGCGTTCGTTGATGACCACCCGGGCGGCGTTGTCGCCACGGGCGCCGACCTCGCTCATGCGGGCGATGAACTCGACCGGACTGTCCAGGTACTCGACCGGGACCTTCACCTCGATGCGCTGGGCGTCGACCGCCATCGCGGTCCCGACGCCGAACATCGAGTCGATACCGTCGGCCACCCGCTGGGCAGTCGTGAAATCGGGATGATGCAGCAGCCAGGCGACCTTGCCCTCGCTGACGAAGGCGACGTCGAGGCGCTCGGTGACCTTGGCGCCGTTGGGGATCATCCCGACCGTAGAGTGATTCTTGCGGAAGGAGTTGTTGGCGCCGCTGCGGATGTTGAAGCCGCCGATCGAGACGCTGCCCTGGGCCAGGGCGTGGACCCTCCCGCTGGCCGCCTTCAGAGGCGTCATTACCAGTGTGCCGCCTTCGAGGCTGGACGCGTCGCCGAGCGACGATACGGTCACGTCGAGACTGCTGCCGGTCGATGAGTTCGGATCCAGCTTGCCGGTGACCAGCACCGCGGCCACGTTCTTCAGCTTGATGCTTTCCTGCGGCACGCTGACCCCGAGACGCTCCAACATGGCGGCCAGGGAATTGACGGTGAATTCCGTGCTCTGGCCGTCGCCGGTCCCGTTCAGGCCGACCACCAGGCCGTATCCGAGCAGGGGTTCGGAATCGTTGCCGTCCAGCGCCGCCAGGTCCTTCACCCGGGACAGCGGTTCGGCTTCGGCGGCGGCGTAGATCAGCGAGGCGAAGAGCAATCCTCCCACCAGCCACCAGAAATACTTGCGTTCCATCGGTTCCCCCGTCCTAGAAGAGCCAGTTGAAGAGTTTGGTGACCAGGCCCGGCTCGCTGGCGCTGTTGATGGGACCGTTTCCGTTGTAGGCGATCCTGGCGTCGGCGATGAACGTCGAAAGGATTGTGTTGTTCGGCTGGATGTCGCGCGACCGGCAGACGCCGCTGATCTCGATCAACTGGCGCTCGCCGTTGATCTCCACCATCCGGTTGCCGGCCAGCACGAAGTCGCCGTTATGCAGCACTTCGGCGATGCGGACAGTCAGCTCCGCCTGGAGATTGCCCGTGCGATTGGTGCTGCCGTTGCCGGTGTATTTGTTCTCGGTGTCCAGGCCCCAGGCGTTGATGACGTCGAGGAAGCCCAGTCCGGGTCCGCCGCTCATCTCGTTCTTCTCGTTGGCGTTGGTTTTCGAGGTGGCGTTGGCCGTCGTGCTCTCGACGATCAGGATGGTGATGATGTCGCCCACCCGATGCGCCTTGATGTTGCTGACCAGCGACCTGCCGCTCTCGAGGTCGACCAGCGGCTCGTTGGCGCGGACGGTCCCGGCCATGGCCGTAAGCGTCAAAACCGTCAACAGGAAGGCGGTCGCGCCGCCGTGCATTCTCGCCATCATGCTCACCTTTTCCAGGCGACCCGGCCCGGGCCCACCACGCGGCCGCTGACCAGTTTGCCGTTGAGATCGTTGCGCACCGTGATCATCTGATCGCGATGCCCGTTCTGTCGCGCGTGCGCGGCGACGCTGACCGCCACACCGCCGCGGCTGAGGACCAATTCGACCGGATCGCCCTGGACGACCAGGGGCGTGCGGCAGATCGCCGCCGTGCGCAGCGGATCGCCGGCCGCCAGGGCCGCCGCCGCCGACATCCCGGCCAGGGCTTCCCGGCC
>CAZYDJ010000027.1:0-1806 GCA_964646035.1 uncultured Fibrobacteraceae bacterium | reverse complement strand
ACGACCAGGGATCGGTCGACGGTCGCCAGGTCGGTCCACTCCCAGGTGAAAGAGTCGACTCCCAGCAGTTCGCCGCGTTCGAGCTTCGTCCTGGCCCGGGCCACTTCTCCGAAGAGATGACAGATCACCGTGGCGGTAAAACGGGAGGCTCGATCGCCATCGTCGATCCGGACCCGCACGAGGTTGCGCCCCGGCTCGAGTCGCCGGGGTTCGATAATTTCCAGGCGCCAGTCCTCGGCGACGGTCAAACGCGGGAGGTCGCCGTCCAGACCACACCACGTCGCCGGCGCTCCGGGCGACGCCTGGGGAAGCAATTCGGCCAGCTCCGCGCGAAGACGGTCGGCCATTTCAGAGATGTCGATTCGCTCGCCTGCGAATACCACGCGGCAATTCTCGGCGCCGGCGAAGCGTACGTCGCGGGCCAGCTCGGCGCGGACCAGATGCCGCAACAGGGTTCCCCGCGATACCGTCGATCCGGTGCCGGGACTGCCCCCGGAAACGACCAGGATGTCGGCCGCGGCCGCGGGGACCGGAGTGCTCGAAAAATCGGCCAGACGGGCCTCGCCCGCCGCGACCCGCACCGTGTCGGCCATGGTCAGGGTCCAGGCCCCGCCGAGTCCGGGCATCAGCAGCAGCACGGCGGCCAGGCTGACCGTCATCACAATCCGCGAAACGATTTTGGCGGCGCGTTCGGACAACGGATCACCTCTGGAGTTGGTTGACTGTCTGCATCATGTCGTCGGCTACCGTGATGGTGCGCGAGTTGAGCTCGTATGCCCGCTGCGCGGCGATCATGCTGACCAGTTCCTCGACGGTCTCGACGTTGCTCATCTCAAGGAAGCCGGCGGTCAGTTCGCCCATTCCTTCCTCACCGGCGAAACTGATCAACGGAGTGCCGCTGGCCGGCGATTCGGTGAACAGGTTGCCGCCGCGGCTGCTCAATCCGCCCACGTTCGGGAATTTCGCCAGCTCGATCCGGCCCAGATCCTGGACCGTAGTGTCGTCTCCCTGCAGCAGGACCGAAACGGTGCCGTCGCGAGCTATGGAGATGTCGGTGGCGTCGATCGGGATCTGGATCTGGGGCTCGATGAGATAACCGGAAGTGGTCACTATGTTGCGCTCGGCATCCATCTTGAAGCTGCCGTCGCGAGTGTAGGCGATGGTGCCGTCGGGCAGTCCGATCTGGAAGAAGCCGTCGCCCTCGATCATCAGATCGAGCGGATTGGCGGTCTCCTGGACCAGCCCCTGGGAGAACACCTTGTTGGTGCCGACCATCTTGACGCCGTGGCCGACCTCGATGCGGGTCGGATCGGCGAGGCCGGATCCGCGGCCGGTCGGAGCGACCGACTCGTAAAGCAGATCCTGGAACTCGACGTGGCTCTTCTTGTAGCCGGCCGTATTCACGTTTGCCAGGTTGTTGGCGATCGTGTCGATGTTGGTCTGCTGGGACTTCATTCCCGAAGCGGCGGTACTCATTGCTCGAATCATTATCTAACCGTCCTTGTTCAGACCTGGCTGCCGAGTTCGTTGACCGACTTGTCGAGGGTCCGATCGGCGGCCTGGACCATCTTCGATTCGATTTCGAAAGCCCGCTGGGCCGAGATCATGGCCACCAGCGTATCTATGGGATTGACGTTGCTGCCCTCGAGCATCCCCTGCCGGACCTCGAACTCCCCGGCCGCCATCGCTGTGGCCGGCGTTCCCTCCGGCGCCGACATCAGGCCGTCGCCGAGATGCGCCATCATTCCGGTGTCCTCGATACTGACGACCGCCAGCCGGCCCACTTCGGCGCCGCCCACGGTCAGG